>NZ_PPEL01000006.1 GCF_002899695.1 Rubneribacter badeniensis
AGCTCGGCCGCCTCGGTCAGGCTGAACCCCGCCGCGACGGCCTCCACGGCGAGCTCCCTGGTCTCCAACGGGTACATGCGGACTCCAATCCGGACACCGGAGTGTCCAACTTTTTGTCCGCACCCCCAAGTCTCATGTGAAACATCCGGTGGGAAGGACGCGAGGCGCGCGGGAACCCGCTGCGGCGGTGCTTGCTATCGATCCCCGTACAGCTGATGGTCGCCTTCGATGGCTTCCTGCAAGCATTGCTTCGTCCAGGCGACGGCTCCCTCGACGTCGCCCGCCTCGATGTACTCGAAGCGCTTCGCGCAGCGGTCTTTGAGCGACTGCACGCCGTACCGACGGCCGTATTCGGCCCACAGCGCGACGATGGGCTTTTTGAACGAATGGCCCAGCAGAGGCAGAATGGCGTTTCCGCTCAGGCAGTCAAGCTCGTGGCCGAACGCGAAACGGCCTTCAGCGGCCTCGGACGGGGTCGTGGCGGCCATCAGCTCATCGAGCCGTTGCTGCAACACAGCGAGCCCTTCCTCGGTCATAGCTGGAATGGCACCGCGCAGGCAAAGCACCTCGAGCGCCATGCGCAATTCCAACAACGACTTGATTTCCCGTCGCGGCAGCAACCCTCCGTTGTAGTCCATGATGGACACGAGCGTGGCGAGCGATCCGCTGCGGCGGTAGTCAGCGACGAACACCCCCTTGCGCGGACGGATTTCCAGAAAGCCCTTCGACGCCATGTCGGCTACGCCCGCGTTGATGACCGTGCGGCTGACCCCCATCTGCTCGGCCAGATCGCGCTCGGGAGGAATCTGGTCGCCCACGGCCAGCTCGCCCGACAGGATCATGCGCTCAAGCTGCTGCACAAAAAGATCCTTCAGGCTGGGCGATGCGATGCGCTCAAATTTCATAGCAGGACTTCCTTTGATCAATCCAACTGATTTCTGGTATTTGGTAATACCAGAATCATTCAGACATTGCAATACGAATTGATCAAATTCAACAGGAACTTCTCATAGATTGCTTCACATTTTCTTCGCATGGTGATATATTGCCCTTGTGGTCATACCACAGAAACAGATACGAAGAAAGGAGCGGGACATGTTATTCCAAGTGTACGGGGAGAACGCATTGTTCCAGTGGGGCGGCCTCATCGCCGTGCTGCTGGTTCTCATGCTGCTCAACTGGTACTCCATCAAGAGCAAACGGGGCGCCATCATCATGCTTATCGCCGTGCCCGCCGTCGTCACCGCATACTGCACCGCCGTCGCCGTCGGCGCAGCCAGCGGAGCCGAATGGGCGCTGCAAAGCCCGACGAACCTGTATATGAACGGATGGTTCCATTACGCAAAGCTGTACGCAGCTCTGCTTTCCTGCATCAGCTTCCTGCTCATCCGCTTCCAATGGGGCATCGGCAAGAAGAAGTGGTTCGTCTACACCGTTCCGGGCATCTTGATCCTCAATATCCTCATCGCCGTGATCAGCGACGTTGAGCACGCCGTCGGCGCGTGGTACACGTGGGAGCTCTCCAGCGAAGGCGTGTGGCTCTACGGCGGCTGGCACAACGTTATGAACGCGATTGCCGGCATCCTGTGCATCGTGGGGCTCACCGCCGTCATGCACATCTACGTGAGCAAACCGCTCGGCAAAGACGGCGGGCGCGACGTCATCTGGGCCGACATGACCTGGGTCTGGATCATTCCCTACGACTTGTGGAACTTCGCCTATACCTACAACAACCTGCCCACACATTCCTGGTATTGCGGCGTCGCGCTGCTGCTGGCTCCGACCATCCTCGCGTTCGTGTGGAACCGCGGATCGTGGCTCATCAACCGCGGGCACACGCTCACATTCTGGTGCATGTTCGCGCAGGTCTTCCCCCTGTTCATGGAGCAGGCGCCGTTCAGCGTGCTGCCCACCATGTACGCCGACGGCGTCATGACGAACGGCGCGGTCAACGTGGTGCCCATGACCGTGGTGTCGGCGCTTGCCCTGGTGTCCAATCTGGCATTGGTGGCGGCAGCCGTTTACCGGTCCCGCACGCTCAAGAAGAATTGGTGGAAGCACGAGATGTTCACCAGCACGAAGGACTATCGCGAAGCGCTCGAACGCGCCGAGTTCCATGTAGGCTTCGAGAACGGTCAGCCCGTGACCGATGCCGAGCGGAAAGCTGCGAAGGCATAGCCCCTGCAGCTGTATCGCGCACACGAAAGATGCCGCCTTTCGGGGCGGCATCTTTGTTGAACGGAGCACTTTGCGGAACAAAGCGACGCGCCATCAGAAGGACGCTTCAGCCCAAAACCAAAAGCCCCTCGTCAAGCAAGAAATCGATAAGTCCCAGATGGATGATGCCGTTTCGGTTCCGCGTCACCGGATCGAGCGTGACGACGTACTTCGGATAGTTGTCCCTCACCGCTTCGAGCGAGCCGAACTCCCGCTCTCTTGTCTTTTCGCTCGCAAGCATGTAGGCAACCTGCACATACGCCTTTCCCTCCGGCCCCGAGATCATGAAGTCGATTTCCATGGCGTCGATCTTGCCCACGAACACCTTGAACCCGCGCGCCACGAGCTCGTTGAAAACCAGGGTTTCCAACGCATGGCCTATATCCTCCGCAACGGGGCTTTTTCTTTGCTGGAACAACCCGAGGTCGCACACGTAAAGCTTCTCTTCGAACGCAAGCACCTTCTTTCCCCGGACATCGTATCTCGTAGCTTTGCCCACTATGCAGGCGCTCTCTATCGCACGCAGGTAATCGTAGACGGTCGGAGCTGAAACCTTTCGATTCTGATCGCTCAAAGAAGCGGCAATGGTCCTGCCCGACAAAGTCGACCCTGATTGGCTAACCACGAAATTGAGCACTGTCTCCAAGGTGTGCGGAGATGCTATCTTGTTGCGCAAAATGACATCTTTGAGCACGATGGAATCGTACAGGTTGTCAAGCACAACCGCCTTGCTCGCCTCGTCCCGCTCGGCACACACCAGTGGAAAGCCGCCCCAACGAAGGTACTCGTCGAACAACGATGCGCGAGCGGCACCTTGGACACCTCGAAAGTCGCAGAACTCGCCGAACGTGAACGGCATGATCCTGAACGAAAGCGTGCGCCCTCCCAATTCGGAGGCAAGATCTCCGGATAACAGCTTGGAATTCGACCCGGTCAAAAACATGCTTACGTCGTGCGTTGCACGAAACGAATTCACCACGCGCTCGAACCCATCAACGAATTGCACCTCGTCAAAGAGCAGATAGGTCTTACCCGTCGCATCCTCGATGCGGTCTTCCACATGCCGATAGAACGCGTCTGGATTTCGCAAGGAGTTGTACGCATAGTTTTCAAAGTTTATATCGATGATTTTGTCGGAGGAGATGCCAGAAGCGATAAGTTCTTCTGATATTTGGCGCAGCAGCGTAGATTTTCCGCAACGGCGAACGCCCGTCAGAATCTTGACAAACTCCGAATGGTAAAAGGGTCTGATGCGCTTCAGGTACAGCTCTCGTAAAACCATGCGGCACCCCCACTCTCGTTATACGAGTTGTCATTTTTTAACACTTTGGCAAGTATAGCATAATCCGTTAAAAATTTTTTACACTTTGCATAGTTGACGTATGCTCATGCCAGAGTCGCGATGCCGGGCACGCACGCCGCCCTACCGTTTCTTGCGGGGCTTGCCTTTGCGGGCGGGGGCCTTCGTACGGTCGGACGCTTTCTCGCCGCGCATGCGGCGCGCTTCCTCGCGGCGGTCGCGCAGCTCGTCCGTCTCGCGTTTAAGCGCCTGGTAGGACGCGAACCGCTCGGCGCTCAGCTCGCCAGCGTCCACAGCGGCGCGCACGGCGCATCCGGGTTCGTCCGCATGCCGGCAATCGCGGAATCGGCAGCGCGCGGCCAACTCCTCCACGTCGGCGAAAGCCGCTCCGATGCCGGCATCGGCCTCCCACAGCCCCAAGCCGCGCACGCCAGGCATGTCCACGATGAAGCCGCCGCCGGGCACGGCCACCATCTCGCGGCTCACCGTGGTGTGGCGGCCCTTGCCATCATCGCGCACGGGCGTCGTCTCCTGCACGGCAGAACCCACCAGCATGTTCACCATGCTCGACTTCCCCACGCCGCTCTTTCCGATGAGCACGGCCGTGGTGCCCGCGGGCACGAGCGCGCGCACGGCCTCGATGCTGGCCGGATCGTTCTCCGACACGACGAGCGTCCGCACGTCGGGCCCCACGAGAGCACGCACGCGGTCGCGCACGGCGACGGCGTGCTCTTCGCTTTCGGCGAGATCGGCCTTCGTCAACACCACGGTCACCGCGGCACCCGTCTCGTACGCCAGCACCAACTCGCGCTCAAGCCGCCGCACGTTCACATCGGCCAACGGCTGCGCCACGAACACCCGGTCGAAGTTCGCCGCCAGCACCTGCGGCAGCGCGCGCTCGGTGGGGTCTTTGCGCACGAACGCGCGCGTGCGCGGAAGGATGCCGCCGATGATGCCCTTGTCGTGGCCCTCCGGCACGTCGACGTCCACGAAGTCGCCGATGACGGCGCGCGCCTCTTCGCCTTTCACAAGCGCGGTGGCATGCTCGCAGCGCACAAGCTCGCCGTGCTCGGTGCGCACGAGAGGATATCCGCGATCAAGCTTGACGACCTGGCCCTTCTGCACGCAACCTCCCTTTTCGCGCCTAACGCTGCCGCTCGCGCAGCCAGTAGAACACCCCGAGCAGGGCCAAGCCTGCCACCACCGTCACGATTCCGGGCACGAACGCGTTCGCGTCGAACTCGTCCGGAACCTCCTCGCCCCGCGACACCACCGTCACCACTTCGGCGTGAAGGTCGGATATACCGTCATGGTCGGGGCACACCAGATAGAACGTCCCGCGCACCTGCAGCATGGTTCCACGCGCGCCGTATTTGCCGAACGTGTCGATCTTCGCAGCTTGCTCCGAAGTCATGTGCACCGAGATCGTGGACGAATCCCCCTCGGCCGAAAGCGTGATCCACCGATGGCGGCCGTCCAAACCTGAGCGGATGGCGTCGCCCACAGCCTCTCCCACCACCTGCACGGTCTGGTTGTCGAAGTAGGAATCAGCCTGGGCGAGATCGCCGATGGAGGTGTCGTAGATGAACGAGCTGTCGGGAAGCTGCTGGGTGTTCACCGCGTTGTCACCCTCGGCGGGTTCGTCGGCGTACGCCACGGCCGAAAGCGCACCCGTGCAGCCGGGCGTCAACATGCCCGCGAAGCCAGGCGTCAGCGAAAGCACCAGCGCCAGCGCCGCCG
Source organism: Rubneribacter badeniensis (assembly GCF_002899695.1). Classification (GTDB taxonomy): domain Bacteria; phylum Actinomycetota; class Coriobacteriia; order Coriobacteriales; family Eggerthellaceae; genus Rubneribacter; species Rubneribacter badeniensis. Next base: position 5,258 of record NZ_PPEL01000006.1, read on the forward strand.
CAAGCGCCAGCGCCGCCGTCAGCGTACGCGCCGACCCCAAGACCGCGCCACGCCGCACCGCTCGCGAGGCCGCAGATCGCACCGGCTTCGACCCCGACGCCAACCCCGCTTGCGTCCTTGCTACCACCCACGCGCGCATCCTCACCGCTTCACCACCCACTTCCTCGGGTTGAGCGACACCACGATCTCCACCAGCAAGGCGATGAGCGTCACGAATTCCAAGCGGCCCGCCCACATCTGCACGATGTAGAACACTTCGAGCGTCGGCGCCATCCCCGGTGCCGCGAGCGACGACACGATGCCGCCGTTGCTCGCCATCGACACCGACTCGAAGATGGCCGGCGCCGCCTCGAACCCGTGCGCGATGCCCACGAGCGCCCCCACTGCGTACGTGACAACGTACAGGATGAACACCGTCATGGCTTCTTTCACGATGTCGGGCGTGAGCACACGTCGCCCGACATGGTTGTACGCCACCACCACACGAGCCGAATCGGGCGCAAGCGCCTCTTTGATAGTGGACACCATGGACTTCGCGATGATGCCCATACGGCTGAACTTGATGCCGCCCGACGTGGAACCGCCGCTGCCGCCCACCGCCATGAGCATCGCCAGCACGAGAAACGCACCCGACGTGAGCGATGTTTCCAGCTGGTTCGTCGTGATGTTCTGGAATCCCGTGGTGGAGAACGCCGAGATCACCATGAACAGGCCGCGCCGCAGCATGGCGGGCAAGTTGGAGAAGTCGGCGCTCGCGCTCAGCGAAGCGGCGAACACGCACGTCACCACTGCGAGCCAGAGCACCATCGTGCGTATCTCAAGATCGCGGAAGAACACCGCCACGCGACCCTTCCACACCTCCGCATGCAGTACGAAGCTGATAGAGCCCACCAACATGACCAGCATGAGCACCACCTCGATGGGAAACGAGTGGTAGTACATCACGCTTTGGCTCATAGGCGCAAAACCGCCCGTGATGAAACCCGAGATGGACAGCCACAGCGCCTGCAGAAACGCCCGCAACGGCTCCATGCCGATGAACAGGCACAACCCTGTCAGGATGACCGTGGCCACCAAGATGATGCCCATGCCGATCTTCGCGATGAATTGCGTGGTTTGCACGACGTTGGGCACCACGTGCTCGCTGCGACCCTCGGACATGTACAGGCTCGCATCCACGCGCTTGCCGAACAGCCCGAACGACAGCGCCACCACGATCAATCCGAAACCACCCATGAGGTGCATCATGAAACGCCACATGTTGTCGGCATTCGACAGGTGATCGAGATCGACGATGATGCTCGCGCCTGTGGTGGTCATGCCCGACACGCAGTCGAACAGCGTGTCAAGGTACGTGACATAGTGGCCGGACAAATACAGAGGGATGGTCGCGATAAAGGAGAGCACGATCCAAGCAAACCCGGTGACGGCGAGCGCCTGCTGGCGATCGAGACGTCCCGGTTCGATACGCAGAAAACGCAGAGCCGCACCCACGGTAAGGGACACGCCGATGGCAAGCAGGTAATGCGCTGCCGGCCTCCATTCTTGGCATGCGATGGCCGTGATGAACGGCACCAGCAGCGCCAGCGACGAGAACAGCACGAGCACGCCGAGATAATGGCCGATAACCCGCACGTCGTACAATGTGAACCTCTGCCACATGGACGTGCTCTACCCCTGTCGCGCGCCGAACGTGTCGGCGTTTTCGGTGACGGAACTCAACCCAGCACAACCCTTACAAGAACGATGAGCATCCAGAGCATGATCAGAAAGCATACGAGCGAGAGCAGCACGATACCGAACCCCGTGAGCGGGGTCTCGAGCATCTGGCGGATGTCCTGCGGCCTTTTGCGCATGCGGGCATTCTAACACCAAAGGCCGTTGCACGATACGTCCAGCTTGGCAACACCCGCGAACGCCCGCGAACTTCCCCATCACGTGGTATGGAAACAGGCAGAAGCAGCATGATAAAGATGCATGTCGCACCCGAGCATGCGCATTCTTCCTTGCACGTTCGTCTTGCGTCCCTTCCCCCTGTTAAACCAAGATTGACGCGAACCGGCGCAGACCGCATCTTATGCACAGGCTTCGTCCGCGTTTTCGTCGTGCAAAGTTGGAGGCCGGGGCGCAACCCCGGGTCGAGGTTTCCCCTGCGCGTCCCGCAGCCTGAGAACCTATGCACAAGGCGCAACCCGCACTAGTTCAGGCGACTTCCACTGCTGAACCGCCGTTGGCAGAGGCCCGTTCGCAGCGCGCCCGTCCGACACCTTCAACTCTGCCGCCGGGAGCGCCGGCCCGAGCACTGGCGACAGCGCAATGGCTGGGAAACGTTAACGACGGTTTGGCAAAGAGAACGCCATTCCACGCCGCTTCCACCACCTGCCGTTTGCACCCTTGCGCACGGCGGCAGGCTATCCCGCGTTTCCAACCGGCAAACTTGCCTCATCCCGCGGCAACCAGGGTCGCTTCGGAGTATAATCCCCCCATCTTGCCCACGGCGAGAGCGAACAGCAAAACGCATGTGCCACCCGCAAGCGGCCTTGCGGCACGAATCGCCTTCGTCGCCGCGCAGAGAACGCCGCGAATCGCACCCATCGCCATGCGGTGACAGGGAGCTCGCGAGCACAAGACGAGAAAGGAACACCATGGCATCGGAACGCGACATCGACTACTCGCTGTCGCGCGTTCCTGATGAAGCGAAACAGCCTTTCTGGCGAGTTCTCTTCATCAGGATCGGCGCGATCTGCTGCGTCTCCCAGCTCATGCTGGGCGCATCGTTGGGCTTCGGCCTAACGTTCTGGGACGCGTTTCTGGCCACCATGCTGGGCTCGGTGCTCTTGCAGGTGGTCAGCTGGGCGCTGGGCACGGCGGCCGCGCGCGAAGGGCTGTCCACCAGTTTGCTTTCGCGCTGGGCGGGCTTCGGCAAGGTGGGATCGGCGCTGTTCGGAGGCGTAGTTGCCATCTCCATGGTGGGCTGGTTCGGCGTGCAGAACGCGGTGTTCGGCGAGGGCATGGCCGAGATCGTCCCATTCACGGATTTCCTCGGCACCGAGGAAATCCTGCCCGGCCTCATGCCTGGCGTCACGCCCGAGTACATCCTGTGGGCGATCATCACCGGGCTGGGCATCACGCTGCTCGTGGTGTTCGGCATCAAGGCCATCGCGAACTTCGCCGCCGTGTTCGTGCCGCTGTTCGTGATCGTGGTCATCGTGGCCGCGGCCATCATCCTGCAGGATCATTCACTCACCGAGCTTCTCACCACGGCACCTCCGGGGCCGGCCCTCACGCTGGGAGCGGCCACCACCATGGTGGCGGGCGGCTTCATCGCCGGCGCCATCTGCACGCCCGATTACGCGCGCTTCCTGAAGAGCGGCACGCAGGTGTTCTGGATGACGCTCATCGGCACGTTCGTGGGAGAGCTGGGCATGAACCTCTTGGCCGTGCTTTTGGCGCACGCCATGGGAACCGAGAACGTCGTCGACATCATGATGGGCACCTCCGGCGTGATCGGCGTCATCATCGTGGTGGCCTCCACGGTGAAGCTCAACGACATCAACCTGTACTCCTCGTCGCTTGGCCTGGCCACGATGGTGAACGCGCTGTTCAACAAGAAGCTCAGCCGCAACGGCCTGGTGTGGACGCTCGGCATCGTGGGCACGTTCCTGTCGGTGATCGGCATCATCAACTACTTTACGGACTTCCTCACACTGCTCGGCGTGGCCATCCCGCCGGTGGCAGGCATCATGGTGGTGGACTACTTCGTCTTGAAGCGCAGCCGCTCCACGCTGGACGCGTCGCGCGCGCACGGCGAGCTGCCGGCCAAGGTGGAGAAATGGAATCCCATCGCCATCGTCTGCTGGATCGCCGGTTTCATCGTGGGTGAAGTCACGAGCATCATGAACGTCGGCATCCCTGGGCTGAACTCGCTCGTGCTGGCCGGCGTGCTGTACTGGGTTGTCATGGCAGCGTACGCGAAGGCGAAGAACGTCGAGGCCGTCGCGTTCGCCGAAACCGACCAGGTGCTGTAGACGCTGCGCTTGCGCGACCATCTGCGGGTTGTTGCTGCCTGAAACGGTCGACTTCAGGCGGCAACGATCCGTTTCGGGCGGCGGGCGGCGCGGCAATCCGACAGCGGGCATCGGGCGTCGGCCAACGTGGCAATCCGGCATGCGTGCCCGACGCGGCACATGCTCCCGACACCCAGCGAGGCAACCGCATCGAAGACCGACGCAGCCGCCCCTCATGCCCCTATGCGGCACCATAAAGTCGGACGGATTCGCTCCGAGCTGCGATGCCGACAAAAGCGATCAAAATCCAACTTGAACTGCGATGCCAGCCGCATTCCTGCGCGCCCGAGCGCTCCTTGGCGCATCCGAGGGCTCTCGGACGCGCCAAGGAGCTTACCGAGCTGCGACGTAGCGCTGCTTCGAGCTGCGGGGCTTGTCCGGCAGCGTCATCCGAAGCACCCCCTCGCGAACGGCGGGCGCGATGTACACGCGGCTCGCATAGGGCACCGATTCCAAGCCAAGGAACTGGGCGATCTCAATCCGCGAGCGCGGCACCGAGCAGAATGCGACGAGGTCGGCCCCTCCCGCGCTTGCGGAATCCTGCCGTTCGGTCGGATGCTTGCGCAAGGTCACCGTGAACGAATCGTGCGTGTCGACGAATTCGGGCTCCGGCAAATTGGCCAACCGTATCAACGTACATCGATGCACACATGAAAGTACAATGCTTGAGAAAAAGTACAATGTTTGAGAGTGAAAGTACAAAATTTTGTACTTTTGAATAGAGCCGACCCGTATCGGCGGTCGAATGGGCGCATCATGCACAGCCGTTGTCGCCCGAAAAACTCGGTTTTCGCGCAAATTCCGAGTTTTTCGGGCGACAACGACCCGCTCGATGCTGATCGTTGCGAGCAACAGGCGCTGCACCCGAGCGGCGGGACCCCTGTTCCAAAGCAGCAAACATTGCACCTGAGCAGCAAGGTTCCCGCTTCGGACGGCAAGCATTGCAGCCGAGCGGCAGAAGCCCCGTTTCAAAGCGGTAGCCACCGCGAACGGACGACGCGCTACGGCAGAAGCACGGCGTTGTAGAGATCGGGGCGACGATCGCGCAGGTAAGGGCTCACTTGCCGCGCTGCAGCGAGGGCATCAAGGTCGATTCGCGCATGCAGCACACCTTCGGCCTCCTCAGCCAGCTCGGCCACCACGTGCCCCCGTGGATCGCACACTTTCGTATGACCCGGCATCACAAGTCCGTCCTCCTCACCAAAGCGGTTGACAGCCGCCACGAACACCGTGTTCTCGAGCGCGCGGGCGGGCACGTTCACGTCCCACACGTCCATGTCCTCGGCGCACCAGGCCGACGGGCACACGACCAGCTCGGCCCCCTGCAAAGCCAGCATGCGCGCCACCTCGGGAAATCCCATGTCGTAGCAGATCATCACACCAACGCGCCCAAAGTCGGTATCGAATACCGGGCAGTCGCAACCAGAGCGGAAATAGAAGCGCTCAAGCGCCCACAAATGCTGTTTGTCGTAGGTGCCTTGTACCTCGCCGTCGCGGTCGATGAACACTGCGCTGTTGAACGCCACGCCCGCCAACCCGTGCGTAAGCGCAAGGCCCGCCACCACGTAGCAGCCGCCAGCGCGGGCCGCCTCTTGCAGCGCGCGCACCGTAGGGCCGTCAACCGGCTCGGCCAAATCGGGCATGCGCGGGCCGACGATGTTCAGCTGGTAGCCCGTCGAGAACAACTCGGGCAGCGCCACGAGATCGGCCCCTTGCGCCGCCGCCTCGGCGATCATCCGGCACGCTTTCTCGACGTTGGCCGCCGGATCGCACAGCACGCTCTCGAACTGGATGAGCGCAAGATGCGCCGTGCGCTTCTCGCACGGCCTCTTCTTGCCGAACCGCCCTTTACTCGACCGACTCTCTTCCATCGACCGATTCTCTTTCAACATGGGTCGCTCCTTTTTACCGATACTCTCCGGGTTGCATTATCCCACAACACGAATGCGCCCAACCTGCGGCGCGCCGCCTTTCCTCCCCTAGAGAGCACGTGGGAAACGCCGCTCGCGGCAAGCCCTCCCGAGCGAGCGCGCGAGATGCCGCCACTTATGGCGGGAAATGACGGAAAACCGCTATCCGACGAGCCCGACGGCCCGAGAGATGCTGGATGTCGCCGCATAGTCCCTGGTCGGCATATCTACTCGTGTCCATTCGGTCGAAAGACGGTGCGCACGATAGCGGTTTTCCGTCAAAAATCGCCACGAAACCGGGCTGTCTCTGTCAAACCAAAAACAATACGAGCCCATGTTCGCTCGATCCTGAGGCGAGGACCTCTGCACCGTCGAAGGGCTTTGCGCATTGGACCGACCCAACCTCCGTCAACCCTGGCCTTGCAGCGACCGGAAAAGTCTCTGTTAAGCCAAGATTGGCACGAACCCATGCTCTTCCAGCTCTGAGCCAGACCCCTCTGGTCAGGCACCCCGCAAGGCCCCCGCCTGACGGATCGGGGGCTTCCGAGGCGCCTGGGCGATCCGCGCGCGGCGGGGCCGACCGGGCCCATATCAATCTTGGTTTAACAGCGGAAGGCGATCCCCTTAGCACAAAATCACGGTTAAGAACGATTTTCCTGCTTCCTGCAGGAGCGTTTTCGGAGAAACGCCAGGTCGCGAAATTCGATCTGATCGAAAAATCGTTCTTAACCGTGATTTTGTGCTACCGCATCGACGCGTTTGTACCAAGCCTCCGTTGGCGCAAGCTCGCGCTCGCCGGATCCTGAGCCGAGCCCCTGGCCCGCCTCACGTCAACGGCGGTTTGACAGAGATACCGGGCTCGAAATGCCGCCAGCAGCGCGAAACCGGCTCGAAACGTCCCCAACCGCAGACCGCGCAGGGCCCTTCGGAGCCGGCTTCGGAGCAAACCCGAAGCCGGCTCCGCACGACATCGCCCATCGCGACGGCGTCACAGCATCAAATCCCCCACAGCCTTCACGCGAATGCACAGCGCATCGCCGAGGTATGCCATGGGAATGTCCTCCACGTCCACGACCTCCACGGTGTCCGGGTTCGCTCCGGCAGCCACGGCCTCGTCGCACGCACGGCGCTTCGATTCGGCAAGCGCCTGGTCGCGCGGCGTCTCGGACAGCGAGAACACCTTCGCAATTTGGCCCGATACCTGCGCGATGGCGGAACCCACAGCATTCGCCACACCGAAGTTCTCCGGACGCAGCACGTTATCGGAACCCTCAAGATGGTCGGGGGCCAGGATGGAGCCGCCGCCCACGAGGATCACGGTCACATCGCCAGCCGACGTCTTCATGGCGTCCACCGCATCTTCGATAATGCGCGTGATCTCGGCATACGCCGCGTCCACGAGCGCCGGGTCGAGGTCGGCCACCAGCGCGGGATCGCCCACGCCTTCGGCCAAGCCCTTCGCCACCACGATGTCGGTGGCCGTGAGCGTGTCGCCGCCGAAGCAGAGCGCCTTCTGCGTGACGAGGTAGCCCACGCTGTCGGGGCCCACGGTCACGTGGCCGTCGTCAAGCTGCCGCACGAGCGAACCGCCGCCCAAGCCCACGGACACGAGGTCGGGCATGCGGAAGTTCGTGCGCACGTCGCCGATTTCCACCGCCACCATGCTCTCGCGCGGGAAGCCGTGCGCCAGCACGCCCACGTCGGTGGTGGTGCCGCCGATGTCCACGACCACGGCGTCCAACTCTCGCGTGAGGAACGACGCGCCGCGGATGGAGTTCGTCGGCCCGCAGGCGATGGTGAAGATGGGGTAGCGCTTCGCGTAGTCCACGGACATGAGCGTGCCGTCGTTCTGTCCCAGGTACACCGCGACATCGGTGAGGCCCTCGGACGCGAGTGCGGCCTCGAAGCTGTCGGCCGTCGTGCGCGCCACGTCGTAGAGCGCCGCGTTCAGAATGGAGGCGTTTTCGCGCTCGAGGAAGCCGAGCGAACCGATTTCCGAGGACAACGTGACGGGGAAGTCCTCGCCCAGCTCATCGCGCAGCACCGCGGCCGCGCGCTTCTCGTGCGCGTCGGACACCGGCGAAAACACGCTGGTCACCGCCACGGACTCGAAGCCCTCGTCGCGCACGACGCGCGCCACCTCGCGGATCTCGTCCTCGGACAGCGCGCTGATCTCGCGACCGTCGAACTCGTTGCCGCCGTGTACGAGGAAGTCGCGCACGCGCATGGCATCCTTCAGCTCGTCGGGCCAGTCGGCCATGCAGCTGATGGCCGTCGTGGCCGGCGCGCCCACGCGCAGCGCGGCCACCTTGTTGAGGCGCTTGCGCTCGACGATGGCGTTCGTGCAGTGCGTGGTGCCCAGCATGGCGAACCCGATATTCTTGGCCGCCTCCGCGCCGATCTGCGTGATCACCTCGTGCATGGCGGCCACGATGCCGCCCATGACGTCCTCGGTGGTGGGGCTCTTCGTGGCGGCGACCAGGTTGAGGTCGTCGTCGATGATCACGGCATCGGTGTTCGTGCCGCCCACGTCGATGCCGAGACGCCACGTGCGTTTCTTCGACGCGTCCGGCACGGTCGCATGGCCCGTCAAGCTCGCCGCACGATTCGCCGCACCCTTTGCCTTGTCGGCGACGGCCTGACCGTACGATTCCCTCATCTCGCGGATCGCGGTCTTCACGCGCTCCTTTTGGCTTCCGCTCATCGCGCCCGCACCTCCTCGTTCTCGCCCGCCGCATCGCACGCCCGCGAAGCCGCCACGCGCTCCTCCACCGGCACGTAGTCCACGTCGTAGCCGAACGCGCGCGGGCCAACCACGGCCAGACCCTGCGGCTCGCGCCACTGCGGCGCACAGGGCATGCCCACCACCACGATGCGGGCACCGTACTTAAGGCCCTCGGTGGTCACCGGCACGCCCGACTCCCTGTCGAGCGACATAATGAGGTCGGGGGCCGTCACAACCGGCTCGCCGTCGCGCAGCGCGATAAGGTTCTCGTTCTGGAACTCGATGACCAACTCGCTGTCCTTGTCCTCGTCAAGGCCGGTCACCACGGCGCGACCGCGCACGAACATGCCGTCGGTCTTGCGCTCCACGTCCACCACCTTGCCGTGGAACAGGCGAAACCCGCCCGTCACGCCCAGCACGGCATCGATGGGGTCGGCGTGCTGCTCGCGCGCCTCGCGCAGCGTCCGGCCGATCTCCTCGCACAGCGTGGGCGTGCCCGGAATGCAGTAGTCCTTCAGCTGGCGCCCCGTGCAGGGATACGACGCGAGGATGGTGTAGCCGCCCATCACCGACGTGGCCTGACGCGCGATGCGCTCAAGCCAGCGGTCGTCAATGCCGCGCACCGTCACCGTGTTGCCCTTCTCGTCGGCGAGGACCGCCGGCTGGCCCTTCACGCCGTTGATGCCGAGCGTCGTCATCTGCAGCTCGGGGAACGCGCGGCCCATGAGGTCGCAGTCCACCACGGGGATGCGACGCGTCGCCGCGAGGATGAACGGGATGGTGGAGTTCACACCGCCCGCCTCCACCGCGTAGATGGCATAGGGCTCCTGCCCCAACTCGCGCACCAGCTCGTCGTAGGTGGCCATGGGCTCGAGGCCGCTGCAGATCTTCTCCACCATGATGGTGGGCGCGCCCATCATCTGCGAGACGCACACCATCGCGTCGTCGGGAACCTCATCGGGCGTGATGAGCTCCACCTCGCCGTACTTCCTGATGGCCTCGATGGCCATGAGCTTGCCGACGTAGGGGTCGCCACCCCCGCCCGCACCGAGGACCGTCGCGCCAAGCGCCATGTCCTCGATCTCCTTGATGCCGATCATCCTTCTCATGCCGGATAGAACCTTTCTCCCGCGGCCACCGTTCGAACAATCTTAACGCCGATTGTACGATTGTACTGGACGGCATTGGGAACCGGAACATCGAAGCGGCTCTGCGCTGAAATGTCGCACTTTCACCACTCACGCACCGAGAAGGAAGGGCTCGTCCTCGTCTCCGTCCCATCCTTGCAAATTGCTCGCATTGCTTTCATTTTTGCTTTCATTGCTTGCAAATTTCCTTTTATCCTTGCAAATTGCTCGCATTGCTTTCATACTCGTCGTGAGCAATCGCATGCAAACCAGGAGGTGCGAATACAATGAAAGACGAGGTCCTTTCGTTCGACCTTGCCAAAACCATTGCACGCATGCGCGCAGCAGGCACCGACCTTCAATCGTGCGAAGTGAAGAGCGCAGTCGGCAAGCTTCCCAAAGACCTCGCTGAATCCATCTCCGCTTTCTCAAACGGCTCGGGCGGTACCATCGTTTTGGGCCTTTCCGAAGAAGAGGGCTTCAAGCCGGCGTCCGGATTCGATCCTAAGCGCACGCAAGATGCCCTGGCCGAAGTGTGCGCCAACAAGCTTGCCCCCGCCATTCGACCAAGCATAGACATCGAGACGTTCGAAGAGGCACCCATCCTCATCGCCTCGATTCCCGAACTTCCCCCTCGCGACAAACCTTGCCACGTGACGACGAAAGGAACCTACGAGGGCTCCTTTATACGTACCGGAGATGGCGATCGGAAGCTGAGCCACTACGAAATCGATCGATTGATCGAGGAGCGCTCGCAGCCACGCCACGACGCGCGCATCGTCGAAGGAGCGACCGAGGAGGATCTCGATGACGCGCTGGTCGAGGCCCTCGTCGAACGCGAGCGCTTTTTGCATCCTCGCGTTTTCGAGAAGTTTGGCAAGCGCGACATCCTCAAAGCCCTACGCGTGTTGGACGAGGACGAACGCGGGATCCTGCGGCCCACGCTTGCAGGGTTGCTCGCCCTCGGAATATACCCGCAGAAGTACTTCCCGCGGCTCACGGTGTCGTTCGCCGCATATCCGGGCACAACGAAGGCCACGCTCGCCGAGACGGGTCAGCGGTTCCTCGATTCGGGCGATTTCGTGGGGCCTATCCCCGTCATGATCGCAGAAGCGGTTGCAGCCGTTGCGAAGAACACGCGAACCGGCTCGTTCTTCGAAGGGGCGTTTCGTGAAGACGTGCCCGACTACCCTCAGGAAGCGGTGCGGGAGGCCGTTGCGAACGCCCTTATGCATCGCGATTACTCGCCAGAGGCCTGGGGAACTCAAGTGCAGGTCAACCTGTACGCAGATCGGCTTGAAATTCTCAATCCAGGCGGCCTGTACGGAAGTGTGACCGTCGACACCCTGGGAACCCTCGGGCTGTCGTCGAGCCGAAACGAGTTCTTGTCCAAGATACTCGGGAGCACCCCCTACCCCCAAACACCCGGCAAAGCGCGCTATGTCGTGGAGAACAAAGGGTCGGGGTATGCGGAGATAGCGTCGCGATTGGCAGCCGCGTACATGGAGCCGCCAAAGCCCCATGATCGGCCCGGATCGTTCTCGCTCACGCTCTGCAAAAGACGTCCGACCCTCGGCAAACAACACGATTACTCGAGTGGGAATATCGAGAACGCCATCCTCGCCATGGCAACCGAGTACGATACCGTCAGCGCAAAAGAAGTGGAGGAGGCATCGCGCCTGTCGCGCGGAACCGTCCTCAAGCACATCAACAACTTGATTCGCCAAGGGCTGCTTGAAGCAACGGAACCGGGAAGCAGCAGAAAAAAACGGTACCGGCTGACGCGCCCCCAGTAGCGGACATCGCGCTTGCGTCTCGTTTGCGTTTAGAGCCATCGACAAGAAAGAGAGCATCCCATGATCTTCAAACAATTGATCGAGCTGTACGACCTGCTGGACGACCCCGCCACCAGCGGAGTGGCCGTCGTCGAGCACCTGCGCGGCATCGACCCCGCATGCGACGCCGAAACGTACGTGCTCGAGGGACCGAAGGGCACCACCGACATGGTGCGCGTGCGCATACCCGGCTCGCGCGGGCGTGCAGCGGGCGGCGACGCGCCCACCATCGGGCTGCTCGGGCGTTTGGGCGGGCTGGGGGCGCGACCGGAGCGCATCGGCTTCGTGTCGGACGGCGACGGCGCGCTCACCGCGCTGGCCTGCGCGGCGAAGCTCGTGTCGATGCATGCGCGCGGCGACGTGCTGGCAGGCGACGTGGTGATCTCCACGCACGTGTGCCCGCACGCGCCCACGTTCCCGCACGAGCCGGTGGCGTTCATGGGCTCGCCTGTGGCCACGGCAGACGTGAACCGCGAGGAAGTGGGCGGCGCGCAGCTGGATGCCGTGCTCGTGGTGGACACGACGAAGGGCAACCGCATCATGAACGAACGCGGCTTCATGATCTCCCCCACGGTGAAGGAAGGGTGCATTCTGCGCGTGAGCGAAGACCTCGTGTCGCTCATGGAAATCGCGACGGGTCGGCGTGCCCGCACCTACCCGCTGTCGATGGCCGACATCACACCCTACGGCAACGGCCTGTACCACCTGAACTCCATCCTGCAGCCCTGCACCGCCACCGACGCGCCCGTCGTGGGCGTGGCCGTCACCACCGAGACTGCCGTCCCCGGCTGCGCCACCGGTGCCACGCGCTTGGGCGATCTGGACGAGGCGGGATCGTTCATGATAGAGGTGGCGAAGGCGTTCGGCGAAGGGAAATGCGCGTTTTACGATGAGGGGGAGTTCGAGTGCTTCGTGGCGCGCTACGGCTCGATGAGGCATCTGCAGGGCATGGGAGCGCTCCCTGCGGAGGACCCGCAGGCGTAAGCCCCACCATCCCGCAAGCGAAGCGGCGGCATCGCGGAGGGCCGCGCGGAGAACCACACAGCGCCATCCCTGGAATGTTTCACGTGAAACATTCCACGCTGAACAGCAAAAACGAACTGAAAGGACGAAACCGCATGGATCTGGACAAGCGAGCGCGCACCATCGTCGAAACCAACCTCGCGCTTGCCGCGCACGAAACGCTGCTCGTGGTCACCGACGACGCCACGCGCGAGGTGGGCGAGCTCTTCTACGAAGCCGCCCGCGCGCTTGGCCGGCGGGCGCTCATCCTGCGCATGCCCGAAGGCCGCGTGGCCGGCGAAGAGCCGCCCGCCGCCGTCGCCGCGGCCATGCGCGAAGCCGACGTCGCGCTCTGCCCCACAGCGCAGTCGATCACCCACACGAACGCGCGCATCGAAGCCGCAAAGGCCGGCGCCCGCGTGGTCACGATGCCCGGCATCACCCTCGACATGCTGCGCGAGGGCGCGGCCTGCGCCGACTACGCCGAAGTGGAGCGCCGCACCCGCCAGCTTGCCGACCGCCTCACGCAGGCCCGCACCGCCCGCATCGAGAAGGACGACCGTGTGCTGGAGCTTTCCCTGGCCGGACGCCCGGGCGTGCCAAGCCCCGGCGTCTACCGCGAGCCGGGCGCGAGCGGCAACTTCCCCTCGGGCGAAGCCTACATCGCGCCGCTTGAGGCCGAGGCGAACGGAAGCGTGGTCATCGACGGCTCGATGGTGGGCATCGGAACGCTCGCCTCGCCGATGATCGCCACCATCGAGCACGGCCGCCTCGTGCGCATCGAGGGCGCCGACGAGCACGGCCCGTACGCCGACCGCCTCGGCGTGCTGTTCGAGCGTCCCGAGAACGGCACCATCGCCGAGCTGGGCATCGGCACGAACGAGGCGGCCAAGCTGTGCGGCATCATCCTCGAAGACGAAAAGCTCTACGGCACCGTCCACGTGGCCTTCGGCACCAACACCTCGTTCGGCGGCGTCACGAAAGCCGACTGCCATCTCGACGGCATCGTCCTTCGCCCCACCCTCTACCTCGACGACGAGCGCGTCATCTGCGAGGGGGAGTTCGTCTAAGCGCTCGCCTCGAACAGGTCGAGCAGTTCCTGGCGAGAGTTCACCTGCAGCTTGCGGTAGATGTGCACCGTGTGCGTTTTCACTGTCCCCGTCGTCACGAACAGAGCGTCGGCGATATAGGGAAGCGTGCGACCCCGTACAAGGTAACCAAGCACCTCCGTCTCGCGCGGCGTGAGAGCATAGCGCGCCGCGAAAGGAGCGAACTCCACCTGTTCCGGCTCGGGGCACGGACGAGAAGGCGAGGGGGACGAGGACGGTCCTCGTCCCCCTCGCAGGGGAGAAGCCCGCAGCTTCCCCTCCTTCTCCATTTCCCGACCTTCTCCGCTTTCCCCCTCTTCCTCCGCGACCGTCCCGGCCCCTTCAATCCCCCCGCCCGCGCTCGCGCGCGACACCAACATGAAGAACAGCGCGAGCAGTCCGCATCCGCACACAACGTCGAGCACAAACGCATCGGAACCGAACAGCGCGAACACCTGCTTTCCCAGCACGTTGCCCGCGAACACTACCCCCGCGATAAGGGCCTGCCCCACGCTGAACGACAGCAAAGGCGACAAGCCCTCCTCCTGCGTGCTCTGCGTGATGACCAAGAACACGAGCACCTGCAGGAAGAACGCGCTGCCTTGCACCAGGGCCCCTCCCACCGGGATGCCCGCCGTGCCGAACACCATGATAGCCACCAGCCCCACTGCCGTGAACGTGAGCGTGATGCGATAGACCCCCTCCACTGAAAGCGCGTTGCGACCGGCCGTCAACGGCACGAGCGACATCGTGGCAATGCATGCGCACACAACGACGCCGCCGAAGAACAGACTGTCAACGCTCGCATACCCACGCCCCATAACCACCGAAGCCACGAGGTTGCCCACAAACGCAGCCGCCACCAGCACGCCGACCGCCCGCCACGGAAGCACGCGCGCCTCCCATAAACCAGCCGACAACTCGCCGGGCATCGAAGCCGCCTCGTTTGCATCGCGATCCGGAAACACATCGGCAGACAATTCGTGGCGTGCCGAAGCGTCGCTCATCCACAGCGCCCATGAAGCGAGGGGCAGCGCACACGCGACCGCCATCGACCAAGGTTCGGGCACATGGGCCACCAACAGGTACAGCACATACGCCACCAAAAACGACACCACCACGAGCGGGCGCATGCCGCGCGACCCCAACGAGTACCGCGCACCCCACGCCGCCCCAAGCAGCGCGACGCAGAAGCCGTCGACGACCCCGCATGCGAGAACAGCCGGCAGCGCGCTCGCGCGCACGGCTTGCGCAAGAACGACCACGGTAAGCGACGAGACAACCGCCGCCGCAAGGAACACGGGCGTTCGCACGACGATGCGACGGCGGCGAGCCCGCAGCGCCACGACGAATGCGAACAGCACCACCGCCCCTTGGGACGCGAAAAAGCCGTACTCAAGCCCGACGCTCTGGCCACCCGCATTCGGCTGGGGAATGAGCGCCGGGCTCAGATAGCATAAGAACCCCCACGCCCACAGAAACGACGACCCCGCCACCGTCTTGATCAGCGAGCGGGCCTCCACGCGCGCCTGCTCGGATCCGCGCGCGCTCCGAGAACGACGCATGGCATCCCCTCCCTCTCGGTTCCGGCAGCATCATACCGCAAGCGCACTTCGCCTTCACGCGAGAACGGAGCCTTCTGACCTCGATCAATGCAAAATATACCGTTTTGGAAGATGCGCCGCTTCCCCAGGACGCCCACGATAAGAGGCATGATCGAAGGCGATCCGGCACTGCACCGGACGCCGTGATGCACACCGCGAAACAAGGGAGGATGACATGAAGCATTCCGCACGCGAGAACATGGCGCACGAAGGTTTGAGCCGCCGCACGTTCCTTTCGGGCGCTGCCGCCACGGCGGGCTTGGCCGCGCTCGCCGGCCTTGCCGGCTGCGCACCGCAAGCCGCATCGGACGCCGCGCAAGACGCAAGCGCGGGCGCGGCCGGCAAGGGAACCGACGCAGCGACAGGTGCCATGCAGACAACCGATCCTTCGCAAGCCGTATGGCCCGTCGTGGAAGAAGTCGAGGTGAACGCCGCCGGCGAAGGCGAGATCGCGTTCGTGGCCGATCCCATCGCCGCCGACGACATCGTGGCCACGCACGACGTGGATGTGGTGGTGTGCGGCCTCGGCCCCGCCGGCGACGCGGCAGCGCTCTCCTGCGCCGAGCACGGCCTGAAAACCGTCGCCGTGGAAAAGCAGTCCACCGGCAATTACAACTCTGCCACCATCGGCGGCACGAACTCCAAGATCCATCAGCACTGGGGCATGACGTACGACACTGAGGCCTGGCTGGCCGACGCGATGATCGACTGCTCGTTCCAAGGCGACGTCGCCCTGTACCGCCATTGGCTCGAGGCGAACGGAGAGGCCGTGGACTGGTACGTCGGTCACTTCGACAATCAGAATCTTGACGACTACCCGCTCACATTCGCTGCAGGCGACTTCCCCAACTTCCGCGACGAATGGGACGCGACGAGCATGTCGCGCTCATGGAACACCTCGCTCAACCTTCCGTACCCTCCGGGCGAGTTGGCGGGCATCCTTGCCGGCATCCTGCAAGACGCCGGCGTCGAGATCCGCTACAACTGCCCAGCCTGCCAGCTGGTCACCGACGACGCGGGCAAAGTGACCGGCGTCATCGTGAAGAGCGAGCAGGGCTACGAGCAGTACAACTGCGCCAAGGGCGTGGTGCTGGCCACCGGCGGCTACGAGTTCAACCAGCAGATGCTCAAGGAGCGTTGCCGCCCGCGCAGCGTCCCCGGCCACTGGCTGACCGGTGCGTTCGGCAACACCGGCGATGGGCATCAGATGGGCCTTGCCGTAGGCGCTGCCGAAGACGAGTTCCCGCAGCCCATAGCGCTCGATCCCGAACAGCTCATGCCGTATTTGCGCGTGAACAAGCTGGGCAAACGCTTCACGCCCGAATACGAGCCGTACGGCCATCTGGCAATGGCCATCCAAGCGCAGCCCGGCACGTACGACTTCTACATCGTGGACGGGGCCATCGGCGAGAAGATCGACAAGATCTGGACGCCCAGCTCGTCGTGCTACGGTCCGAAGGAAGTGTGGGTGGCTGCGGCCACGAGCGAGAACGCGCTCAAAGCCGACACGCTCGAAGAGCTTGCGGAGCTTATGGAGGTTCCGGCAGACGAGTTCGTGGCCACCATCGAGCGTTGGAACGAGATGGCCGCAGCGGGCAAGGACGAGGACTTCAATTTCCCGGGAAGCATGATGATGACCATCGACACGCCGCCATTCTATGCGACGAAGGAGTACGCCGACGGCCTGAACACCTGCGGAGGATTGCTCGTGGACACCGAATGCCGTGTGCTGAACAAGGAGCGCCAGCCTATCGAGGGCTTGTTCGCAGCCGGCATCACGTCGGGAGGCATGTTCTTCAACACGTACCCGCATAATCTGAATTGCCTGAGCCATACCCGCAACTGCCTGATGGGCTACACCATCGGCAAGGTTCTAGGCGAGGCGACGGAGGCGTAGGCAGGGCGCAAAGCGCGCGAGGAGGGAGGCACGCCCCTCTCTCCTTGCGCCTTCACGCACGCAGTCAGCCGCATGCACAAAGGCAGGACAGGTGCCAGCGGCTTCTTTAGCGACGGGCCGACGCCCCGATTGGCGCGTCGGCCCGTCGCCAGCAAGGTCGCCGCTCATCCGACGCGCCCGACAACAAGATAGGCGCCGTCCGTTCAGCACGCTTCATCAATCTGTCGCGTAATCCCTCTCTGTTTGCAAGCGTATCTTCGCCACCGGTGTAGTATCATCGCCATATTCAGATCAAATGGCGATGATTCCTGTCTCAGGAGGGCCGTGATGCAATTCGATTACAGCAAGAAACTCTCCCGCCTCATGAGTCCCGAAATCATGTCGGCGCTGGGAAATGTGCGCGAGCATCGAGGAAGGCAATCGCTCTACATCGCAACGACACCCGATATTCTGAACAGTCTGGAGGAAGTGGCGAGAATCCAGAGCACCGGCGCGTCCAACCGGATAGAGAACATATCGACCACGGACAAACGGCTGCGCGAGCTGGTGGAGCAGAAGATCGAGCCGAGAAACCGCGACGAACGCGAGATATCAGGATACCGCTACGTGCTCGACATGATCCACGAGCCTCATGGCGACATACCCGTGACCCCTGGGGTCATCCTCCAATTCCATCGGGATCTTTATCGATACCTCGATGTCTCGTTCGCCGGAAGATGGAAAGATACAGACAACACGATTGCGGAACGGCTACCCTCGGGAGAGCTCGTCACCCGTTTCGCGCCGACCCCTTCCGCAGCGACGCCCGGTGCCGTACAGGAAATCTGCGACGCGTACGCCAGCGAGATAAAGAAAGGCATCTACGACCCGCTGCTCGTCAGCCTCGTCTTCGTCTTCGACTTCGTGAGCATCCATCCGTTCAACGATGGCAACGGCAGGATGAGCAGGCTTTTGACCCTGCTGCTGCTCTATCAAAACGGATACACTGTTGGAAAGTACGTGTCTATCGAGGCAGAGATAGAGAAATCGAAAGAAACCTATTACGAGGTCCTTCGCGCAAGTTCCACCGGATGGAGCGAGGGGAAAAACGACTACACGCCGTTCGTCACCTACCTGCTCGGGGTGATCGGAGCATGCTACGCAACGCTCGATTCTCGGCTCTCCCTGCTCTCGTCGAGCGAGTCCAACGAAAGCGCGCTCGAAGGCTACTTCGATTCCTTGGTCGCAAGCGCAAGCAAACGCGAGATCATGGACGCCAACCCCACCATGAGCCAAAGGACCATCGAACGCATTCTGCAGAAACTTCAAGCCGAAGGCCGCATCGAGAAAGTGGGGGCGGCCAGGGCAACGCGCTACCGGAAAACCCGCTAGGAGAGCCCCCTTCGCCCCCACCCTCCATCTCGGCCGCAAGCGCGCCTTCCCCCGAATGCCGAATCAGCGACCTTGCAGCCTCGCCCCCGCACGCTCCGCATCTGCGAGCGCCGCACGCGCGTCCCAAGCCACGCGATCGACCGACGCACCCACCCGTCCCAAGCCGCCCGTGCGTCCCAAGCCGCGCGAGCTACCCGAACCGCCCGCCCGTCCCAAACCGCCCGCACGACCCGAGCCGCCCGCGCGTCCCCTCGCACTTGCAGGGGCATTTTCAGAATGCAAAGCGGTTGCATGGCGAAAGCCAGAAGACGCAGCAAGGCAGAGGCTTACGAAAGCGGTTTCGTGGCGGGAAATGACGGAAAACCGCCTTTCGGCAGGGTCAATGGGACTACGGCAACGAAGCCCCTTTGGCGTTTCCCCTGCTCGGCATATCGACGCGTAACCGATTGGCCGAAAGTTAGCGAGGGCAAAAGCGGTTTTCCGTCATTTCCCGCCACGAACGACGCCTTCCGCATCCGCGCAGCCATCATGCGGGCACATCATTTCCGAACGGCCTCGTCCACCAGGTCGATAAGCTCCTGCCGAGAATGCACGCCCAGCTTCACATACACATTGTGGGTATGTGTGCGCGCGGTGTTCCACGACACCTGCAACTTGTCAGCGATATAGTCGCTGCCCCGGCCCATGGCCAGATAGCGGAACACCTCGGCTTCGCGTGCCGACAGCCCATGCCCTTCGGCGATGCCCTCAAGCGCTCGCGAGAACTTGCCGCGCCCGCCTTCCCGTTGCGTGCGCTCGCGCAAATCCACATCCATCAAACTCTCGAACGACAATTCGTTTTCGCCAATGGGCGAGAACATCCGCTCGAAGTCGCGTTCGGAGAACAGCACGAACGACAGCACCAGCACCACGCCAGCGCATATCATGTAAAACGCAAACTCTGAACTGCCCCCCCCCCCGAGATAGAAGGCAGGGCGTACACGCCGAACGACCACCCCAGCGCACTGCCCAACATGAACGCGCCGCGCCCGATGCCGAACACGATGATCGGCGAGATGCGCTTCTGGAACACCACGAACGCGAGCAGACACCACATGACGAACTCGAACACGCTCGATGCGCAGTAGATCAGCAAACTCCACTCGTTGCTGTGCGCGCCGAACACCGGCACGCACGCAATGGTCACCACCATGCAGATGGCGATGAGCGAGTACAGCTTCCCGAAGTTCATATGGCTCGCGTCCACGCGCACGGCCACCACCACGAACGCCGCCGCCATGAGCACGCGCAGCAGCATGAGGATGTTGTTGCCTTCAAGCGTCACGGCAAGCGCATGCGCGTCCACCACCACGCCACGCATCATGGAGGCCACCGCGGGCAGCAAAAACGACAACGCCACAAGCCGCCAGAACGCTCCTGGCAACGCCCGCTTGCTCTCGCCAAACGTGAGAGGGCGCATCCCTGCTTCGCTGCTCGCGAAAGAGCCCGTCGGCAGCACCGTCAGCAAGGCCGCTGCCACCGGCAACAGCGTGAACGAAAGAATGCCCACGACCGAGGGGCCTCCCGGTGCCAGCGCCCACGGCGGCGACCCTATGACGGCAAAGTAGATGAACGCCACCACGATCTGCGACGTGGCCGCGTACAGCAGCACGCGCCGCGGTGCCAGCGCTCCGTACATAACGCCGCACTTCAGCCCCACAACGCCCGTGCCAATGCCGCTCAAAGCCGCTCCGAGCCAGAACAGCGGACGCATCTCGACGAACTGGCCAAGATAATACGGCCCCACCGCCACTACGAGCACGCATCCCAACGCTGCGCACACGCCGGCGCCGACAACCACGCTGCGTCGCTCGAACACTTGCGTGAAGCGCCTTACCGCGAACGGAACCACCAAGCACACGATGCCGAAAGCAGCCGTGGACACCATGTAGAGTTGCGAAAGGTTCTCGCCGTTCGTCTCAACATCCGAAAGCCACAGCGTGCCGCTGTACGCAAGGCACGCCCACGCCAACCACACGCCGTATCCCAAATACGGCAGAGAGGGCCACAGCGAAACCAGCTCGCGTACAATACCCGGACGCGCTTCGGCTTTCCTCCCTTTCTCCTCTGGCATGACCTCCCCCTTCGGATCCCAGCCAACTAAGAGCAGCGACGAAAGCCCCCGCCTCCATCGCGCCGCCGCCCTCTCGACAGTATACGCCAGGTTTCCCGGTTATCATTCAAGCCGATGCCGTCACTTTCCGATCGCGCCCAAGCACGACTCGTCACGCTTCTCATCGCCCCCGGCCCGGACGCCCCGCTCGCTCCGATCGGGCTCTTCAAACCGCCCGCCATGCTCGTCAAAACCCGAGGGGCCATCCGATTCGGCACGGCGCACAGCGCGAAACGGCAACGTGATGGCGCGCGCCGGACAGGCATCGGCGCAGCTGCGGCACTTCACGCACTCCGTCATAGAACGATTCCCCAGATCGGCATACGGGTCGATAAGCTCAGGACATGCCTGAGCGCACGCCTTGCATCCAACGTCCTCGACATCACGCAGACATGCCTTGGAATCGACCGTGGGACGGAACCGCCGATTGAACGTGGACACAAGCGACAGCAGCGCCCCTAAAGGACATATCCTGCCGCACCATTTCCGCAGCACCACCACTTCGAGCACGATGACGGCTGGAAACACGAGCAATCCCCAGGTGGGTTCGTTGAACTGCACGAACCGCCAAAGCACTATGAACGTGGCGAACGTCAGCCCCACGGGGCATACGAGGCAGAACACCGGAAAACCGAAGATGGCCGTCGAAAGCAAGGCCCCGCCGAGCACCGCGTGGCGCGAATCGACGGCAACTTTGGGACGGGCCGGCTTCTCGCCGCGCCGCCAGCGTCCAAGCGCCGCGTCTGCGGCGGCATTGCGCTCGGCAGCCTCCTCGCGCGCCCGCCTCTTCGTCTTGAACAGGCTCTGCACGTGGGGGATCGGACACACCCACGAGCAGAACGCCTTGCCCGCAACCACCACGATCAGCACGATTGCCGCAAACGCGATGAGAGCGCGCGGAACGAACGCCCATGCCCCGAACAAGGATTCGAGTGCGCCGAGAGGACACACCGCCGCGATGGCGCCCCATCCCATGGACGAAAGCGTTCCCGTGCCCGTGGGCAGCGCAAGGCCAACCGCCACCACCGCGAGCACGGCGGCGGCCACAAGCCCCCGCGCCGTGGCGCTTCGGAACCGCCTTCCCTGACGCGACGAACCCGCCCTGCCCCTTTCGCTCCCTTTGAACGGCGCGCCGCCCGCCTTTTGGTCATTGGCATCGCTCATGACGATTCGCCTCCCCGCGCCTCGACGTTGATACCGCGCCGACCGGAGCCGGTGTAGCTTGCATACGAGCTGGACGGGCACGACCATTCGCACGCGCCGCACCCGTTGCAACGCTCTTCATCGACCATCAGACGGCCGTCCTCCCCCAACGACAGCGCACCGAACGCGCATGCTTCCACGCACTGCTTCGAGCAGCGGCCCGATCCCGAGCGGTACAGTAGGCACTCGGAAACGTCCACGCGCGCCACGCCGATCTTGTCGCCACCGGGCATGCAGTCGAACCCGAAAACGAGCGCGCCCGTGGGGCAGGCCCGGACGCACAGCGGGTCGAGCTGCACCGCGCCAGCGCCCTCTGCGACGTGCGCCCCATCGGGCAAGCAGAAGTCGCAGAAACCTTTGCGGAAGTTCATCTTCGGCGTCCGCGCGTTCACGATGCCATCCTCGAGATGCGCCACGTCGATCGCGCCATGCGGGCACGCGCTGCGGCACCGGTCGCATTTGATGCACGCGCCCCATAAACGCCCCTCGTTCTGGCCGCCCGGAGGGCGCAGGAGCTGCCGCTCGCCCGCAAGCGCCACGCCTGTCCCGCCCAAAGCCAGCAAAGCGGCGACGGCCACGCCGCCCGTCACCACTTCACGCCGCGAGATACGCACGGCGCCGTCCGAAGAGCCGTCTACAACAGCACGCTCGCCATCATCGCGAACGGCGGTCGCGACAACGGCAGGGTTCGACTTGGCAGTACGAAAGCCGCCCATGGCCTACCCCCTCACCTCGTCGAGCAAATCGGCCACGGTTTCCCCATCAAGCTTGAAAAAACCTTCGGTCACCTTGAGGACGCCGCGGTAAAAGCGCGTGCTCAGCAAACGGCTCGCCAGCGAGGCGAAGTCCGTGAACCACGAGGCCATATGCCGTTCCAAAAATTCGCGCGACGCCTCGAGATCGTGGACGGCGCCGCTCACGTCCCCTTGCTCGAGGGCACGAGAAGCCCGTCGGCTCAGAATGGCCATGAACTGGCACATGAACGACAGGTGGTCATCGGGCCAGTCGAGCCCCGCACGGCGCTTCACCGCCTCATGCTTGAATGCGGCGAACACCTCCTGGTAGCCCTCTTGGTACATGAGCCCTTTATCACTGGTGAACACCGACTTGTACGGCACCGCCGTCTTGCCCTCGTACGCCGACGTGCCGGCGAACGCTCCGGTGAAGTCCACGGCAAGCTCCTGGCGCGTGCCGCTGTTGCGATGGCGCAGATAACGCGCCATGTCGTTGAGGCCTTCGGCGAACACATCGTTGACGTCGGCGTAAGCCGAGAAGTCTGCGGCGGCCATGGCGTCGATCTGCTCCTGCGTGAGCGGCTTGAAATACAGGCTCGCCAACGTCTCGTAAAACGACGCGCGCGCTTCCAGCACGGCGCGCAGATCAGCGCACGTTGCCGCGCTCGGCACCGCCTTTGCGCCCTTGGAGCCCGCACGACTGCCAACCGCTTTCCCGCCCATCGCATCCGCTTGGGCATCCGCTGCGTCCTTGCCTGTTGCATCTGCCTGCGTGCCCGGTGCCGCGACCGCCGTCGCAACCGCCGTCGCTGCTCCGTTCGCACCGCCGCCCAACGCCTCGCGCACGCTCTCGCTCGCCTCGCCCATCTCCAACCCCTCTCTTTTCTTTCGCCAAGCCTTCGCACCGCGCGCCTCGCCGGGGAGGGAGGGAGAAATGGAGGCGCGCAGTGCGAAGGCGTCGGCGGGCGCTTGCAGCCGCGCCCGCCGACGAGCAAACGTCAGACTCCCCACACGCCGCGCACTGCGGCGGTGCCGAAAGCATCGAGGAATCCGGTTCCCACAAGCCACATGAGCGCACGTAGGCAGATGCCGCCCACGACCGCGCACACGAGCGTCGCATAGGCCATCGTGGACGCCTTCGCTATGAACGCCGCGCACGCGATAGCACCTACAGAACCCACGATCACCGCACCGCCCCAGTACAGCAGCACGTCAGCGGCGAACCCGATCGCGAACCCGTACGCCAAAAACGCAACCAGTTGGACGACAGTCGCGCCCAGCACCCATGGCATGATGCCCCTGAAATCGGCTTCATCCGTTTTGAGCGCGGCCATGAGCGTGGCAAACAGCGCGCCGCCCGTGGCCAGTCCGCTGCCCAGGTAGGCGAACGGCAACGCAGGCGTGTTCCAGTTCGGCTGCGCCTCCATGACGTAACCGTTGCCCACGACGAAGGTCATGGCCACGCCCGTCACGATGCCCACAATGCCCACGATCTTTGTCGCATTCGCGCTTTCACCGCGTGCGGTCAGCACGTACGCCACGGCCACGATGGCGTTGACGCCCAGCATGATGAGCTCGACCGAGATACCGCTGAACGAGAACACGTTCGCGGCAGCGGCCATGATGTTGGCGGGTTGCGCCAGGTGCGCCACCGACGCGCATCCTCCCACCACCAGCAGCACAAGCGCGCCGACCGCCGCGGGAACGCGAGCTTTCTTGGCCAGGCCCAGCACCCCGGACAAGCCGACAAACGCAAGCAACGCCCCACCCGCTCCCGCGAGCAGACTGAAAATGACCAAAGGCCATTGGATCGCCATGGATCTCAACCCCTTTCCTCAAGAGAGACGCCGCACGAAGCGGCCCGACGCGCACGGGAGAAGCGTCCCGCCGGCGTACCCGTCGCAGACATTCACACCAGCTCCTTCCATGCTGCCGTCTTCGGCGACAGCAGATACACCGTCGCAGGCTTCGCACTGCCCGGATCGGGCAGATGGTGCACTGCGTCGGGAGAGGCGGCGGCCACGGCCTTCGCCACGTCGCTGGATGGATCATCCAAATCGCCGTAGAGACGCGCGCCGCAGCAGCAGTTGTGCACGCAAGCGGGAACGCCCTCGCCATCAGCCGTGCGATGGCTGCACAGCGTGCACTTCTCCACCACCTTCTCCTTCTGGTTGAACGAGCGCACGCCGTAGGGACACGCCATCATGCAGTACTGGCATCCGATGCATTTGGCCTTGTCGATAAGCACCACGCCCGTCTTCTCGTCGCGGTAGCTGGCACCGGTGGGGCACACGTGCACGCAGGCGGCGTTCTCGCACTGTTGGCACTGCACGGGCAGCCAGTACTGCTCGATGTCGGGGTGGGTGCCCGTAGGACCCACGGCTATCACCTGGTTCCAATAATTGCCCAGATCGATGTTGTTCTCGAGCTTGCACGCGACGATGCACGAATCGCAGCCGCTGCAACGGTCGAGGTCGATGACAAGACAGTTCCTCATCTAGAACACATCCTTCGTAATCGGCTCGCTGTGGAGCGTCGGCAGGAAGGGCGCGAACTGCTCCGGTTCCACCCAGATGTTGTCGGGCTTCTCCGATTTCTCCACCTTCACCGTGAAGCCGCGGTTTGTATAGGAGCCGTACACCTCGTTGAACGGGGCGTCGTTCTTCGTGAGCACGTTGACGTTGCACTCGCGCCACCCCGCCGTCTGCTTCTCCTCCGGAACGGACGCGTCGTAGCACTCGGGATTCCAGAAGCGCTCCATCCACACGACTCCGGGATGCACGCCCTCGGTGAGATAGGCGCGACCGTGAATCTCGCCGCGTCGGCTGCTCACCTTCACCCAATCCATATGCTCGATGCCCAGTTCGGCTGCGCTGCGCGGGTTAATGCGCACATCGGGTGCCGGATACAGCTCGCGCGCAAAAGCCGCATGGCGCATAGTGCCGTGATGGAAGTACGGCACGCGACCAGACGTGAGGACAAACGGGTACTCGTCGGTGTCGTCGTTGACGGGGCTTTCTGCCGGCTCGATGAACTCGCAGATGGGACTGTAGTCCTCGCACGCCTCCTGCGGCTCGGGATAGCAGAACGGATAGCCCGTGCGCGCCAGCTTGATCAGTATCTGGCAGTACGTCTCGACCTTGCGGCTCTCGGTGCCGAAGCCCGCCGGCAACCCGTCGTCCACGATCGTCTCATGCTGGTTGTAATGCCAGTACTCCTCGGGCGGCGTGACGTAGGGCACGTACGTGTCGGTGTTGTTCACCAGCTCGTCCCAGCTGGGCGCGTGCAGCGTCTCTGCGACGCTCGCCTTGACCTCCTCCTCGGTGGCGTTGCCGATGTAGCCGGGAACAAGACCGGGCAGCGAGCCGCCCCATTTCTCCTTGCATCGTGCTATGACCTGCGCCGCCGGAATGGAATGCGACACCGTCTCGCCGATGTGGACCACTTCGTTTTGCAGCCACTGGGTGTTCAGCTGCGTCATGTTCACCATGGGCTCTTCGAGCCATTCGCGCACAGGGAACACCAGGTCGGCGGCTTCGATGTGAAACGACGTGAGCATGGGATACTGGCCGATGATGTAGTCGATCTCCGGGAACACCTCGTACCACGACTTCGCGTTGCCGAGCATCGCCAGCTTGTTGCCCGACATGTCGAACCACACGCGCGGCTTGTACGGCTCGCCGGTGGCGATGGCCTCGCGGACGGTGGGGATGTGGGAGTGGCACCACGCGTACAGCCCCTTGTGGTCCTTCATGCCCAAGCGATCGATAAGCAGCTGGTTCGCCAACTTTTGCTGCGGATTCGCCTCGCCGAGGGCTTTTGCGCGCGCCTCGTTCTCAGCCGGGCTCATGCCCACGACCGCGCCGATTCCGTACATGTCGGAGAACATGCCGTCGAAACCGTTGTTGTACGTGACCGGGCGCTTCGTGGGAGGAGCGCCCGCCGCGCCGTACTGCGTCATGGTGCACCCGGGCTTGTTGATGTAGCCCATGATGGAGTCGAGGCCCATGCAGCCGAGCGGCACCTGGCTCGCGCTCTCGGTCATGTCGGAGGCCACGCCGTTGGCGATGCCGGCCACGCCCGCGCCGGTGTAGAGTTTGATGGCCTCCTCGATGCGCTCGGCTGGCACCCAGCACACCTCCTCGGCATGCTCGAGCGTCCACGGGTCGGCCTGCTCTTTGTAGATCTGCCCCGCCGTCTTGTAGGTCTTGCCGTTGAATTCGCCCGCCCAGAACACCTCGGGGTCCACCGGCGAATCCGCAGGGGCGCTGTAAGGGAAGGGGGCGACCGCGTTCGTCCTTGCATCGAAGCATGCGTAGGCGGGGGTGTTGTCCGGCGTGGGGGACACGTAATCGGGGAACAGCTCTTTGGCCTCCACGGGCAGCTTCGTGTCCGGGTCGATGAGGAAGGGCAGGTTCGTCCAGTACTTCGTGAACTCTTCGTTGTAGAGCTTGTTCTCGAAGATGTAGCGGAACCATGCCAGCAGAAGCCCGGTGTCGGTGGCAGGACGGACGGGCAGCCACACGTCGGCCTTCACCGCATCAGGCGAGAAGTTGGGGTCGACGACGATGGTCTTCACGCCTTTGGCGCGCAACTCGGCCATGCCGCGGCCCGATTCGGCTGTCTGGCTCACCGATGGCTGAGCGCCCCACAACACCACGACCTCGGCCTTGTTGTCGTCGCCCGTGCGGAATATCTCCTGCACGGCGTTGTCGGCGATGGACTGGTCGATGCCGCCGTAGAACAGCTTCGACAGGCTCCAGCGCGGAAGATAGCACTGCGCGCATCCCGGCTCGAACACGGTGGGCGAGCCGAACGCCATCGGCAGCGTCATCGCCTCCATGAACGAATACGACCCGCCGCCTCCCACGCTTGCGAAGAACGCGTACGGGCCGTACTTGTCGATGGCGTCGCAGATATGCGTGGCGGCTTCCTCGATAGCCTCGTCCCAGCTAATGACCTCCCATTTGTTCTCGCCGCGCTCGCCGGCACGCTTGAGCGGATGCAGCACGCGACGGGGGCTGTACATGGTGTGCAGCTGGTTCAAGCCCTTCATGCACAGGCTGCCGCGGCTCACCGGGGCATCGGGATCGCCTTCGAGCTTCGTCACCACGCCGTTCTCCACGGTCGCACGCGCGGGGCACATCTGAATGCAGCCGTGACACGATGTCTTCACGACCTTCGTCTCGACCGGCTCGTCTGCATATGCCGGATCAACCTCCACAAGCGAATCCGATAGCGACACGCCGATCGCAGCCGCTGCGCCCGCGAGCGCCGTCGTCTTGACAAAGCTTCGACGCGTCATGCTCGCTTTCATTGCCATAGTTTCTTCCTTTCCTCCTCGTGTCGCGCCTTTGGGCGCTTCGGATTGCTCGAGCCTCCTGGTTATCTTTGGCCACCCGACCGCTTCGACCCATCCGTCGCGCCCCTCTCGTCATTGCGTTCGAGAAACTCCTTTCCCTCCGGTGTCGTCTTCCATGCGTTTTGCCACACCAACCCCGCGGCGCGCTGCAGCCTGTCCACCAGCACGCTGGGCTGCATGACCGACCGTCGGCCATCCTCCTCGCGCACAAGCGCTT
The DNA here is from genome assembly GCF_002899695.1 of Rubneribacter badeniensis. GTDB lineage: Bacteria > Actinomycetota > Coriobacteriia > Coriobacteriales > Eggerthellaceae > Rubneribacter > Rubneribacter badeniensis. The sequence continues at coordinate 33,552 of NZ_PPEL01000006.1, forward strand.
CGCTTCCGCGAAGCACCTGATCGATCTCGCCGTACGTGCGCGGTCTTTCAGCGCACATCGCCAACAGATCACGATAAACGGCGGCTCGATGCGGCTCGCGCTCCATCAATTCGGCGAGGCGCGCGCGAGGGTCGTGCCGCCGAACGAGCGCGCAGCCCACTTCGGTGGTCTCGTACGCTTCGCCGAAGACGAGGTCGTCGGCTTCGTCTTCGGACAACCCCTCGAAGGCATCCGGATCAATGGGGTCCCCAGCCTCGTCAAGAAGGAAACGTGCAAGCCCGCCGGCATCCACCAGCACGGAGATCAGGTGGTATTGGCTTTGGGTGGCCTCGGCGAACTCGGGGAACGCCGCTATAGCCGCCTCGACCGCAGAAAGCTCGCGGCGCTCTTGGCACAACGCGAGCGTCTTGTAGAGCACCTCCCTATGGAGCGATTGGCGCGTGAGCGCGTCCTCGAGAAGCTCGCATCGCTCATCGAACGTCGTCGCTGCGCCATCGTGCGCTGAAACCATAGAACGCTCCCCCTTTGCTTCTTTCCGACCACGCCAGCTCCGCGCGCGTCGCCTGCATCGCGCACAGCCGTCGCCTCGCGCATGGCGCGCCGCGGTCCGCATGCGCGTTGCACGCTCAGCACAGATGCCAACGAAGCCGAACCCAAACGCGCCCTTCCAGCCGATGGCGGGCTCTCGTTTCGCATCGCCCCTCGCCAGCCGTCCGCGCCAAGCGCCACTCGTCTTCCGCTCGCCACAGGCAAGCGTTCCCGCCTTATCGCAGCCCTCTCGTCAGGCTCGGTGCGATCATCGACTCTGATCGCACCACGCGCCAGCGTCGTGCTGCGTGATTCATGCGAAACCATGCGCTCATCAGTCGAAATTGCTGGGCTAATGCATGATGGATGACGCGATTGAACTGGGAGGATGTCGTTCCCTGAGATTTTGTTTCGGTCTGCCCGTCCTACGCGCTCTCTCATGTTTGCGTTCGACCGAACTCGACAGAAGGGCGTTTCGCGCGAAACGCCCATGCAGCTAGAAAAACACGCGTCTCTTCCCGCAAATCGCGCGCGTGGAACACCCGAACGCCATTCGACCTGGCTTGAGGACGGCGCTCCAGCAATCCTCGCCTCCTACGCGGATCACAGGCGCGTCCACAGGAACACGGTTGGAAGCACATCGTCCATCGGCTGAAGATGAGCCGACAGCCGAACACCGGCACACCAGCGGCCAGGTGAGATCACAGCTCTTCGGGCAACGAAACGAAGAGAAGGGTAAGGGACTTGATCGAAGCCAGCGAGCCAGCCTTCCTCTTGGCCAAGACGCCCCCTTGCAAATAGCGACGCCCCCTGTCCGCGAGCTGCGGACAGGGGGCGTACGTCATAGAGGCTTAGCGCGCCCGCCCTCTCGCTCACTCACGCGAGAGGGCCCACGGACGCCGCGGCTACTGCACCGGCTCGGCGTCGAGGGTGATCGAGTCGAGGTCGAGCGGTTCTTCCACCGTGCACTCATAGTCTCCCTCGGCGTTGATGTCGATCAGCACGTGGCTGCGGTCGCGCAGCGTGCCCTGCACCACCTTTTCGGCGATGCGGTCCACGATCTCGCGCTGAATAAGGCGCTTGAGAGGGCGCGCGCCGAAGATGGGATCGTAGCCGTCGATGGACAGGTGCTCCATGGCGGCGGGCGTCACGTCGAGCGTGATGCGGCGGGCGGCCAAACGGTCGCGGACGTCGTTGAGCTGCAGTTCGACAATGGGCTCCATCGCCGATATGGAAAGCGCGTTGAACGTGATGATGTCGTCGATGCGGTTCAAGAACTCGGGACGGAACGTCGAGCGAAGCGCCTCGTTCACCTGCTGCTGCAGCTCTGCCAAGCGTTTCGCCGTGGTGGCGATATCGCCCTTCATCATGTCCTCGACCATCTGGCCCATGGTGTCGCCGCCCGTTTCCTGGCTGGAGAACTCGCGGATGGACTGGCTGCCCACGTTCGAGGTCATGATGATGATGGCGTTCTTGAACGACACCACGCGCCCTTGCCCGTCGGTCAAACGGCCGTCGTCAAGCACCTGCAGCAGGACGTTGAACACGTCCGGGTGCGCCTTCTCGATCTCGTCGAGCAGCACCACGCTGTAGGGCTTGCGGCGCACGGCTTCGGTGAGCTGGCCGCCCTCGTCGTAGCCCACGTACCCCGGAGGCGCGCCGATCAGGCGCTGCACGCTGAACTTCTCCATGTACTCGGACATGTCGATGCGCACCATGGCCTTCTCGCTGTCGAACAGGTATTCTGCGAGCGCCTTCGCCAGCTCGGTCTTGCCCACGCCCGTGGGGCCGAGGAACAAAAACGAGCCGATGGGGCGGTCGGGGTCGGACAAACCCGCGCGGTTGCGGCGAATGGCGCCCGCCACCGACGACACGGCCTCGTCCTGGCCCACCACGCGCTCGTGCAGCTTGTCTTCGAGGTCGACGAGCTTCGCCATCTCGCCCTGCATCATCTTCTGCACGGGAATGCCCGTCCACGTGGACACGACCTCGGCGATCTCGTCCTCCGACACCTCCTCCTTGAGAATGGCGCCGTCCTGCTGCTTCACGTTAAGCGCCTCCTCGGCAGCATGCAGCTGTTGCTGCAGCGCGGGAATGCGGGCGTAGCGAAGTTCGGAGGCCTTCACGAGGTCCCCTTCGCGCGTGGCGCGCTCCTCCTCAAGCTGAGCGCCTTCGAGCTCGCTTTTCAGGTTCTGCACGTTCTCGATGGCGTCCTTCTCGTTCTGCCATTCGGCCTTCTGCTTGTCGAGGCTTTCCTGGGCAGCGGCGATGTCGCGACGCAGCGCTTCAAGGCGCTCCTTGGAGGCCTCGTCGCTCTCCTTCATCAGCGCCTGCTCCTCGATCTGCATCTGCGTGAGCTTGCGTTCGGCGGCGTCCACCTCTTCGGGCATGGAGTCGATCTCGATGCGCAGACGGCTGGCGGCCTCGTCCATGAGGTCGATGGCCTTGTCGGGAAGGAAGCGGTCGGATATGTAGCGGTTCGAGAGTTCGGCCGCGGCGACGATGGCGGCGTCGGTGATGCGCACGCCGTGGTGGATCTCGTACTTCTCCTTCAGGCCGCGCAGGATGGCGATGGTGTCCTCCACCGTGGGTTCCGTGACCAGCACCGGCTGGAAGCGGCGCTCGAGGGCGGCATCCTTCTCGATGTACTTGCGGTACTCGTCGAGCGTCGTCGCGCCGATGGCGTGCAGCTCGCCGCGGGCAAGCGCCGGCTTGAGCATGTTGCCCGCGTCCATGGAACTATCGCCCGTGGAGCCGGCGCCCACGATGGTGTGCAGCTCGTCGATGAACAGGATGATCTGCCCCTCGCTCTGCTTCACCTCGCGCAGCACGGCCTTCAAGCGATCCTCGAACTCGCCGCGGTACTTCGCGCCGGCCACCATCGCGCCCAGATCGAGCGCCACCAGATCGCGGTCCCGCAGCGACGACGGCACGTCGCCCGCCACGATGCGCTGGGCCAATCCTTCGACGATGGCCGTCTTGCCGGTGCCCGGCTCGCCGATGAGCACGGGATTGTTCTTCGTGCGGCGCGAAAGCACCTGGATGGTGCGGCGAATCTCCTCGGAGCGGCCGATGACCGGATCGAGCTTGCCTTCGCGCGCCTTCTGCGTAAGGTTCTGACCGTACTGCTCAAGCGCCTCGAACTGCGTTTTGTTCTGCGGATCGGTCACGCGCGTGTCGCCGCGCAGTTCGTCGTAGGCGGCCTCGATGGTCTTGCGCGTAACGCCCGCGCCGTTGAGTATCTTGCCCGCAGCGCCCTTGTCCTCCGACAGCGCGATGAGCAGATGTTCGCTCGTGGCGTAGCTGTCGCCCAACTTCTCGGCGATCTTCACCGCGCTGTCGATGAGGTTCATGAGCGCAGGGCCCGGAGCGCCCGCCATCATCATGCCGTTGCTTTTGACTTTCGGCATGCGCGCGATCTCCGCATCCACGTTGGAAAGCAGCTGGAACGGCTCGGCCCCGATGCGCTTGATGATGGCCGACAGGTTGTTCTCCTTCGACTCGAGCAGCGCCTTCAGCATGTGGATGGGCTCTGCCTGCGACGACTCGTTCTCCGAGGCGATGACGATGGTCTGCTGCAACGCCTCCTGCGCGGTCAGGGCCAGTTTGTTCAGGTTGCCCATGTTCATGGTGTTCCTCCTTTATATGATCTTTCCGATCATGAAATGTTTCACGTGAAACATCTCGAACGCCGAACCGTCATACGGCGATGCGGCAACGCTCTTGCGGCAGCTTGGCGTAGGGCGGCTTTGCGAGCGAAGCGCAGCCGGGATGCGATCGGCAGGGCATCGCGCCAAGACGAACGGCAGAATCCCGAGACCGTCGAAGCGAGGCCGAACGGGTTGCCGCCGCGAGACAAGCCGCATCGCCAAACCGCTTGGCGACACTGCAACCGCAGATCGCAACCTGCAACCCGCAGCCTGTCGTCCACCGTCCGCAGCGCGCAGGCCGTAGCCCGCAGCCTGTCGCCCGCCGCCCGCTGTACGCGGGCCGCGGCCCGAAGCCTGCAGCCCGCCACCCACCGCACGCGGACCGTCGTCGCATCTGATCGCGCCGTCGCCCATGGCAGCCTACGGCAGCCGTCGCAAGGTCGGCGGCAGGTCCGAAACGCGAACGAGGGCGTTCACGCTCTCGCGCGTCTCGAGCTCGTGCACGCGGTCGGCCAGCCGACGCACCTTCTTGTGCAAATCGTCAAGCTCGGCGTCGCGCTCGTCCAACCTGCCCTGCAGGTCGAGGATGCGGATGACCCCGGCCAGATTGATGCCTTCGCTCGTCAGCTCGTTGATAAGCTCAAGCCGGTCGATGTCCGCCTGCGAGTACATGCGCGTGTTGCCGCTCGTACGCTGCGGCGACACGAGGCCCTTCTGCTCGTACGCGCGCAGCGTCTGCGGATGGACCCCCGCCAGCTGCGCGGCCACGCTGATCATGTACAGCGGACGGTTGCGGTCCGTGCGATCGCTCACGACCAACTCCTTACCTCGGCGGTGGTGGCAGCCAAAAAGTCCTCCATGGCCTTCTTCTGCCCCTCGTTCAGCTCCGTGGGCACGACCACCTTCACGGTGATCTTGAGGTCGCCCGAGCCAGCACCCTTCACCTGCGGAGCGCCCTTGCCCTTGACGGACAGGACCGTGTCGTCCTGCGTGCCCTTCGGCACCTTCACCCGCACCTTCGTGCCGTCGGGCGCGGGCACCACGACGCTCGCCCCCAGCGCGGCTTCAGCCACGCTCACCGGCACGTCCATGAGCACGTCGGCTCCCTTGCGCGTGTAATAGGGATGCGGCTCGATCTTCGTGGTGATCAGAAGGTCGCCCGCCGCGCCGCCGTTCTCGCCAGGGCCGCCCTTGCCCTTGAAGCGCAAACGACCCCCGTCCACAGCACCGGCCGGCACCTTCACGGAGAGCGTTTCAGATTCGCTGCGGCCGGGCACACGCACGGTCACGCGCTTCTCGACGCCCTTGAACGCCTCATCGAACGTCACGGAGAGGGTGACGTTCATGTCCTGGCCCGCGCGCGGACGGGGCTGGCGCGCCCCGCCGAAGCCGCCCAAGTCACTGAAATCCCATTCAGTGCCGAACGCGCCTTCGCCACGGCGGATGCTTTCGAGGATGTCGGCCCAGCTGCCGAAGCCGCCCGCGCCGCCGCCGAAGATGTCGCCCACGTTCACGGAGCCGCCGCCCCAACCCTGGGGTATGTGGTTCTCGTTCGCCGTGCCGTACTGGTCGTAGAGCTTGCGCTTCTTGTCGTCCGACAGCACCTCGTAGGCTTCGTTGATCTCCTTGAACTTCCCTTCGTCGCCTCCCGCGTCGGGGTGGTGCTTGCGCGCGAGCTTGCGATAAGCCTTCTTGATCTCATCGGCCGTCGCCGTGCGTGGAACGCCGAGCGTCTTGTAATAATCGGGAGTCGCCGCCATGCATCCCACCACCTTTCCTGTCACACCTTTTCGTATGCGGCAGGGGCGGGCCAAAACGCCCGCCCCTCCCAGTCAGTCGGTTCTTGCTTAAACATCCGCAGGGCCACCAAAGTCAGCGAGGGTGGCTGAAATGCCCGAGATTCGCAGGATCGCAGAGGCGAAGCGTACTTCGTACGTGAGCCTCTGAGATCGTGCGAAGATCGGGTGCTTCAGCCAACCGCAGCGGCGGCTCGTTCCGGCGGCCGTCAGGCCGACGGAACCTACTCTTGCTCCTGATCGGGCTTTTTCTCCCGCTTCGGGCCTCCGGTGGTGACGGTTACCATCGCGGGCCGCAAGACTTTCGCTCCCATCTTGTAACCTTTCTGGTACACCTCGGCCACCGTCTCGTCGGGAACGCTCGCGTCGTCCACGGTGGCGACGGCCTGCGCCTCGAGCGCGTCGAACGCATCGCCCTTCGGATCGATCACCTCAACGCCGCCGGACGTGAGCGTGTTGACCAGTTTGGAGTGAACGGCCTTCACGCCGTCCAGCAGACCGGCCTCGCCGTTGTTCGCCGCGTAGTCGATGGTGCGCTCGAAGTCGTCGATCACCGGCAACAAGTTCGTGACCAGCTTTTCGGCGGCACGGGCCTTCTCGGCTTCGCGCTGCTCGGCGGTTCGCCGACGATAGGTGTCCCACTCGGCGTGCAAGCGCATGAACTTGTCCTGCCATTCCTTGGCCTCGGTTTGCGCCTGGGCGACCAGCTCGTCTGCCGCCGGCTCCGCATCGGCAGCCGCAGACTCGCCCTCGACGGGGCTCTCCTCGGCTTCCGCAGGAGCGCCGCCCTCGGCCGACCCCGCAGGGTCGGCCTCAGGGGCTTCGGTATCGGCGGCGGCATCCGGGGAGGGGGTGGGGGGTTCGGTGCCGTCGCCGGTGTCGGTGTCAGGGGCCTGAGGCCGAGCCTCCTCGGCCTCAGGACGTGCGTCTTCGATGGGAATCTTTTTCGCCTCGCCTTGCGCCGCGCGCTCCGGCGAAGGCGTGCTCGGCTGCTTGGGCATAGCGATTACTTCCCTTCCTTCTTGTCGTCGTCCTCGACGACCTCGTAATCGGCCTCGATCGTATCGTCAGCCGGAGCCGTGCTCGCAGCCGCCGCGCCAGCGCCGGCCTCCGCGCCCTGCGTGGAGTACACGACCTCGGCCAGCTTGTAGCCCGCCTGCTGCATCTTCTCGGTCGCAGCCTTGATAGCGTCGATGTCGGTGCCCTCGAGCGCGCTCTTCGCCTCGGAGATGGCCTCCTCGGCCTGGGCCTTCACGTCGGCCGGCGCCTTGTCGCCCAGCTCCTGCAGCGTCTGCTCGGTGGCGTTCACGAGCGCGTCGGCGTTGTTGCGGACCTCGACCTCTTCCTTGCGGCGCTTGTCCTCCTCGGCATGGGCCTCGGCGTCCTTCACCATGCGCTCGACCTCGTCGTCGTTGAGCGCCGTGGAACCGCTGATGGTGATCTGCTGCTGCTTGCCGGTGCCCAGATCCTTCGCCGACACGTTCACGATGCCGTTGGCGTCGATGTCGAACGTCACCTCGATCTGTGGCACGCCGCGGCGCGCAGCCGGGATGCCGGTGAGCTGGAACTTGCCGAGCGTCTTGTTGTCGGCGGCCATCTGGCGCTCGCCCTGCAGCACATGCACCTCAACAGACGTCTGGTTGTCAGCGGCAGTGGAGTAGATCTCAGTCTTGCGGGTGGGGATGGTGGTGTTGCGGTCGATCATCTTCGTCATGACGCCGCCCATCGTCTCCACGCCCAGCGACAGCGGGGTCACGTCAAGCAGCAAGATGCCCTCCACGTCGCCGGACAGCACGCCGCCCTGCACCGCCGCGCCCATGGCCACGACCTCGTCGGGGTTCACGGACATGTTCGGCTCTTTTCCGGTGAGCTTCTTCACCAGATCCTGCACGGCGGGCATACGGGTGGAGCCGCCCACGAGGATGACCTCGTCGATGTCGCCGGTCTTGAGGCCCGCATCTTTGAGCGCCTGCTCAACGGGCTTCTTCACGCGGTCGAGCAGGTCCTTCGTGATGCGCTCGAACTCGGCGCGCGTCAGCGTGTAGTCGAGGTGCTTCGGGCCGGATGCGTCGGCGGTGATGAACGGCAGGTTGATATTGGCCTGCGTGGTGGAGGACAGCTCCATCTTCGCCTTCTCGGCGGCTTCCTTCAGACGCTGGAGGGCCATCTTGTCCGCACGCAGGTCGATGCCGTTTTCGGACTGGAACTTGTCGGCCATCCAGTCGATGATGCGCTGATCCCAGTCGTCGCCGCCCAGGTGATTGTCGCCCGCGGTGGACGCCACCTCGAACACGCCGTCGCCCAACTCCAGGATGGACACGTCGAACGTGCCGCCGCCCAAGTCGAACACGAGGATCTTCTGATCCTTGTTCGTCTTGTCCAGGCCGTAGGCCAGGGCCGCCGCCGTCGGCTCGTTGATGATGCGGAGCACTTCGAGGCCCGCGATCTTGCCGGCGTCCTTCGTGGCCTGGCGCTGCGCGTCATTGAAGTACGCGGGAACGGTGATGACGGCCTGCGTCACCGGGCCGCCGAGCTGCTTCTCGGCATCGGTCTTAAGCTTCTGCAGCACCATCGCGGAGATCTCTTCGGGCGTGTAGTCCTTGCCGTCGATGTCCACCACCGCGCGGCCGTCCTTGCCCTTCTGCACCTTGTAGCTGACGGTCTTGCGCTCTTCGGACGTCTCGTCGTACGAGCGACCGATGAAGCGCTTGACGGACGAGACGGTGTTCTCGGGGTTCGTGACCGCCTGGTTCTTCGCGGCCTTGCCGACGACGCGCTCGCCGTCCTTGCGGAAACCCTCGACCGACGGCGTGGTGCGGTCGCCCTCGGCGTTCACGAGGATTTCGGGCTCAGAACCTTCCATGACGGCCATAGCGGAGTTCGTCGTGCCCAAATCGATGCCCAGAATCTTAGCCATTATGCGCTTCCTCTCTTTCGGAGTTTGTCACTCGGTTGCGAAGCTTTGCGCGAGATGGGCGTCAGTGCGCTTTCGCCGGACGCGCTCAAGCTCGTTTCGATGTTTTGGAATATATAATCTAAGTCGGATGTTGTCAAGTTATTTACCGAACCGTTATATAAGCACAGCCAACGTACATCACCATACCCGTCTGGAAGGTCCTTACAGGGCCGACGGACGATCGTTACGCGGCCAGCAAACGCCTGTTTCCGGCGCGACACCGCCGCGCATCGCGGGCGCTTTGCGCCCTGCACCCCGCGCGTCTTGCACGCCTCGCGCGCTCCATGTCCCGCGCGATAGCGTAGTGTACTCGGGCTGCAGCCCGCCGAACGGCGCACGCCTCACGCGCTCCACACCCCGCATACCCCGCACCCTGCCAACGCTCGCGCGAAAGCGCGGCGAACGCAAAGCTGCCTTTTCAGCCATTTTGCGGCACCGAGCAAAGCCCCCCCCCCCCGGATCGGCACGCTCTCCGACATCCGCAAGTTCGCTATCCGCAATACACCAACCAGAACTTCGATTGCCCCCGATCATCGCAATTTCGAGAGGGGTTCACCAATTCGCCGCGTTTCCGTCCGCATCATCCTGTGCGTCCATTGCAAAAAGCTTGTCGCCCAAACGCCGCGAAGACCTTTCTTCCTTCCATCTCCTATGTCCATGCGCGTCCCGTGCATGAAAAAGCTTCGTTTCTGGCCACGGAACCGCGTTCTGGCACGAATTAGACTCGCTTCGATGTCGTGTCTACCCCGCTGAATTTGCTGACCTGGGCTTTTTCTGCAGGATATGCTTCGTCGCGACCGGAGAGGAGCGGAATCCGTGCCAGAACGCGGTTTCGTGGCCAGAAATCGACAAAATTCGCGCACGAGCTCAACGCACAACGAAACCTGAAGTTTTCCCTCTCCCACGTTCCTGCGCATCCTCTTGCCCGCGCCACAACAAAGAGGCAAGCCCGGAGCGCGATCGCGCAGCATCAACCCTGGCTAGATGCGGATGCCCCACATGAAACATCTGCCCCGAACCGATGGGAAACGAAAAATCCCCGCCACCCTCTCGGGGACGGGGATTTCCGATGCGCTCTAAAAGGCTCAGGAGGCGTTACTCTTCGACGACCTCGGGGATGGCGCCCATCGGGCACTCCTCGACGCAGTCGCCGCACGCGATGCAGGCGTCCTCGTTCACGACCTCCGCTGCGCCGCCCACGACCTCGAGCACTTCCTGCGGGCACGCGTCGACGCAGATGCCGCAGCCGATGCACTCATCGGCTTCGATAACCGGGTGAGACATGTCAAAACTCCTTCTCGTCTAAAAACATGCCGACGATACGCGCCGGGCACTTCCCCAAAAACCGCATGGCCGCAAGATACCATTGTTCCCTGCAAATGCAATAAGAAACGACGAATTTATCAGGGTGCGGCAGAAAAACGCATTCACGTGTAAGCAAGGCGTTGAGAGGGTGTTGGAAGGGCGTCGGGACACCGACGGAACCATGACGGATGCCGCCGCACATGCCGCCATGCACGCATTCGCACACCCCGCGTGCCGTCCTCGCTCCTCCCTCGCCGCACGCCCCGCCCGTGCACCAACCTCCGCGCGCCACACGCCCCGCCCTGCGCACCTAGCAGATGCGCGGAAGCTGTTCGCCCACCAGCATGTCGAGGATGCGCGTGCCGCCGAACGCCGTGCGCAAAAACACCTTCGGCCCGCGCTCGGGCTGCGCCGCCGCCACCTCGCCGATAAGCGCCGCGTCGGCCCCGTAGCGGTTCGCGCGCATGGCCGCGAGCGCGGCTTCGGCCTCGTCGGGTGCCACCACGCACACCATCTTGCCCTCGTTCGCCACCTGCAGCACGTCGTAGCCCAGCATGTCGCACGCGCCCTGCACGGCGGGCTTCACGGGCACCGCGTCCTCCTCCACCGTGATGTCGGCGTTCGACTGCGCCGCCAGCTCGTTCAGCGTGGAGGCCAAGCCGCCGCGCGTGGGATCGCGGAAGCAGCGCGTGTGCGGCGCGGCGGCCAGCACGTCGGCTATCAGGTGGTTCAGCGGCGCGGCGTCGCTTTGCAGGTCGGCCGAGAAGTTCAGCCCCTCGCGGCAGCTCATGATGGTGATGCCGTGGTCGCCCAGCGTGCCGGTGACCAGCACCTTATCGCCCGGTCGGCACTGCGCGCCGCCCAGCTCTATGCCCGCGGGCAGCGCGCCCACGCCGCTCGTGTTGATGAACACGCCGTCGCCGTGGCCGCGGTTCACCACCTTCGTGTCGCCAGTCACCAGCGCCACGCCGGCCTCGCGCGCCACCTCGGCCATCGAGGCGCAGATGCGGCGCAGATCATCGATGGGAAAGCCCTCTTCCAAAATGAAGCCGCAGCTGAGGTACAGCGGGCGCGCACCACTCGTGGCCACGTCGTTCACCGTGCCGCACACGGCCAAACGGCCGATGTCGCCGCCGGGGAAGAAGTGGGGCGTCACCACGAAGCTGTCCGTGGAGAACGCCAAGCGCTCGCCCGGCGCAGGCGCGGGCAGCACCGCCGCGTCGTCGCCGCGCAGCAACTCGTCGCCCGCATAGGCGGCGAAGAACACCTCGTCGATGATGCGCTTCATCATCGTGCCGCCGCTGCCGTGCCCCAGCATCACCGTCGTATCCATGGCCTGTCGTCTCCTCGGTTCGATTACCTTTAACTCATACAGATGTTTCACGTGAAACATCTTCGCCGGGGCATGCTGCGAAGGCGAAGCCCCACGCGGCGCGTCGCATCCCAGCGCTGTCCCCCGCCGTCGCGCGGTTCGGCCCAGGCTCTGCACGCGGATCAAACGCGAACGGGCAGCGGGGGACGTTGCCACGTCTGCGCGGACAAGCGGCACGAACGCGCCCACACCAACCCGACCGCGCGTCCAGAACGCACAGCACAGACGGGAAGCAATTCAAAACCGCCGACCCCCGCCTTTGCGCGCCTGCACACGGGCGCATCAATCGCAGGCCACCCGCACCGCTGCGGCCCGCCCAGAGCATCGCGCACACCACCAGCCCGAAAGCCGCGAACGGCGTCCCGAAGCCGCAGACCCCGCTCGTTCGCCGACCGGGCGCCCTAACGCCATGCGCCCTGCCTACATCTACAGAGCGTGGCCCGTGGTGGTCACGACGAGGCGGCCGTTCTTCACGCCCTTCGTGCCCAGAATCAGGTTCGCGATGTCCTGCACGAGCCCCGTTTCGCCGCGCAGCACGATGACCTCGAGGCAGCGATGCGCGTCGAGGTGCACGTGCATGGACGAGACGATGTACTCGAAGTAGTCGTGCTGGATGGCGTGAAGCTTCTCCTGCAAGTCGTTGGCATGATGGTCGAACACGATGGTGAGCGTGCCCACCACCTCCATACCGGGCGTGGCGCACTCGTCCTCCACCAAAGCGTCGCGCACGAGATCGCGCACCACTTCGCTGCGGTTCTTCGCCAGACCGCGCCGTGCCACCAGCTGGTCGAAGCGGACAAGCAGCTCCTCGGGCATGGCCACCGAGAAGCGCATGAGGTCGTTACTCATGGGCTCGCGCGCCTACACCAGGCTGACCGTGACGTTGGCACCGGCTGCGGCATCGTCCTCAAGCGCGTCTTTCGCCTCGTCGAGCGCCGCGCGCACCTCGTCAAGCAGCGCCTGAGCGGCATGCAGCTTCTCGCAGACGGTGGAGAAGCCGGCGTCGCCCGCCTGATGCGCCAGGTTGTGCGCCCAACGGCGCTCGAGCTTCACATGGTCGTCGATCTGCTCGATCATCTGCTCGAACTGCCCCGTGTTGATCCCGTTCGTACACATGTTGCTGCCTCCTATCGCACCACCCTCGCAGCGGTCGCCGCGGCGAGAGAATCTTGCTATCATGACGGTTATACGGCTTACCGAGATCGACCGCAAGGGACAGTGTGAAAAATTCCGTGAAAGGTAACATGTACGAAGTCGCGCTCGACGAAACATGGGAGCTGTTCGGCCCGTATCTGGACGGCGCGCGCTCGGCGCTCGTGTGCGCAGTGAGCGGGCACCCGTTGAGCGCGCGGGGTCGCGCGGCGCTGGAAAGCTCGGCCGAAGCGCTGGGCTATGGGCGCGGATCGTGCACGTACGCGTCGTTGAACGACGGGCTTGACCCCTCCGCGCTGTTCCTGCTCTTGGAAGGGCTCGACCCGCTGTGCCTCGTCGCAACGGATGAGGCGGCGGCGCGGGCGATCGGCCAAACGTACCGTTGCCGTATCGAGCCCATGAAGGCCTCGCGCGCGTTCGGACGCACGGTGGTGGCGTTCCGCGATTTCGACGCGATGCTCGACGACGCCCAGGACAAGCAGGTCGCCTGGGCGCTTTTGAAGAAGCTGCCGCACTTCGGCGAACGCTGACGCGCGGGTGGCACGAGCAGCCCGCCGCCTGCGTATCGCCTGCCTCATCCCCATGGATGCCCTGGCCCATCCGCACCGTCGCGACACCCGCACCGCTCTTCCGTCAACGCGCGCCCTCCGACAACGACCCGCGGCCCCTGCGCGGGCTTTCGCCATCGCGCAGAGGCCGCGGAATCTTCAAGCGCGCAATCAACCGAACGAATGTTTCACGTGAAACATTCCGAAGCGTCCAGCAACTTGCGGGACGACAGATTGCCAACCGACGGCACCGCCTCGGCATCGACCTGAGACACAGGTCGAACCTGCGCCGCCCCGGCATCAGCCCCTGCGGTACCAGGCGCCAGCCGACCTATGCCACGACGACGCGCTTCGCCTCGTCGAGCAGGGCTCGCACCTCGTCTGTCGTCTCGGCCTCGGCGTAGATGCGCACGAGCGGCTCGGTGCCGGAGGGACGCATCATCACCCAAGCATCGCCTTCAAGGTAGAATTTCACGCCGTCGCGGCGATCCACGTCCACCACGTTCTTGCCGCAGATGGCCTCGGGCGCGTACTTCGGCACCACCTCGGCGCGGAAGCGCGCCATCTGTTCCTCGGTGATGGACAGGCCCTGGCGCTCGAACTCCAGCTTGCCGATCTTGGCGAACATGTCGTCCAACAGCTGGCCCAAGCTCATGCCGCGCTGCGCCATCGTCTCGCACAGCAGAAGCGCCATCAGCAGGCCGTCGCGTTCCATCACGTGGCTGGGGATGCCAATGCCGCCGGACTCCTCGCCGCCCACCATGACGTCGCCCTTCTCCATCTCGGCGTAGATCCATTTGAAGCCCACGGGCGTGCTGGTGAGCGCGAGGCCGAGGCGCTTGCACTGGCGCGCCAGCATGGCCGACGCCGTGATGGTGGACACCACGCGACCGGAAAGGCCCTTGTCCTCCGCAAGATGAGACACGATAAGCGCAATGATGCGGTGCGGGTTCACGAAGTTGCCGCGCTCGTCCACCGCACCGATGCGGTCGGCGTCGCCGTCGTTGATGAAACCGGCGTCGAATCCCAGCTCGGGCACCTTCGCGATGCAGCGGTCCACCCACGGCGGGATGGGCTCGGGGTGCAAGCCGTCGAACGTGGGGTCGGCGTCGTTGTTGATCTCGCACACCTCCACGCCCAGATCGCGCAGCAGATCGGCCAAATAGTGGCGGCCGGCGCCGTACAGCGGGTCCACCACCACGCGCAAGCCGGCATTGCGGATGGCCTCCGTGTCCACGCGCTCCTTGAGCGCGGCGAGGTAGGGCGTCATGAGGTCGACTTCCTCGTAGGCCCCGCGTGCTGCGGGCACCTCGTCGGGCAGCACGGCTTCCACGCGGTCGGTGAAGTCCTTGCCCGCCGCGCCGCCGTCGGCCATGCGCAGCTTCACGCCCAGGTACTCGGCCGGGTTGTGGCTGCTCGTGAGCATGATGCCGCCCACCGCGTCCGCATCCTGCGCCACCGACCAGCACAGCGTCGGCGTGGGGCAGTAGTCCTGCGTGAGCTTCACGCGAAAGCCGTGCGCCGCCGCCACCTCGGCTGCCAGCTGCGCATAGGCATGCGCGTCGCGACGGCAGTCGTGCCCCACGATCAGCGTGCCTGGCGCATCGTCCGCGCGGCCCGCCGCCAGCGCATCCTCCTTGAAGACGCGCGCCGCCGCATCGACCACGCGCACCAGATTGTCGTTCGTGAAATCCTCGTCGATGATGGCACGCCATCCGTCGGTACCGAAATGTATGTCTGCCACGGGGCTCCTTTCTCGCACCATGATGCCACAGTATATCGCACGACGCTCGAGCACGCTTGAGGGAACGGATGTTTCACGTGAAACATCCGAATACACGACGGCAACGGAGGGGTAAGAGAAGAGGGGAGAGAGAAAAAAGAGACGGGTTAGAAGGCAGGCGAAAGACGCGGGCGCGAAGGCGAGAAAGCAAAGGAGCGAAAGGAGCAGGAGGAACGGGAGGAGCAGCGGAGATGCCACAACGGGAAGGCGAACAATGCGGAAGCGAGCGAGGGAGGCGCGAGGGCAAAAGAAGAAGAGAGCCAAGCGAGCGAGCATCGGAAAGAGTCCCTCGGGTGTTTCACGTGAAACATCCAAGGCCATAGGTCGGCACCCGCCGCTCAGGGCGAATCGCAAGAGAACGCCCCGCCAAGATCGCGAAAAAACACCTCGTTAGGAAGGGGGCAGCGAAACCCAAACGGAACCGAACACGCCGCAAGCGGGATCATTGAACGCGGAGACTTCGATGCGGGGGGCACCCGAAGCGGAAAACGGCCCAAAACGCGGCACAGGCCGCGGGGGAGGCGGCCTGTGCACGGACGAGTGAAACGAGGAGAAACCGTCGGAGGCGGTTTGTTCCACTCCCTTAGTGTAGCTGTTAGATTATCCTTTGTCAAGGATAATTTGCAAAACCGTACCCCAGGCAGGCTGCCGTGCCGCCCCGCCGCGCTGTGCTGCCCTGATGCGTGTTGATCGCAGCAAGGGCGCCGTAGGGCGCTGCAGGTCGTCGCCGCTACTTGCTGCCGTCGCCGTCTCGCCCGATCGCAGGTCGGCAGATCGCAGGTCTCCCGCGGATCGCTGGTCGTCGCGGGCCGCTGGTCGTCGCGGGCCGCAGGTCGCTCGCTGATCGTCAGGTCGCCGCAAGTCGAAGGACAGCAGGTCGGCAAGATCGGGTAGAGGGCAAGCGCTTGTCACGGAGATCCGACCTCAATCCAACCCGACGCGTTGCGACGCACCGCCGCCGTCCGCACCTCCTGTCCCGCGCCGCCCGTCCCCGATGTTTCACGTGAAACATCGGGGGCGCGGGTTTCCGCATCTCGCCGCACCTGATACCATGACAGCAGAACCATCAGAAGAAAAGGCGCATCGACAGAGGGCGCGTCGGGCCGCCGGCCTTCGCGGAAGGCACCTACCGAACGCCGACGCCACAAGCTAGGGAAGGAGCTTCAATGGCAAACAGAAGCCTCGCCAAAGACCACGCCGACACCTGCGTGCTCGTGACGGGCGGCGCGGGATTCATCGGCAGCCACACGGTGGTCGAACTGCTCGCGCGCGGATACCACGTCGTGGTGGTGGACGACCTCAGCAACTCGAGCGAAGTGGCGCTCGAACGCGTCCGCGCCATCGCCGGGCTCGCCCCCGACGACAGCCGCCTCGTGTTCTACGAAGACGACATCCTCGACCGCGACGCGCTCGCCCGCATCTTCGACGCGCACGACATCGACGCGATCATCCACTTCGCCGGCTTCAAGGCCGTGGGCGAGAGCGTCGCCAAGCCGCTCGAGTACTACTGGAACAACGTGGCCGGCACGCTCGTGCTGTGCGATGTGGCGCGCGATCACGGCGTGAAGAACATCGTGTTCTCCTCAAGCGCCACCGTGTACGGCGAGCCGGAGTTCATCCCCATCACGGAAAGCTGCCCCAAGCACGACGCCACGAACCCCTATGGCTGGACGAAGAGCATGCTCGAGCAGGTGCTTTCCGACCTGTACGTGGGCGACAACGAGTGGAACGTCGTGCTGCTGCGCTACTTCAACCCCATCGGCGCGCACGAAAGCGGCCTCATCGGCGAGGATCCGAAAGGCATCCCGAACAACCTGCTGCCCTACGTGGCGCAGGTGGCCGTGGGCAAGTTGGCGTGCGTGGGCGTGTTCGGCGACGACTACCCCACGCCCGACGGCACGGGCGTGCGCGACTACATCCACGTGGTCGACCTCGCACGCGGGCATGTGGCGGCGCTCGATTGGATGGGCGGCAAAGTGGGCACGGGCAAGGCCATCGGCCTCGGCTCCATCGAGGGCGAACCTGCAGCCGACGGCACGCGCCGCGGCGTGGGCATCTTCAACTTGGGAACGGGGAAGGGTTCAAGCGTGCTCGACGTGATCCGCGCCTTCGAGCGCGCCTGCGGCCACGAGATCCCCTACGAGATCAAACCACGCCGCGCGGGAGACGTGGCCGAGAACTACGCGGCGTGCGACAAGGCGCGCGACGAGCTGGGCTGGACGGCCGAATACGATCTCGACCGCATGTGCGCCGACAGCTGGCGCTGGCAGTCCACCAACCCCGACGGCTACGCCACCGCGTAAAGACGCGGCTGCACGTATCCTCCCGACCATACGCGTCAAGCACGCCAAACACGCCAAGCGGCCCCGCTTCCCAAGAAGAGAAGCGGGGCCGCACATATTCGCACAAGCAAAGGATCAAAAGCGAAACGCCCAGACGGCGGCGATGCTTTCGTTACGCCGCCATACCGCCCGCCGCGTAAGCGGAGGGGTCAACGTACCCCGAGTCGTATCCGGGATCTGCGTACCCCGCATCGTACCCCGAACTGTAACCGGGATCCGTGTACCCTGGGTCGACATACCCGGAATCGTAGCCCGTGTCGTAACCGTAATTGGGATCGTAATAGCTATTGTCCGTGTAGCCCGAATCATCGTAGTACGTGGAATCATCATTGTACGAGTAGTCGTACGTGCTGGAACCGCCGCTCGACGACGATGACGTACCCGACGACGATGACGACGCACCCGGCGTCGAAACTACGCCCGACGAGACGATACCGCTGGGATCCTCACCCGCCTCAACCACTTCCATCATTTCCTTAAGCGCAGCCTCATCGGTGAACACGTACGACACCTCGCCGATGTAGCCCGTTGTGGAAGGCACCATAGCCGAATAGATGGTCAGATCACCCTCATCCTTGAACTGCTGAGCGAGCGAGAGAATGTCGCTGACCGAAAGATCCGTCGTCACGCACTGCGCAGCGCTCTGGATGACGCCCGGAAGATCGGTCACCGGCAGTGCAAGCACCTTCTCGACGAGAGCCATGATGAGCTTGCGCTGGTTGGCCGTGCGCGTGAAGTCGCCGTCGACGTACGCGCGGCTGCGGGCGAACACAAGCGCCGCCTCGCCGTCGAGGTGCTGCGTACCCTCCTCGATGACGATGCTGCCAGCGTCAGGGTCGTCGATGCGCTCGTCCACCTCCACGTCCACACCGCCAACCGCGTCCACCAACGCCACCAGTTCTTCGAAGTTGACTTCCGCATAGTGAGATATCTCGATGTTGCACAGCTCGCTTGCCTCGCGGATGGTGGCCGCCGCCCCACCGTAATTGTAGGCGGCATTGAACTTGTTCTGTCCGTAGCCATCGATCTCGATGCACGTGTCGCGCGGAATGGACACCATCGTCACCAGATTTTGCGTCGGATCGACTCGCACGACGATATTCGTGTCGGAACGCGCGCCCATCGAATCGTCGCCCACGCGCCGATCCGAGCCGATGAGCATCATGTAGAACGGCTCGGTGAAATTGCTCGAGGTTTTGGGCGCGAGCACATCAGTGATGGCGTTAAGCTCCTCTTGGGTCTTCGTCCCGTGGTTCAGCTGATCGTTGATGGAATTGATGTACAGCGCGAACGCCGTCCCTGTGCCGATGACCGCCACCAAAACGGCGGCCACCACGCACAGCGCGATCTTCTTCCCGCGGCTCGCCCGCTTCGACGACGCCGCAGTGTAGTTCGGGTTCGTGCGCGAGTACTGGCTCGCCGCGCTTTGGCGCCCATACGAGCCATTCGCGCTGCGACCTTGGCTACCCGGAGTGTATGCGGGCCGATACGCAGACGAAGCGACACGCTCGGATTGCGTTGCGCGCGAAACGGATCGAGCGGCACGGGCCGACTGGGGCTCTCGCGATGATCGCGGCGCAGGGCGGTTCGTCCGGGAATTCCTTGGTGTCATACGTTCTCCTCTGCAACTTCGATGCCTCGGCAGGTTCGATATCCCGCCCACCGCAACCGGCGTCCCCTTTCGGCGCAGCATGCGGCGTCGAAGTTCGTTTTGTCGCGCGCTTCCGAGAACCAGCGCTTCCCGCGACCCATCTGCATAAACGTTACACGAGATCGCACGCATAAAATTCTCGCATATAGAGGGTATTGTAA
This sequence comes from Rubneribacter badeniensis, assembly GCF_002899695.1. GTDB lineage: Bacteria > Actinomycetota > Coriobacteriia > Coriobacteriales > Eggerthellaceae > Rubneribacter > Rubneribacter badeniensis. The sequence continues at coordinate 52,796 of NZ_PPEL01000006.1, forward strand.
CACCCTTGCGGCTTCATCATAAAATGGTCACGGCCCGGGTATAAACCCCACATTTCTCAAAAAGGCATCGAAACGTATCCGCGCGGTTACAGGAGGCCGAGCGCGCGCGGGTAGTCTGTCTTTCATGGATCTCGGGCAGAGACAGAGCGTGGCCGACGAAAACGCGGAGCGATTTCGCTTCGCGCCCGTTTTCGCCGCGAACGTGCAACGTCTCCGCAAGCAAGCGAAGATCAACAAGAAGCGCTTTGCGCTCATGGTGGGCATCGGTCGTCCGTTTCTCAATAAAATCGAAGACGGCACGGCGAACCCCCGCCTTGACGTGGTGGTGCGCATCGCCGACGCCCTGGACACGACGCCTCAAGAGTTGTTAAGCGCGCCAACCGACGAAACGCGTGAAGCGCACGAGGCAAAGCCCGCGCGCACGTTCTCTTCTTCTCTGGGGACGCGCCATTCCCGTCTGCTCTAGCGCTTGCCCCCGTCACGCAGATCGCATCTGGCGCGCGGGGCGCGGTGTCCGAGCGCCAGCCACGCAAGGCCCGACCCCAAGCCCGAACCCGCCGTGTCCACCAGCCAATCGAGCGGGTCGCACATGCGCCCCGGAACGAACAGCTGATGGAACTCGTCCGTAACGCCGTAGAGGCTGCCGCAGACAATAGCCAGCACGCACGCACGACCCAGCGGCATATGGCAGCGCAGCGCGTTCGCCAACAGCGCACCGAACACCGTGTACTCGCAGAAGTGGGCAATCGACGAGAGCACGTCGACGCCTGGACCCAGCAGACTGGCTTGCACGTCCTTCATGACCTGATAGATTCGCGAGAACACGCCCAGCCCCTCGTTGAGGCCGGTGGAGGTGTTCGACGACATGAAGAAGATGAACGCCGCCCACAGCGCCACGAACACCCAGCTCGCAATCGCAAAGCGCCGCGTACCGTTGCGCATGACTGCCACCTTTCACGTTCTCTGCCACAACCGCCGCCCCTTGCGACCGTCGTGCGCTCCCTAGCTGTTTCATCGCCGCACGCCCCACGGCGCCTCCCGCCGCGCGCCCGCGCCAAGCACCCCTCCCGACGCGTTCGCCGCGTCGGCCACCGCCCCGCCGCGCGCGCCCGCGCGCCAAGCGTCCTCCCCCGCCTGCACGCACGCAGCCGGCAGCCACCTTCCCCGCACCTTCCCTGCGACGAGCGGCTCTCGGACTCTCTCAGACGCCGCCTCTCAGCTGGCCGCTGCCGTCGGTCGCGCAGACGCGATGCGTCCGGAGGGCGCAGACGCATCCGCGCCTTCTTCCTGAGGCTCCCACGCCTCGCCGAAATCGGCCTCCCTGAACAGGGCCGCAAGGCCGGTGATCTGCTTGAGGCGCAGTATTTCGTCGCGGTCCATGCCCAGATGCTTGGAAATCCACGCATCGGAGCGGCCGAGCTCATGTAGATCGGCCACGATGTTGCTCATGAGGTCCACGCTGTGCGAGCCGCGCGCCCGGTTGTGCCGGATGGTGCTGGCCATGCGGCAGTCGATGGGCTTGTCGATCACCGAGACGGGCAGCAAACCGCCCTCGCGTTCGCGGATGTCGGGGTGCTCGAGCATGACGCGGTAGCGATGGAAGCCGTCCACGATCACGTACTCGTCGGTTTCCTCGTCATGGTAGCACACGATGGGCATCGTGTAGCCGTCCTCCTTGATGCTGTCGTAGAGCAGCTCAAGCTCCGGCGGGGCGACGGAGTTCGGATTGTAGGTGTTCGGCTTCACCTTCTCGATGGGCACGGCGATAACGCCGTACACGGGGCTTTGAAACGTCATCCGACCGCCTTCCTTTCAACCACCTCGGCGTACTCGCGCTTGAGCGCGTTCACGTGGCGCTGCTGCTCGCGCGTCAGCCCGAACCCCATGAACCGGCAGATATGGTCGTTCTTCAAGATGCAGTAGCACATGCGCTTCCAGCTAGGTATGTCCTTCGTCGACTTGACGTCGTCGGTGCTGTCGGGCAACTCTCCCACGAACACCACGCGCGAGCGCTTGTTGAGCGTGTAGTTCGACACGCCGTTGCGGCGGATGCGGTAGCCGCGGTCAAGCAGCTCCTGGATGACCGCCTCGTCCAAGCCACCGCCCGTCTCGTACCAAAATTGGATGGACGTTTTGAACTTGCGCACATAGTTCTCGCGCAGCCGTTCCGGCAGCGTCTCGAGCAAAAAGAACGTGAACGACTTCCACGTGTGCCCTTTGGGAAGCTCCAGGTTGCGATAGCCCATGGCTTTCGTGCGCCCGTAGATGGCGCCGAAGTTGGCCCCCTGCACGCGTCCGACGAGCTTCGCCCAGATGTCGGGGTCGATGACGCGGTAGAGGTTGAGGCTGTCCTTCGCGGAATCGCCGAAGGGAGACGCCACGCGCATCTGGTCGGGGGAAACGCCGGCCAGATAGTACAGGTCGTACAGGCGATTGTAGTCGAAGCCGAACAGGGCGTTGGCGTGCCACACGTCGCTCACCGACCAATCGTAGAGGGGGCTGGCGCTCCACACGTTCTTGAACTGCTCGGTGATCCAGCATGCGCCCTGATAGCCGTGGCGTTTGTTGACGATGCCGCTGTAGCGGTGCAGCGATTCGTCGGCCCGGATGCCCAGCAAACACACCGTCTTGCCGCCGCCGTGCGCCTTGCGGTACCACCGGCCGAACTGGCGCGCGAGATCTTCCTGGTGCATCTTGTAACGGTACGTGGTCATCGGGTTGTTCTCGAGACTGATCACGTACGGCCGCTTCGGCAGAGGGCGCACCCACGCCTCCTGCCGCTCGTCGTCCCAGGGGTACCAGAACATCTCGTAGCTGCTGAGGGCGGTGCGCGTGGCCATGGGCAGGCACACCCAGTACGGCTCGACGGCGGGCTCGCGCTCAAGGCGGTCGAACGTGCGCTCGACGTAGGCGGTGGTGGCGCTGTACTGGGCCTCGAAGTCCTGGTGGAACACGCCGATGCGTTTCTCGGGGCAGTGCCGTTTCTGGAAGTCGAGCACAAGCTCCAGCAAAAGCCCGCTGTCCTTGCCGCCGGAGAACGACACGAACACGTTGTCGAACTCGGAGAACACGAAGCGCAAGCGCTCTTGGAGCGCATCGTATACCGTCTGTCCCGTGTAGCGCTTGATCACCTCTACGCTCCCCGTCGCTTTCGGCCCTCTGCGGAGGCGGGCGGCACCGGAAAGCGCCCGCGCGCGGCGCCTGGACGCCTGGGCGCTTGGTCGCTCGAACGCCTGGGCGCTTGGACGTCCGGCCCGCTGTGCTCGGTGGCCGGATGTCTGGACATTCGGCCCGCTGCGCCCGGCGAATGAGTGCCCTTGCGCCTGGCTCGCTGCACCCGACGCCTTGCGCTTCGCTTCCAGTAGCGTGCGCTGCACGCCCGTTGCGCAGTGCGTGCGACGATCCGCTCCCAACTCCGCTGTGATGATTGTCCGCGAGAAGGGCATCCGCAAGGACGCCACTCAGTATTTACCATAAAGATCATACTTTCGCCAGAACAGAAGCGAACCGCTTCCACCCGCCGACTTCCCGTTCGCTCCCGTTCATCGTTTGGACTGTTCAACTTATCCAGACTCACCCGACACACAGGGAGCTCAGAAAAGCGGAGGTTCCGGCTTGCGAAGGCTGTGCGGACAACTCACCTTTCGCAGCAGGACGCATGCGGCAACGAATCCGCAAACCGCGCGGCAACCGGTTCGCGGCCATGGGGTTACAAGCTATGTAGCAAGCATCTGCGGCGACAGATTTGCAAACCGCGAATCGGATCGCCTACGGTAACGGATTCACAACTTTTCGACGATATTTTACCGGATTAGGCACCCAAAGGCGCGATAGCCTGCCGCGAACCCCCCAAACGGTAAGAAATTCGGTACAAATTCAAGATAGTTTACCGAAACCGCATGAAAATCGCATCCGTAGCCGCCTTCCGTAGCCAAAACGGTAAAATATCGTCAGAAAACTTGTGGATTTTTACCGCACCTGTCAGAGAAGGCGTTTGACGGGCCGCCTGAGGCGCGCATGGCTAATCGGTGCGCACGTCCTCCCTCGCGAGCCGCGCCCTGCGCCTCGTCGGAATCCGACAACCTGGATGTGACAGCATCCCGTCCTTTTGTCACACTCTCCCACCCGGGCCTTTTGCCGACGGGCCGCCCCGCGTCCTCTCGCTCGCGCCTTTCGCTGCATCATGCTCGAGTGTTCGCCGATCACGGGCGAATGCTTCATGGGAAACGACCGCCCTTCCTCGTCTTTCTCACGGCAAGCGCAACGTTGTCCCACAATCCCGCGCGCACGTGCCGCTTCGCCCCCCTCACAAAGGCAGACGAGGCGCTCCCTTCTCGCCCTTCGGGCTACGCCATGCGCGCCTCGCCGAAAATCCACCAACCTGGACGTGACAGCATCCCCGCCCTTTTGTCACGCTGACACCCCAGCGCCCTTACACAAGGTTCACCCTCCTGATCGCAACCCTCGCTGTGCCATGCTCGGGTATTCGCAGATCACAGGCGAATGTTTCACGTGAAACATTCGCCTTTCCCGCCGCCTTCTCTCCAACGGTGCAACGCTGTCCCGTACGACCAAGCGCCCGCACCCTCCTCCGCAGGCAGCACCCGAGCGCAACGGAAGCCCGTTTTTCCGGCGTTCGCTCCTCGTAGCCGCTCTTGCATATTTCCCCTTGCACTCGCCTTCTCCAAGGAGTAAGTTAGGTTTATCTAACAACATCGCCAAAGCGAAAGGAAGCACTATGGAGAAGGAAGAGGAGGTGGCCGCCGCGTCGAAAGCGCCTGGCGCATCGGCCGACCCTCCCGCGCCCGACAGTACGGAAAAGCAGCCGGCAGTACCCGAATCGACATCTCCAGCAGCCGCACCAACGGCGGCAGCTGCAGCTGCCACGGCCGCGCAGGGCGCAGCGCCGCCAGCAGCCGCGCCTCACACGGCGCGCAGCGTATCGTCGCGCAGCGCGACTTCGCGCGGACAGTCCCCGCACGAGCAGTCCCCACACGACCAACCTTCGCACAGCGCACCGTCACGCAGCCAAACCCCGAACGGCGGCAAACCCCCGAAGGCGCGCAACCCCATCGCGCAGCTGCTGGACTTCGCCGGCCCGCGCAAGGCGCTCACCTACGTGGGCTGCGCGCTGTCGGCCATCTCGATGCTCGTGAGCTTCGGGCCGTACATCTGCATCTGGTTCGTGGCGCGCGACCTGATAGCCGTCGCCCCGAACTGGGGCGCGGCCGCGAACATCGCGGTGTACGGCTGGTGGGCCCTCGGGTTCGCGGTGCTTTCCATCCTCTTGTACTTCGCGGGGCTCATGTGCACCCACCTCGCGGCGTTCCGCTGCGCGTCGAACATGCGCAAGCAAACCACCGAACACCTCATGCGCACGTCGCTCGGCTACTTCGACACACACGCGAGCGGCGCGCTGCGGCGCGTGGTGGACGGCTGCGCGGCATCCACGGAAGGGCTGCTCGCCCATAAGCTGCCCGACACGGCGGGATCGGTCGCCATGATCCTCGGCATGCTCGTCATGTTCTTCGTGTTCGACTGGCGCCTCGGGCTCGCCTGCCTCGCGGCGGTCGTCATCTCGATGCTGTGCATGATGAAGATGATGGGCGGGCGCGGCATGGACTTCATGACGAAGTACCAGGAATCGCTCGTACGCATGAACAAGACGGGCACCGAGTACGTGCGCGGCATCCCCGTGGTGAAGGTGTTCCAGCAGACGGTGTACTCGTTCAAGGCGTTCCACGACGCCATCCAAGACTTCACGCAGCTGGCACAGGACTACGCCGTGAAGTGGTGCCAGAAGCCGCAAGCGCTCTCGCTCACGTTCATCAACGGCGTGGTGGTGTTCCTCGTGCCGACGGCCATCCTGCTCGCCCCCGGCGAGCAGAGCCTGGGCGCATTCCTGGCCAACTTCGCGTTCTACACCATCTTCTCTGCCATCATCCCCACGGCGATGACGCGCGTGATGTTCATCTCCGACGCCGTGCAGACAAGCACCGACGCCATGAACCGCGTGAACTCGGTGCTGGCCGCGCCCGTCATCGAGGCACCCGCCGCGCCCAAGGTTCCGGCGGGCAACGCCATCGCGTTCGACGACGTGAGCTTCACCTACGAGGGCGCCGAGGAACCCGCGCTCTCGCACGTGAGCTTCGAGGTGCCCGCGGGGGCCACGGTGGCGCTCGTGGGGCCCTCGGGCGGCGGCAAGACCACGGCCGCGAGCCTGGTGCCCCGGTTCTGGGACGTGAGCGGGGGCGCGGTGAGGCTCGGCGGCGTGGACGTGCGCGAAATCGACCCGCACGACCTCATGGGGCGCGTCGCCTTCGTGTTCCAGGCGAACCGCCTGTTCAAGCAGAGCGTTTTGGAGAACGTGCGCGCCGCTCGCCCCGAGGCTACGCGCGAGGAGGTGCTGGCGGCGCTCTCCGCTGCCCAGTGCGACGACATCGTGGAGAAGCTGCCGCAGGGCATCGACACCGTGGTGGGCGCGGACGGCGTCTACCTCTCCGGCGGCGAGGTGCAGCGCCTCATGCTGGCGCGCGCCATCCTGAAGGACGCGCCGGTGGTGGTGCTGGACGAGGCCACCGCGTTCGCCGACCCCGAGAACGAGGCGAAAATCCAAGCGGCGTTCGGCCGCTTGGCGCGCGGGAGCGGGGGCGAGCCCCGCACGGTCCTCATGATCGCGCACCGGCTCTCCACCGTGCGCAACGCCGACCTCATCGTGGTGCTTGAACACGGGCGGGTCGCCGAGCAGGGCACCCACGACGAACTTCTTGCCAAAGGCGGCCTGTACGCTCGCATGTGGGCAGATTACGAGCAGGCGGTCGCATGGAGGATTACGTCGGACACGAGCGGCAAGACGGCTGCTCCGGTCACCGTTAACGCGTCCGAAGGCTCAGAGTGCGACGGATCGGCGTACTCGCAAGAACGCAGCGCATCGGCATACGTAAGCCCGCAGCGACGCGCCGAGGCAACGCACCGAGGGGCTTCGGACTCGGAAGGGGGTGAGGCATAATGTCGATCAAGGAGAAATACGCCCTCACGGACGAGGGCGTGAGAAACGTCAAGCTCGGCGCCATTTGGACGGCGGTGTCCAACCTCGTCGTGTTCGCCGGCATGGGCATCATCTTCCTTGCGATGAGCCAGTTCGTGGCGAGCCTCACAGAGGGCGCGCCGCTGCCCGACATCATGCCCTACGCCATCGGACTTGCCGCATTCATCCTCATCCTGTTCTTCACCGAAGACAAGGCGTACCACTACCAGTACGGCGTCATCTACCAGGAGAGCGGCCGCCAGCGTATCGGGCTGGCCGAGCGGTTGCGCAAGCTGCCGCAAGCGTTCTTCGGGCGGCGCGACCTCGCGGACCTCACCGAAACCATCATGGGCGACGTGGCCACCATCGAGCATGCGTACAGCCACGTGCTGCCCGAGCTGTACGGCGCCTACATCACCATCGGCATCGCGGCGGTGGGCCTTGTGGTGTTCGATTGGCGGCTTGCCATCGCGGCGCTGTGGAGCTGCCCCATCGGGCTGGCGCTGTTGTTCGGCTCGCGCCGGTTCCTCGCACCGGTCATGCGCGCCACGCGCATGAAGGGGCTTGCCGTTTCCGAGGATATCCAAGAGGCGCTGGAATGCGTGCGAGAGGTGCGCGCCACCAACCAGGAGGAGCGCTACTTGGACGGCATCCGCGCCGACATCGACGCGGCCGAGAAGCAGACCATCAAAGGCGAGCTTTTCACGGGCATCTGCGTGAACGGCGCGCAGGTGGTGATGCGCCTGGGGCTGGCGACCACCATCCTCGCGGGCGCGGCGTTCATCGTGGACGGCACGAGCGACTTCATGACGCTGTTCGCGTTTTTGCTGGTGGTGAGCCGCATCTACGCGCCCTTCGACCAGTGCCTGATGCTCATCGCGGAGTTGTTCGCCGCCAAGACCGCAAGCGCGCGCATGCAGTCGTTCTACGACGAACCGTTGGCCACGGGCGGGGAAACCTATGAGCCGGCCGGGCACGACATCGTGTTCGACCACGTGGGCTTTTCCTATAACGATGGCGAACAGGTCTTGGAGGATGTGTCCTTCACGGCGAAGGAGGGCGAGGTCACGGCGCTGGTGGGGCCGTCGGGCTCCGGCAAGTCCACGTGTTCCAAGCTTGCCGCGCGCTTCTGGGATGCCAGCTCGGGCACGATCACGGTGGGCGGCGTGGACGTGTCCACGGTGGATCCTGAGGTGCTGCTCGGCGACTTCGCGGCGGTGTTCCAGGACGTGCTGCTGTTCGACGACACCGTGATGGGCAACATCCGCCTCGGGCGGCGCGACGCCACGGACGAGGAGGTGCTGGCGGCGGCGCGCGCCGCGAACTGCGACGAGTTCGTGGAGCGCATGCCTCAGGGGTACCAGACCATGATCGGCGAGAACGGCAGCCGCCTGTCCGGCGGCGAGCGCCAGCGCATCTCCATCGCGCGGGCGCTCCTGAAGGGCGCGCCCGTGGTGCTGCTCGACGAGGCCACGGCGAGCCTCGACGTGGAGAACGAGACGAAGGTGCAGGAGGCCCTGTCGCGGCTCCTGGCCGGCAAGACCGTGATAGTCATCGCCCACCGGATGCGCACCGTCATGAGCGCCGACAAGGTGGTGGTGCTGGACGGCGGCCGCGTGGCCGAGCAGGGCAGCCCCGCCGAGTTGATGGCGAAGGGCGGCCTGTTCGCCCGCATGGTGGGCCTCCAGACCCAGAGCGCGGAGTGGGCGCTATAGCGCGTCGGCGCACCGCCGCGACGCATCAGCGAGCGTGCCCGCATGCGAAAGCATGGAAAGCGCAGGGAGAGTTCGCAGACGGCAAAGGGGCGTTTCACGTGAAACACCCCTTTGCCCGCGCGATCCCACTGATAGCGAGACAACAGGGACAACGGTCAGGCACCCCTTGCCGCCAAACGCCCCGTCGCCCAACGCCCTGTCCGAATTCCTTCTCACCACAAGCGCAAACCCTCGCGGCATGCGTTAGCTCGCTGCGCTCGTTCATCATCGCCCCTTCGTCTCGCTTTGCCCCATCGCACTCCGTCCGCACAACTTCTCCTGCGTCGAGCAGAGGCATGCGCAACTCGATGGCGAATGTTTCACGTGAAACATTCGCATGCAGCGGCTCGGCCATCCCAAGGGCGCACCCCAACGCGCTCGTCCTTATTGCTCGCCTATCCCGCACGCCCATGCCGCGCTCGACCACGCAACCAGCCCACGCGGACGCTTTTCACCGCGCGCACGCGTCCGCGAGAGCGCGGCAATTTGTCGGGATCACCCTACGTGATTGTGTAAGTTTCACACGCGCGCCCGCGCCCGCGAAATCACGACAGCCGCAACGCGTCCCGCGTACGCCCGGCGCGTTTCCGCTGGTAGGAGCTGAATGTTTCACGTGAAACATTCCCCTGCAGCAACTCAGCTTTCTCAAGGGGGCGTCCCATCACACCGCCGCACCCCGGCAACCGAGCCACGCTGCCGCCCGCCCCCTGCGCCATCTCGCGCACGGCTTCGCCCACCGCAGCCGCCTTTCCCCGCGCCGCCCGTTCTCCGCGCCGCGCCACACGCGCTCGTCACGTCCGCCCCCACCCACAGTTCGCCATCCGACTCGTTGACAACCCGACCGCCTGAATGCAACATCAGCGCGCCCCACCCTGCGCCCGGCCCCTTCGTCGCACGCGAAACGTGACACCATCCTCGTCCCTTCGTCGCACCTTCGTCGCACCTCCGTCGCATGCGCCGTGCCAGCATGACAGCATCCCCATCCCTTCGTCACATGCATCATCTGCTATCATGGGGTTTCGTGAATGGTTCGACCGGGCCGCGCCACGACGACGCGGCGACCGCAAGGCCTCGGGGAATGCGGGTGAGAATCCTGCGCTATGCCAGTAACCGTAAACGCCACGACGCACGTCGGGCAAAGTCGGAATGCCGAGCCGGTCATCGAGAACTCTGGGAAGCGAGTGACAACGGATGATTTCGGAACGCATGCTCACGGCGGTCGTCAAAGGCATCGCCAAGCGCCAGCTCGACCTCAAGCCCACCGACGAGAGGTTCATGCCGCCCGCCGAGGACGGCCGCACGTACATGCTCTACCTGCATGTGCCCTTCTGCCAGGTGCTGTGCCCGTACTGCAGCTTCAACCGCTACCCCTTCCGCGAGGAGGTGGCGAAGCCCTACTTCGCCAGTCTGCGCAAGGAAATGCTCATGCTCGAGCAGCTGGGTTACGACTTCGAGAGCATCTACGTGGGCGGCGGCACGCCCACCATCATGATCGACGAACTGTGCGAAACGCTTGACGTAGCCCGCCAGCATTTCAACATCAGGGAGGTGGCAGTCGAGACGAACCCCAACCACCTGACCAAGCCCTACCTCGAGAAGATGAAGGGGCGCGTGCAGCGCCTGTCCGTGGGCGTGCAGAGCTTCGACGACGGACTGCTCAAGCAGATGGACCGCTACCGGAAGTACGGCAGCGGCGCGGAGATCCTTGAGCGCATCGGCGAGGCTGCTCCGTGCTTCGACTCGCTCAACGTCGACATGATCTTCAACTTCCCCTCGCAAACCGAGGACATCCTCTTCGCCGACCTGGAGAAAGTGGCCACCTGCGGCGCGCACCAAACCACGTTTTCACCGCTGTACGCCTCGAACGGCACCATCGAGAAGATGGCCGCCCGCCTCGGTGCCATGGACTATCGCCGCGAGCGACGCTTCTACGAGATCGTCGACGACGTGCTGGCGGGCGGCTCGCAGCCGCTGTTCCATCGCTCGACGCTGTGGACGTTCACCCGCAACGAGCGGCGCAACGCCGCCGGCTCCACGCCCACGCATCCGGAGCGCATCGAGGAGTACCAAACCAACTACGTCGATTACCCCGCCATCGGAAGCGGGTCGATCACCCATCTCGGCAACGCGCTGTACGTGAACACGTTCAGCATATCCGAATACAACGAGGCCATAGCGGAGGGCCGCATGTCCATCATGGGGAAAAGCGTCATGAGCGCAACGAGCCTCATGCGCTACCGCTTCCTCCTCGACCTGTACAAGCTGCGCCTCGACAAGCGGGCCTTCGAGCGCGACTTCGGCACGACCATCGACCAAGGGCTACCCATCGAAATGGCGTTCATGCGAGCGAACCGGGCGTTTGAATGCGACGACGACCGCCAACTCACGCTCACGCCGCGCGGACGCTACCTCGTCGTGGTCATGTACCGGCAATTCCTCAGCGCGATGAACAACCTGCGCGAGCAGGCGCGCAACGCCCTCTCCGGCGAAGAGCGCCGCATCCTGTTCGAGGACGAGCGCACCGACGAGTAACCTGCGGACGAGGCGACCCCCGCCCGCGTCCCCACCCCAAAGCCCCAAGCCGCGCAGTGAGCGCATTTCCGGAGGCGGCGGGGCCCGCCAGGATGGCGGGCTGGTGGCTCCGCCGAGGCAGAACCTGTTGGGGCAACGGACCCGCGGGGATGACAGCCGCCAAGGAGGGACCTGTTGGACGACGGACCTGCCGAGATGGTGGGCCCGCTAAGGCAGAACCTGCTAGAGTGGCGAAGTCTGCCGATGAAGAACCCTTTGGGATGAAGCCTGCCGAAGCGGGGCGTGTTTCACGTGAAACACGCCCCGCGCTTTGCCCCTCCCGCCCCGCATGGGGGCTTCTTCCACCGTCTCTTTCATCCCTTACAGTAAAAAATTTGGGAATTGTATTTCATATTTTACCGTCATCGGTGAAAAGAAGGATCGTAAGGTTATGAAAGTCTTCTCTCGCCCCTCTTTTTGTTGTAAATACAACAAAAAGAGGCCCTATTATGGAAACCTAAGTCATCCAATGAGATAAATCGGTAACATATCGATCAGAATTATCGAATTCCTTACCGTAGCACTCTCAAGCAGCGCATCGTGATCGCGAGCCCTCGCCGACAGCCCCTCCGGCGCAAGCCCTCGCCGATCCCCTAGGGGCGCCCCCGCGGGCGCGTGTCCAGTTTCAAGACATAGCAAGGCGTTCGCACCACGACACCACGTCTTTCTAAGCCGAATTCAACGCTCCGGGATCGCCTCCCACCAAAAGAGGGCTTGACCGCAAGTCCTGCTGTTGCTAAGTTGCTATAGTGTTACAAATTATGAAATCGTAATACCAGGAGGAGACTATGGCGAAACTGAAACGGGCGCTCGCCACCGGGCTGATGGCGGCGCTGCTCGCGTTCACCTTGGCGGGGTGCGCGCAATCCGAGCAAACTCCGGAAGGGTCGGCGAACACAGGAGAGGCGTCCCAGGAGCCGGCTCAGCAGTCGAATCAGGTTGTCGATGCATATGGTCGCACGGTCGAGCTTCCCGACAGCGTGGAGACTGCGGCGACGGTGGGCAGCGGCGCGCGGTTCGTCGTGTACGCAGGCGGCCAGGACAAGCTCATCGCCGTCACCGAGATGGAGACGGAAGCTTCGCCCGCGCGCCCTTACACGGTCGCGCATGAATCGCTCTTCTCCAGCTTGCCGTCAACGAGCAACGGCAACCACCTCATGGAGACCAGCGTGAACACCGAAGAGCTGCTCTCGCTGCATCCCGACGTCATCATCTCGAGCCGCAGCGCAGCTGAGTGCGACGAGCTGCAGGAGGCCATCGGCATTCCCGTCGTCGGCATCTCGTACCAAGACCAGCTGTTCTCCGACGACGTGTACACGTCCATCGAAGTGGTGGGCGAAGCCCTCGGCACTTCCGACCACGCCGACGCAGTGGTCGCGAAAATGAAGGAATGGCAGGAAGACCTCGACTCCCGCACGGCGTCCATCGCCGACGAGGACAAACCGACCTGCTACGTCGGCGCGGTCAACTACAAGGGCGCCAAAAGCTTCGGCGGCACCTATGTGCAGTACGCACCGCTCGAGGCCGTGAACGCCATCAACGTGGCCGACGAGATCGGGCAGGCCGGCTCCGTCGAAGTGGAGCTTGAGCAGATCGGAGAATGGAACCCCGACTTCATGTTCCTCAACGCGGGCAACATGGACCTCATGAAGCAGGACTACGCGAACAACCAGGAGTTCTTCGACAGTCTGACGGCGTTTCAATCGGGCAACCTGTACACGCAGCCGTCCTACAACTACAACGGCACCAATGTTGAAATGGGCATCTGCGATGCGTACTTCATCGGATTCACCGTGTTTCCCGAACAGTTCTCCGACCTCGACGCGGAGACCGTGTACCAAGAAGTGTTCGAAACCATGCTGGGCACCGATTACTATCAAACCATGAAAGAAAACGGCATGGACTTCAAGCAGCTGTCGATTGCAGCATAGCGCGCAACACGCCGTGCACGAAACCGCAGCTGCTCGCTAGGGTTGCTGCACCAGAAGGCCCGCGGCCGAACAGCCGCGGGCCGCTCTCTTGAGACGGAGGAGCAATGGAACCCGAGACGCTCGTCTCACGAACAAAGCGAATGCCCGGCAAACGATCACCGCACTGCGAGTATCGTCGCTACGCCCGCCACAAGCGCGCCATCGTCGTTGCGTTGGCGGTGCTTGTGGCGGGCGTAGCGACGCTCTCGATGACCATCGGATCGGCAGACCTTTCGGTCGTCGACGTCGTGCTCGCGCTGTTCGGCGGAGGCGACGAATACGACCGCATCGTCGTTTGGAACCTGCGCATGCCACGCGTGCTCACCGCCCTTGTCGGTGGCGTCGCGCTGGCCATGGCGGGCTGCGCGTTCCAAAGCACGCTGCGCAACCCCCTCGCCTCGGCCAGCACCCTGGGCATCTCGCAAGGGGCAGCGTTCGGCGCGTCCGTGGCGATTATCCTGCTGGGAGCGAACGGCGCGGCCGCTTACGAAGGGGTGCAGTTCTCATCGAACCCCTACGTCACCGTGGTGTGCGCGTTTCTCGGCGCCATGGCGTCGACGCTCGTGGTGCTCGGCCTTTCGCGACTGCGCGAGATGACGCCGGAGTCCATCGTGCTGGCCGGCGTCGCACTGTCGGCCTTGTTCGCCGGGGGCACCACCATGATCCAGTACTTCGCCGAAGATTCCCAAGTGGCAGCCGTCGTGTTCTGGACATTCGGTGACCTGAGCCGCGTCTCGTATCGCGAGCTGGCCATCATGGGGTGCGTGACGGCGGTAAGCGCGGTGTTCTTCTTCCTCAATCGCTGGAATTACAACGCCATGGAATCGGGCGAGGCGGCAGCCCACGGACTGGGCGTCAACGTGCGCTCTGTTCGGCTTGCCGGCATGTTCGTGGCCGCGGCGGCAGCTGCGTCGATTATCGCGTTCTGCGGCATCATCAACTTCGTTGGACTTGTGGCCCCTCACGTCATGCGCCGCTTCATCGGTTCGGATTACCGCTACCTCCTGCCCGCCTCCGCATTCGCGGGCGCAGGACTGCTGCTGGTCAGCGACATCGTCGCGCATGCCGTCGTGGCACCGCTCATCCTCCCTATCGGCGCCATCACTTCGTTTGTTGGCGCGCCGATGTTCCTCTACTTGCTGTTCAAAGGGGTGAGTCGCTGATGCTGGAGGCAAAAGAGGTCGCCTACTCCTATGTCAAGGGACGTCCGATCCTGAAATCCGTCAGCGCTTTGGTGGAGCCCGGATCGTTTCTGGCGATTCTCGGCGTGAACGGATGCGGAAAGTCGACGCTCATGGCCTGCCTCGACGATGCGCTGAAGCCCGACAGCGGCATAGTGCTGCTTGACGGCGCGGCGCTCTCGCAGGTGCCGCGAGGGCATCGCGCGAAGAAGATCGCCCTCGTCGCCCAGCATAGCCATGCCAACCGCCTCACGGTGTACGATGCTGTGCTCCTCGGCAGAAAGCCGCATATGCAAGGCGCTCCGTCCGAAGAGGACCATGCGGTTGTGAGCAAAGTTCTTTCCGATTTGGGGCTTTCCGACTTCGCCTTGCGCTACATCGACGAACTATCGGGCGGAGAGTACCAGAAAGTGGTGCTGGCGCGCGCCTTCGTCCAGCAAACCGACGTGCTTTTGCTCGACGAGCCGACAAACAACCTCGATCCGGCAAACCAGCAGGAAGTCATGCGCGTCGTCCGTGAGGAAGTGGACGCGCGGAACCTTGCCGCAGCGGCCGTCCTTCACGACGTGAACCTGGCCCTGCGCTGGTGCGACCGATTCCTCATGCTGAAGGACGGATTGGTCGAAGCGCTTGGAGGATCGGAAGTGATCACCGAGAGTTCGATGCTGAGCGTGTACAACATGGAAAGCGACATCATCGAATACAACGGCAGAAGAATCGTCGTCCCCCGATAAGACCGACATCGCAGAAAGGAAACCTCCATGAACGAGATCGCACGCTACTTCGACAGTCGCGCCGACGATTGGGAGAAGACGTTCAACCGACCGAGCGCAGTCCAAGGGGCGGTGGCGGCCATAGCGGGCATCGGCCCCGGCTCCCGCGTGCTCGATCTCGGTTGCGGCACGGGTATCATGGCCGATGTCTATCTCGCCCTCGGAGTGTCGCAGGTGGTTGCGCTCGACATCGCGCCTCGCATGATAGAAATCGCCCAAAAGAAGTACGAAAACGAGCCCCGCATCGATTTCCGGTGCCGCGACGCGGTCGAGTTCGAAGATGAAGAGGGTTTTGACGCCGTTGTCATCTACAACGCGTATCCTCACTTTCTCGACAAGGACGCGCTCGCGAAACGCGTCGCCAGCCTGGTAAAACCTGCGGGGCGCTTCACGGTGGCGCACAGCATGGGCCGCGCGCAGATGAACGACCACCATCGCAACGTGCCCGCGTCCGTCACATCCGTGCTCCGTCCTGCAGTCGAGGAGGCCGAAGCGTGGCGGGGTTTGTTCGAAATCGACTCCATCGTGGATTCGCCGCTTTTCTACTGCTTTGCCGGCCAGCTGAAGTAAGGAAACTGCACGAGTTTTCCCAATCCCGATGCCCAACACGAACGAGCCGAAAAGCACGAGCATGAAGAACACGTTACATGCATCATTTCCTGACACCATCTCAGAACGATCAAACGACTGCCGGCAAACCGTTCCTAATCCCATGCGTTCACTGGCTACATTCTCTACCGCTCTGATCTCGCGAGCTTTAAAGTATTCAATTTTTCTCTCGTTTCATGCTCTCATTGCGCTATAATGCGTCATCATGCGGGTGTCGCCAAGTGGTAAGGCCCAAGCTTCCCAAGCTTGTATTCGCGGGTTCGAGTCCCGTCACCCGCTCCATGAACCTCCCATCCAAGCTTCGGCTTGGATTTTTCGTATTTGGGCACATTGGAACGTATCGAGGCAGAGGTGCCGACATGGACAATAACGCAGCCATGCGCGAACAAGCAAGCAAGAAGCCCTGTTTGGACACGTTCATCTTCGACCTCGACGGCACGCTGCTCGATACGCTGCCCGATCTCGTGGAGCTCACCAACGCAACGCTGCGCGAGTGCGGCTGGCCCGAACGGACGCCGCAAGAGGTGCTCAGCTTCGTAGGCAACGGCGTGAAGGCCCTCATGTACCAAGCGGTGCCCGAAGGCGCCAATAGCGAGGACGTGGAAAGCGCGCTGCGGCGCTGGAAAGCCCTCTACCCCGCGTACGGATACCGCCTCACCAAGGCCTACGACGGCATCCCTGAAACGATCGCTGAACTCAAGCGGCGCGGAGCGAAGCTGGCCGTGCTCTCCAACAAGTTCGACGGAGCCGTGCACGAGGTGGTCGATGCCTACTTGCCCGACCTGTTCGCCATAGCCCACGGCGAATGCGCCGACATCCCGCGCAAACCCAACCCTGCGGGCCTCCTGCGCACCATCCGCGAGCTTGGCTCGTCTCCCTCCCGCACTGCGTACGTGGGCGATTCTACGGGAGATGTAACGGTATCGCGCAACGCCGGCGTGTTCTCCATCGCCGTTGCCTGGGGCTACCATACCGAGGGGCGGCTGCTCGAGGCAGCGCCCGATGCCATCGTCCAGGTACCGTCAAGAATCTTGCGCACTTTTCCGACAGCCTCATAAGCCCGCCGTCCGGTGCGGCTACCCCTCCAGCAGAGTCACGTCCAGATAGCGCCTCGAGCCCCACTCGCTCTCGGCCACGTACTT
>NZ_PPEL01000007.1 GCF_002899695.1 Rubneribacter badeniensis
CCCCTGTCACACCCCTGTCACACGCATCCGCTCCTGCCACGCCAAAATGCACGACGTTTCGCCATCTCGGAACATGTGGCGTCATCCCGTTCTTTCGTCGCATGGTCGCGCGATGGCAGGAAATCGCCGGTTTCGGAAACTCCCACCGCCGTTTCGCCCTGTTTCGCGGCGGCTCACGCTCCCTGCGTTTTTTCGACCAGGCGTTTTAGGGGATTCGCGGTCGCGAAGTTTCCGAAATCGGTGATTTCTTGCCATTTTGGTCGGCTACGGAGCGCGGCACGCGATCCCGGTGCCCGCGTCGATGCGATTTCTGGCGGGTTTTTACGGAAATCCGCGGTCGGAGAAGGGGCTTGGCCGCCTTTCTTCCCCAAGCCACGCATGCGCGATCGATTGACCTGCGAAAACCGAAATCCTCTCGCGCGCAGAGGCTCGAATTCGCGAACGCAGAGGTGGATTTCCGTCAAAACCCGCCACGAAACCCGGATCGACGCGCGCTCGAAGCGATGGGCGACCCGCTCCCGTGCGCCGCCGGGCTGCCTCCCTCGCGCAACCGAGCCGCCTCCGTTCGCTTGCAGGCGGTTCCCCTGCGTCCGATTCCGTGATCGGCTCTGATCGAGGCATCCGATCCCGCCCGAAACCGCGCCCCCCGCGTTTGCGCCTCCTATGCGCTCGCGCACTGCGTGTGCCCGACCCTCGCTTTCGGCTGCGGACGTTCTTCGCGCGCTCGCCATCATTCGCCCGCATCTGCCCTTCCCGGCCCTCCCTCCCTCCGCACCCCGCCAAGCAACGATCCGCTGTCGGACAACGCCTGCGAGAACGCCGCCTCGCCCAACGGTCGTCCCTGCTAAAAGCCCAAATCAACAGCAAATTTCCACAGTTCGTAAAAATTTTTCTTGACATTGCTTGACACGCATCGTATTTTGATCAACTGCGAATTTTTCGCATAGGTGCGGGTGCTCATGAAGGAGGAAACGCCTCGTGGCTCAAGGAAAAACGACTGATCAGACCAGCCTTTACAGAGATCGGCGAAGCTTCGCGAAGATCCCGGACGTCATGGACGTCCCGAACCTCATCGCCATCCAGACGGAAAGCTTCGAGTTCTTCAAGGGCGAAGGTCTGGCGCAAGCGTTTAGGGACATCAGCCCCATCGAGAACAGCACGAAGGACATGTGCGTGGAGTTTGGTCGCCACGAGTTCGGCGAGCCGAAGTACACGGTCGACGAGTGCAAGGAGAAGGACGTCTCCTATCAGGCGCCGCTGTTCGTCGAGATCCGCTTCATCAACCGCGAGACCGGCGAGATCAAAGAGCAGGACGTGTTCGTGGGCGATTTCCCGCTCATGACCCCGCGCGGCACGTTCATCATCAACGGCACCGAGCGCGTCGTGGTGTCCCAGCTCGTCCGCTCGCCTGGCGTCTACTTCGCCGCCGAGCGCGACAAGGCCTCCGACAAGACCATCTACAACGCGAAGGTCATCCCGAGCCGCGGCGCGTGGCTCGAGTTCGAGACCGACAAGCGCGACATCCTGTCCGTGCGCATCGACCGCAAGCGCAAGCAGCCGGCCACGCTGCTCGTGCGCGCCCTCGGCCTCGCCGAGTCGCGCGAGGAGATCATCGAACTTCTCGGCTCGAGCGAGATGGTGCTGCGCACGCTCGACCGCGACCCCGCCACCACGAAGGAGGAGTCGCTCATCGAGCTGTACAAGCGCTTCCGTCCCGGCGAGCCTCCCACCATCGACTCTGCCCGCACGCTCCTCGAGGGCCTGTTCTTCAACCCGCAGCGCTACGACCTGGCGAAGGTGGGCCGCTACAAGATCAACAAGAAGCTCGGCTTCGACCCGGACTACGAGGCATCCACCCTCACCGACGAGGACGTCGTGCGCACGATGCAGTACATCGTGGCGCTGCACGAGGGCCAGGAGGGCTTCCAGACCGACGACATCGACCACTTCGGCAACCGCCGCATCCGCACGGTGGGCGAGCTCATCCAGAACCAGTTCCGCATCGGCCTGTCCCGCATGGAGCGCGTCGTGCGCGAGCGCATGAGCATGCAGGAGCCTGACGAGATCACGCCGCAGTCCCTGGTGAACATCCGTCCCATCGTGGCGGCCATCAAGGAGTTCTTCGGAAGCTCGCAGCTCTCGCAGTTCATGGACCAGACGAACCCCGCCGCCGGCATCACGCACAAGCGCCGTCTGTCGGCCCTCGGCCCGGGCGGTCTGTCCCGCGAGCGTGCCGGCT
This sequence comes from Rubneribacter badeniensis, assembly GCF_002899695.1. Classification (GTDB taxonomy): domain Bacteria; phylum Actinomycetota; class Coriobacteriia; order Coriobacteriales; family Eggerthellaceae; genus Rubneribacter; species Rubneribacter badeniensis. The sequence continues at coordinate 2,240 of NZ_PPEL01000007.1, forward strand.
TCGAGGTGCGCGACGTGCACACCTCGCACTACGGCCGCATGTGCCCCATCGAGACGCCTGAAGGCCCGAACATCGGCCTCATCGGCTCGCTTGCCACCTACGCCCGCATCAACCCCTACGGCTTCATCGAGACGCCGTACCGTCGCGTGGTGGATGGCAAGGTCACCGACGAGGTGGACTACCTCACGGCCGACGAGGAGGAGAACTACGTCATCGCGCAGGCCAACGACCTGTTCGACCCTGAGACGCGCCTGTTCGGCACGTTCGACGACGACGGCGTCTTCCACGAGGCCGCGCGCGTGCTCTGCCGCACGAAAGACGCCGCCGGCGTGTTCGGCGAGCCCGACGAGGTGCCGCCCGCGCAGGTGAACTACATGGACGTGTCCCCGCGCCAGATGGTGTCGGTGGCCACCTCGCTCATCCCGTTCCTCGAGCACGACGACGCGAACCGCGCCCTCATGGGCTCGAACATGCAGCGCCAGGCCGTGCCGCTTCTGCGCCCCTCGGCGCCGCTCGTGGGCACCGGCATCGAGCACCGCATCGCGGTGGACTCCGGCGAGATCCTCGTCGCCCAGAACCCGGGCGTCGTGGACTACGTGGACGGCCAGACCATCATCATCCTGAACGACGATGGCGAGTACGACGAGTACCTCGTGCCGAAGTTCCAGCGCTCCAACCAGTCGGGCTGCATCAACCACCGTCCCATCGTCCGCAAGGGCGACGAGGTCCGGGCGGGCGACGTGCTGGCCGACGGCCCCAGCTGCGACAAGGGCGAGCTGGCGCTCGGCCAGAACCTCATGGTGGCCTACATGCCGTGGGAGGGCTACAACTACGAGGACGCCATCATCGTGTCCGAGCGCGTGGTGGCCGAAGACCTGCTCACTTCCATCCACATCTCCGAGTACGAGATCGACGCGCGCGATACGAAGCTCGGCCCCGAGGAGATCACCCGCGAGATCCCGAACATCTCCGAGGACATGATCAGCGACCTTGACGCCGACGGCATCATCCGCGTGGGCGCCGAGGTGTTCCCCGGCGACGTGCTCGTGGGCAAGGTCACGCCGAAGGGCGAGACGGAGCTCACGGCCGAGGAGCGCCTTCTGCGCGCCATCTTCGGCGAGAAGGCCCGCGAGGTGCGCGATACGTCCCTCAAGGTGCCGCACGGCTCCGGCGGCCGCGTCATCGGCATGAGCCGCTTCAGCCGCGAGGCGGGCGACGAACTGGCGCCGGGCGTCAACGAGCTCGTGCGCATCTACGTCGCTCAGAAGCGCAAGGTGCAGCAGGGCGACAAGCTGTCTGGCCGCCACGGCAACAAGGGCGTCATCTCCCGCGTGCTGCCGGTGGAGGACATGCCCTACCTCGCCGACGGCACCCCCATCGACGTCATCTTGAACCCGCTTGGCGTTCCGTCCCGTATGAACGTCGGCCAGCTCTTGGAGAACCATCTGGGCTGGGCCGCGAAGTGGGGCTGGGACGACGCGGAGGAGACGGACGCCGTGGTGGAGGGCCCGATGCACGTGGCCACGCCCGTGTTCGACGGCGCCACGGAGCGCGAGATCTCCGACGCCATCGAGAAGGCGAACCGCAACCTCATCAACATGAACCATGCGAAGTACGGCGACAAAGCGCGCGACGAGTTCGTGCCGCAGCTGTCCCGCGAGGGCAAGACGTGGCTGTACGACGGCCGCACCGGCGAGCGCTTCCGCGAGAAGATCACGGTGGGCCAAAGCTACATCCTCAAGCTCGGCCACATGGTGGACGACAAGATTCACGCCCGCTCGACCGGCCCCTACAGCCTGATCACGCAGCAGCCGCTCGGCGGCAAGGCGCAGTTCGGCGGCCAGCGCTTCGGCGAGATGGAGGTGTGGGCGCTCTACGCCTACGGCGCCTCCAACGTGCTGCAGGAGATCCTCACCGTGAAGTCCGACGACACCGCCGGACGCGTGAAGAGCTACGAGTCCATCGTCAAGGGCGAGAACATCCCCGCCGCCGAGGTGCCCGAGAGCTTCAAGGTGCTCGTGAAGGAGATGAAGTCGCTGTGCCTGAACGTGGAGCTTGAGGGCCACGATCACCAGACCATCGACGTCACTCGCGACATCGACGGCTCGCAGGACGCCGATCGCGCGCTGTACGAGGCGATAGCCGCCGACGCGCGCAAGACCGAAGAGGACGACGCGGCGAACGCGCTCGACAGCATCGCCGCTGAACTGGGAGAATTGATGGGCGAAACCAAAAACGAGAAGAACGACCTTATCGGAGAAGGGGAGGAGCTGTAAATGACGACGGAATTCGACGTCACCAATTTCGACGCCTTGCGCATCTCCCTCGCCAACGCCGAGGACGTGCGCAGCTGGTCCCGCGGCGAGGTCAAAAAGCCCGAGACCATCAACTACCGCACGCTCAAGCCCGAGAAGGACGGCCTGTTCTGCGAGAAGATCTTCGGCCCCACGAAGGACTGGGAGTGCGCGTGCGGCAAGTACAAGCGCGTGCGCTTCAAGGGCATCGTGTGCGAGCGCTGCGGCGTGGAGGTCACGCGCTCCAAGGTGCGCCGCGAGCGCATGGGCCACATCGAGCTGGCCGCGCCCGTGAGCCATATCTGGTACTTCAAGGGCTCGCCCTCGCGCCTCGGCTACCTCCTCGACATCCCGCCGAAGGAGCTGGAGAAGGTGCTGTACTTCGCCTCCTCCATCATCACGAGCGTGGACAAGGAGGCTCGCGAAGAGGATGTCGACGAACTGCGCGACGAGCTGGCCGCCGATCTTGAGGAGTTGGACGCCGAGCGCGAGCGCCTCATCGAGGCCACGCGCAAGCTGTCGGTGGACTACGTGCCCGAGGACGACGACTTCGTCGACGACATCGACGAGGACGAGCGCATGACGCCCGAAGAGGTCGAAGAGGAGATCGCCGACATCTACGAGGAGTTCAACGAGCGCAAGGCCCTGCGCCAGGACGCGTTCGACGCCTTCATGAAGATCGAGCCGAAGCAGCTCGTGCCCGACGAGGCCCTTTACCGCGAGATGCGCCTCAACTACCGCGACTACTTCACGGGCGGCATGGGTGCCGAGAGCGTGCGCGATCTGCTGGAGGCGATGGACCTCGAGGCCGTGGCCGAGGAGCTGCGCGAGGTCATCGCCAACGGGAAGGGCCAGAAGCGCGCTAAGGCCATCAAGCGCCTCAAGGTGGTGGACGCGTTCCTGAAGTCCACGAACAAGCCCACGGACATGATCCTCGACGTCATTCCGGTCATCCCGCCCGATCTGCGCCCGATGGTGCAGCTCGACGGCGGCCGCTTCGCCACGTCGGACCTCAACGACCTGTACCGTCGCGTCATCAACCGCAACAACCGCCTCAAGCGCTTGCTTGACCTCGGTGCGCCCGAGATCATCGTGAACAACGAGAAGCGCATGCTGCAGGAGGCCGTCGACAGCCTGTTCGACAACGGCCGTCGCGGTCGCCCCGTCACGGGTCCGGGCAACCGTCCGCTCAAGTCGCTCTCCGACATGCTCAAGGGCAAGCAGGGCCGCTTCCGTCAGAACCTGCTCGGCAAGCGCGTGGACTACTCCGGCCGTTCGGTCATCGTCGTGGGTCCGCAGCTGAAGCTGCACCAGTGCGGCCTGCCGAGCCAGATGGCGCTCGAGCTGTTCAAGCCGTTCGTGATGAAGCGCCTCGTGGAGCTTGAGTACGCTGCCAACATCAAGGCCGCCAAGCGCGCGGTCGATCGCGGCGCCAGCTACGTGTGGGACGTGCTCGAAGAGGTCATCACCGAGCATCCGGTGCTCTTGAACCGCGCGCCAACCCTGCACCGTCTGGGCATCCAGGCGTTCGAGCCGGTGCTCGTCGAGGGCAAGGCCATCAAGCTGCATCCGCTCGTGTGCACCGCCTTCAACGCCGACTTCGACGGCGACCAGATGGCCGTGCACGTGCCGCTCGGTGCCGAGGCGCAGGCCGAGGCCCGCGTGCTCATGCTCTCCGCTAACAACATCAAGTCGCCGGCGCATGGCCGTCCGCTCACCGTGCCCACGCAGGACATGATCATCGGCCTGTACTACCTCACGGCAGCCCGCGAGGGCTTCCCGGGCGAGGGCCGCGCGTTCATCGACTTCGACGACGCCATGAACGCCTACGACGCGCGCGCCGAGCTTGACCTGCAGGCCAAGATCTGGGTGCGCCTCACGAAGGACACGCAGGTGGCCACGGCCTTCGGCGTGTTCGAGGACCGCCGTGCGGGCGAGCGCATCGAGACGACCATCGGCCGCATCACGTTCAACAAGGTGCTGCCCGAGGACTACCCGTTCCTCAACTACGAGATGAACAAGAAGGAGATCAGCCGCCTCGTCGAGGACGTGTGCAACCGCTACGAGCTTTCCGACGTGCCGGCCATCCTCGACGGCCTGAAGGACGCGGGCTTCCACTACGCCACGCGCGCCGGCGTCACGGTGTCGGTGTACGACGCCACGGTCCCGCCGAACAAGGGCGAGATCTTGGCGGCCGCCGACGCTAAGGTCGCGGCCATCGACGAGGACTACGAGATGGGCCTCATGAGCCGCGAAGAGCGCCACAAGCAGGTCGTCGACATCTGGAACGAGGCGAACGAAGAAGTCGGCGACGCTATGGCCGAGAACTTCGACAAGTTCAACCCCATCTACATGATGGCGTTCTCCGGCGCTCGAGGCAACATCAAGCAGATTCGCCAGCTCGCCGGTATGCGCGGCCTCATGTCCGACCCGAAGGGCGAGATCATCGACCGCCCCATCAAGGCGAACTTCCGCGAGGGCTTGTCGGTGTTGGAGTACTTCATCTCCACGCACGGTGCCCGCAAGGGCCTCGCCGACACGGCGCTGCGCACCGCCGACTCGGGATACCTCACCCGCCGTCTCGTGGACGTGGCGCAAGACGTCATCATCCGCGAGATCGATTGCGGCACGACCGACGGCGTGCCGTATCCGCTGCGCAACGAGAAGGGCGATCTGGACGAGAACCTCATCGGCCGCTGCCTTCTCGAGGACGCTGCGGGCGCCAACGGGGAAGTGGTGCTGGCCGCTGGCGAGTACATCGAGCGCATGGAGCAGCTGCGCGAGATGGATCGTGCCGGCATCGAGGAAGTGGTCATCCGCACGGTCATGACCTGTCATGCTGATCATGGCGTGTGCCAGAAGTGCTATGGCTGGGATCTCGCCACGAGCCGTCCGGTGAACATCGGCACGGCGGTGGGCATCATCGCCGCCCAGTCCATCGGCGAGCCGGGCACCCAGCTCACCATGCGCACGTTCCACACCGGCGGCGTGGCTGGCGAGGACATCACGCACGGTCTGCCGCGCGTTCAGGAGCTGTTCGAGGCGCGCAAGCCCAAGGGCCTCGCCGTGCTCGCCGAGATCTCCGGCACGCTGCAGATCTCGGGTGACAAGCAGCAGAAGACGCTCACGATCCACGACCAGCAGGGCAACTTCCGCGAGTATGTGGTGAGCGCCCGCGCCCAGATGCTGCCAGGCGTTGCGGACGGTTGCGAGGTCACGGTGGGCCAACAGCTCACCAAGGGCTCCGTGAACCCGCACGACCTGCTGCGCCTCACCGACCCGAACACCACGCTGCGCTACATCGTGAGCCAGGTGCAGGGCGTGTACGTGAGCCAGGGCGTGGACATCAACGACAAGCATATCGAGGTCATCGCGCGCCAGATGCTGCGCAAGGTGGCCGTGATGGACGCCGGCGACTCCGACTACTTGCCGGGTCGCCAGGTGAACCGCTTCGAGTTCGAGAAGGCGGCCAACGAGCTGATCGCCGAGGGCAAGGAGCCGCCCGTGGGCCAGCCGCTTTTGCTCGGCATCACGAAGGCGTCGCTCGCCACGGATTCCTTCCTGTCGGCGGCCTCCTTCCAGGAGACGACGAAGGTGCTCACCGACGCGGCCATCGAGGGCAAGGTGGACCATCTGGCCGGCCTCAAGGAGAACGTCATCATCGGCAAGCCCATCCCGGCGGGCACCGGCCTTTCGCGCTACCGCGAAGTGGGGCTCACCTACAAGGGCCGTCCGGTGGCGGGCGTGCAGGGTGAGCAGCTGCCCGACTTCGCGCCCGATGCGCTTCGCGAGATCGAAGAGCTGTTGCCGCAGCCGCAGGATTGGTCGCTCGATGGCGAGGGCTACCTCAACATGGGGTCGAGCTACGGCAGCTACTACAGCGGGCTTTCGCTCGGCCACCGCGGGCCGCAGCTGTCCGACGAAGACGCGCGCCTGTACATCTACGACGATCTGGGCGTGTCGCAGCGCTGGGCCAACAAGTTCAGCGAGGCGGGCATCGAGACGGTGGCCGACCTCGTGGGACACACCGAGGAGGACCTGCTGCGCATCGAGGGCATCGGCGTGAAGGCTATCGAGGAGTTGAAGGAGGGCTTGGCGGCACGCGATCTCATGCACGTGATCGAGGACGACCTTGCTGCCACAAGCGACGATATGTCGCAGCTGCTCGACATGGTGTTCAGCCCCGACGATACCATCCTCATCGGCGGGGACGAGCCGCCCACGTTCGACACGTCCGGCGAGGACATGTTGGGCGAAGCCCTGCCGCCGCGCTCCTACCAGCGCAACCTGGAGGAGTTGGACGCGCTTCTGGGCTCGGTCGGCTCGCTTGGCTTCGGGTTGACCAGCAAAGAGGACGAAGAGGCATCCAACGATGCCGAGGACGTGGAGGAGTAGGCCACGCGAACGGGAGGGGGTGCGCTGCGGCGCGCCCCCTCTTTTCAAAGGCGGGTCGGCGCCCTCGCCCCCTTCTTTTCCATAAGCGGTTTTTGCGGTCTGCCCTCTGTGCCGCGACAGGGGGGCGATAGGGCATGCATCGCCCCCTGTCGCGACGAAAGATTCTCGACGGGAGGGCGGTTGCGCGATACGTGCGTCGACCGCTTCCGCTCAGGGTTCTCTCCCGTAGCTCTTCTTCCCTTCCCGCTATTTGAAAGGTGCTTCCATGACGCTCAAAACCTATCTTCCGGAAAACGAGGAACCGCCGTCGTCTCAGATCGGGGCGACGTTCGAAGCCCTTGCCGCCACCATCGCCGCCCGACGCGACGCGGGCGACGAGAGCTACACGCATCGTTTGCTCGTCGGTTCGCCGGACGGCGTGCTGAAGAAGGTTATGGAGGAATCCGGCGAGGTGGCGCTGGCTGCGAAGGACGTCGAGTCTTGGGCCACCTCATCGCTTGCCGCCACGCTTGCGGTGGCCGGCGCAGATGAGGGCGATGTCTTGTCTGTGGAGCTGCCGCCCGAGTACGCAACCGCCGTCGACCATCTGCGTTACGAGGCGGCCGATGTGGTGTATCATCTTCTCGTCGTGCTCGAACGTTACGGCATCGACCTCGACGAGTTCGCTGCGGAGTTGAACGCGAGGATGACGGAGGGCGAGCGCCCGCGAGGTGCCGTTCGCTTGCGCGAAGAGCATATCAAGAGAGGAAAGTAGGCGGTTCCGACGGCCTATGGCTGTCGGAACCGCTCGACGCTGCGACCTTCAGCAGCGCCCGATCTTCGCGGCGATGCCGATGACGTGCGTACCATAGTGCGCTTCGTCGTCGCCATCCCCTCGATCTCGGGTGCTGCCGAAGCCCTCGCTGGCTTTTACTGAACCGACTAGATTGGAGAGGGGCATCAACATGGCACGACTTTTCGGGACCGACGGCGTGCGCGGCGTAGCCAACACGCAGCTCACATGCGATCTGGCGTTCAAGCTCGGCCAAGCGGCGGTGGCGTTTCAGGGCAAGACCGTCCTCGTCGGCAAGGACACGCGCCTGTCGGGCGACATGCTGGAGTCGGCCGTGGCGGCCGGCATCATGTCGATGGGCGGCACGGCGTTGTTGGCGGGCATCATCCCCACGCCGGCCATCGCGCTTCTGGTGCGCGAGCTCGCCTGCGACGGCGGCATCGTGATCTCGGCGTCGCACAATCCGCCCGAGTACAACGGCATCAAGCTGTTCGATGCGCAGGGCTTCAAGCTGCCCGATGCGGTGGAGGACGAGATCGAGGCGTTCGTGGCTGCGGGCGGTGCGGCGGCCGAGGACCTGCCGGCGGGCGACGCTGTGGGCGTGGCGCTGCCGGTGGAGGAGGCGTGCGAGCTTTACATCGCGCATGCCGTGTCCACGGTGGCCGACGAGGGCATCGACCTCGCGGGCCTCAAGGTGGCGCTCGACGTGGGCCACGGGGCGTCCTGCATGACGAGCGCCGAGGCGCTGCGCCGTCTGGGCGCCGACGTGACGGTGATCAACGAGGATTTCGACGGCACCGACATCAACGTCCAGTGCGGTTCGACCTATCTCGAGCCCGTGCGCGCGCTCGTGGCTGAGATCGGGGCGGACGTGGGCATCGCGCACGACGGCGATGCCGACCGCGTGATGATGGTGGACGCGCAAGGCAACGAGGTTGACGGCGACGTGGTGGAGGCCGTGTGCGCCATCGATCTCAAGAAGCGCGGGCTGTTGCCCGGCAACACGGCGGTGTCGACGGTCATGTGCAACCTGGGCCTCTCGCACGCGCTGCGCGATGCGGGCATCGAGCTTGTCCAGACGAAGGTGGGCGACCGCTACGTGCTCGAGGCCATGCGCGAAGGCGGCTTCGCCATCGGGGGCGAGCAGAGCGGCCACATGATCTTCCTTAAGCACAACTCAACGGGCGACGGCCTCGTGACGGCGCTGCAGTTTCTGGCGGCGTGCCGCCGTGCGGGCGCGTCGGTCGAGGAGGCCGCGCGCGTGATGACGCGTTTCCCCCAGACGCTCATCAACGTGGAGGTGGCCGACAAGCACGCCGTGGACGGCAACGCCGCCGTGCGGGAGGCCGTGGCCGCCGCCGAGGCGGCTTTGGGGGATTCCGGGCGCGTGCTCTTGCGCCCTTCGGGAACCGAGCCGGTGGTGCGCGTCATGGTGGAGGCCGCGTGCGCCGAGGACGCCGAGCGCCATGCGCGCGCCATCGCCGAGGTGGTCGAGCGCGAAGTCTGAGGACGAGGTCGGGCTTCGCGTCCCGCATGCGAGGCCCGTTCGCGGGGCCGATCTTTCGCGAAAGCCCCCTGTCGAAGACGGCAGGGGGCTTTTAGTTTGCGGACTTCCGCTTGGTTGCAGAATCGGCCGTGCGGCCCTTTAGTCGGCGAGTGCGAGCCCGTCTGCCGGCATCGGCGCACTCGAGGCCTCCCTGCCGCGCAACTGGGCCCGCGTCTCGCGTTGCAGCGCGCGGAAGTTCCAAAACGTCACGGCAAAGCAAATGAGCGCATACACGAACGCGAGCGATTCCTTCGCCGAGCCGAACGGCGGCACGAGCGCCGCCTTGCTGGCGAAGGAGTAGAGCATGATGAGCAGAAACGGCAGGAGCATCACGTACTCCTTCTTGAAGAACCGTTCGAGCTGAAATCCCCCGCCGCGCAGCGTGCGCTTGCTGGCCACGAACAGGGCGATGCCCGCGTGCATGGCTGCGAGCGCGACGAAGAACCACGGCTTCTCAAGGAACTGCATGACGGTGATGCAGCCGAACGTCAGAACGGCTGCGGCCATGAACAGGGCGAGCCCTGCGGCGGGGTAGCGGGTTGGGGTCATGCGTCCTCCTTGCTCGCCCGCGCGGCTTCGCGGGCACGGATCTCGTCGCTGCCATGATACGGCAAAAGCGGACGCGCGCAATCGGTTCGCTCGAATAGCCGCGAAAACCCCTAGAGCGCCCTGGGCGGTCTAGGCGGCTTCTCCCTTCGCCTCTTCTGCGGCGGCAGGCTCGCCTTCGTTGCGCGAGTTCGATCCGCTTGGCGGCGGAGGGGCCGCCCTCGCCCGCGCTTACGTGACGAGCTCGGCCCCTTTCAGCCCTTCGCGCCTCAGCGCACGAATTTGCTCAGGATGCGCACAAGCAGGCTCGGTTTGCGCGCATCGGGCTCCGAGGCGGCGGTCACGCGGCTCAACTGCGCTTCCACCGCATGTGGTGCGTTGCTCTCAGCGACGGGAACCTCGATGATGTCGGCTTCGAGCGCCACTTTCTCGTCTCCGTTGCTCCCTGTCTGGCCTTCGGCGGTCTTGGCCGCTTGGGCCGCTTGCTCGGCGGCGCGCGCGGCGGCTTGCACGGCCAGCTCGGCGGCAGTGTTCGCCGCGGCGGCGATCACTTCGGCCTCGTGCGCGCTCGCGCGTGCATCGGACAGGCGCACGTCCTTCCCGTTGGCTTCGCGCTCGGTCATCTCGTTCGTCGCCATAAGCTGCTCGGCCCGCCGCCGCGCCACGTCGCGAGAGGCCTCCCGCTCGGCCGCTTCGAGTCTGCGCTGCTGCGCGCGCTTGATGAGGAAGTCCTGCGAGTCGAACAGCTCCGTCTCGCCTTCGTTGCCGCGCCTCGCGAACGCTCCGAGGGGCGTGTAGCTTCTGTCGGATAGAAGCTCGCGCAGCTTCGCCGTATCGCTCATGCACACGTCCAGGTAGCCGAGGATCTGCTCGCGCAGGTCGGCGTCGAGGATGGGCCAGGCGATCTCGATGCGCTTGTCCATGTTGCGCGTCATGAGGTCGGCGCTCGACAGGTACGCTTTCATGTCCTCGCGCGGGCCGAAACCGTAGATGCGGCTGTGCTCCAGAAGCCGCCCGACGATGGACACCACGCGCACGTTGTCGGTGAACCCCTCGATTCCCGGCACGATGCACGAGATGCCGCGCACGAACATGGTCACGGGCACGCCGGCCTGCGACGCCTCGACGATCTTCTCGATCACGTCCTTGTCGGTGACGGAGTTCGTCTTGAAAAAGAGGCCGCACGGCCGCCCCGCGCGCGCCCGCTCGATCTGCGCGTCGATGTTCGCCAGGATCATCGGCTTGATCTGCAGGGGAGCAACCCAGAGGATGCCGTAGTTATCGGAGGTGTTCTCAAGCCCCATGTTGCGGAAGAACTCGGTGGCGTCGCGGCCGATCGTCTCATCGGCGGTGATGAACGACAGGTCGGTGTAGAGCTTTGCCGTCTTCTCGTTGTAGTTGCCGGTGCCCAGCTGTGTGATGTGCTGCAGCCCGGAGTCGGTCTGGCGCGTGATGCAGCAGATTTTCGAGTGCACCTTGAAGTCGCGAAAGCCGTAGATCACCTTGCAGCCGGCCTGCTCGAAGCGCTGCGACCACTCGATGTTGTTGCTCTCGTCGAAGCGGGCGCGCAACTCGAACAGCGCCGTGACCTCCTTGCCGTTCTCGGCTGCGGCGATGAGCGCTTCGGCGAGATGCGACTGGCTGGCCAGGCGGTACAGCGTGATCTTGATGGAGATGACGGTCGGGTCGTTCGCTGCCTCGCGCAGAAGCTGCACGAAGGCGTCCATGCTCTCGTAGGGGTAGGACAGAAGCACCTCGCGCTCGGCCACTTGGTCGATGATGCGCCGGTTGCGGTCGAGGCATGCGGGCCACTGGGGCGAAAACGGCGGGTTCGTGAGCGCGGCGCGCAGCTTTTCGGGCAGACGCGCGCCGAGGCCCCACGTGTAGCTCATATCGAGCGGCACCGGGGTGGCGTACACCTGGTGCGCCTTCAGGCCGAGGCGCTTGAGCAGAAGCTTCTCGAGCGTGCTCGAGAGCGGCCGCTCGCATTCCAGGCGCACCGGGGCCAAGCGCGAGCGTTTCTTGAGGATGCGCTTCATGTGCTCGCGATAGTCCTCGTCCGCCTCGTCCGACCCTTCGGTGGCGTCGAGGTCGGCGTTGCGCGTGACGCAGACGACGTTCGTGTGCTTCACGGCGTACATGCTGAATATCTCGGCGGCCACCATCTCGATGGCGTGCTCGAGCAGGATGAACTGCATGCCCTCGCCCGGCAGCTCGATCACGCGCTCGCATTGGCGCGGCATAGGCACGAGGCCGAGCGTCACGCCCTCGGCGCCGAGGTTCTTCGCCTTGTCGGCTTTCTCGGCCCTTTCGCTTTTGTCGGCGCCCTTGGCCTTTGCGGCCTTCTTCTTGGCGGCGTCGCGGTCCTCGTCGAGGCGCACCACCACGTACAGCGCGCCGTTCTCCAGATGAGGGAACGGATGGCGCGCGTTGATGATCTGCGGCGAGAGGAACGGCATGACGTTTTGGTGCACGTGACGGGTCAGAAACGAGCGTTGCTCGTCGTTTAAGTCCTTGGGGCGCAGGTGGCTCACGCCGTGCTCGCGGAGCAGGCGGCGCACCTCTTCGAACGTGCGCTCCTGGATGGGGTAGAGTTCGTGGCAGCGCTCGTAGATAGCGGCAAGCTGCTCGGCCGGCGTGAGGCCCGACTTCGAGTCGACGATGTGCTTCTTCACGAGCGCGAGGTCGGTCAGGCTGCCCACGCGCACCATGAAGAACTCCTGCAAGTTGCTCCAGAAGATGGAGATGAAGTTGAGGCGCTCGAGCAGCGGCACCGTCTCGTCGGCGCCTTGGTCGAGCACGCGCTCGTTGAACGCGAGCCAGGAAAGCTCGCGGTTCTGCAGGTAAGGGGGCGCGATCGGAGCAGCCCCCTCGGCATCTGCGCCGCTCTGCACGTTCGGCAGGGGCTTGCGAGTCCGATCGGCGTCTGCGTTGCGGGCATCGCCGTTTCCCGCGTCCGCTTGCGCGGCATCGGGCACCGCCTTCGGCTGCAGGGCCTGCTCCTTCTCGACGAGGTCGATCGACGGCTTGTTCGGCGTTTTCATAGACGTCCCCTTCCTGTACGTTGCCGACCGCGCGCTCAACGCGCCGACGGCGACAGCATGCGCTCGATGAGGTAGCCCTCGCGCACACCGTACTTGCAAACCTCTAGGCGCTCGGCCCCAAGGGCCTCGAACAGCGCGAGGAGGATGACGCATCCCGGCACGAGCGTGTGGATGCGCTCGGCGGAGGCTTTGAGCGCCGTGTGCGCGAACGCGTCGGGGTCGACGCGGCACCAGTGCAGTATGGCACGAACGTCGTCGGGCGTCATGGTTTTTGGGCGAGCGCCCCCGCCTGCGGTCTGCGCGAGCATCTTGGCGGCGGCGCGGACGCTACCTCCGATGCCGAAGAGCGTTTCGGCGCGGTACGCCTCGGCCTGCGGCAGCTCGGCCAGACGCCCGAGCAGTTCGGCTGCGATGGCGTCCATCTCGGGCCCGGTGGGCAGGATGGACCTCACGTGCGCGGCGAACGACGAGAGCGACCCTTGGCCGATGCTCGCGTCGTCGAAGTCGCGCCCGTCCTCGATGCGTGTGAGCTCGGTGGACCCGCCGCCGATGTCCACGAGCGTGCCGCGCTTCGCCGAGCGGTCGCACGTGGCGCCGACGAAGCCGAGGTGCGCCTCGTCACGGGCTGACAGCAAGTTGATGGGCAGCCCGCTCGCGTCCTCGATGGCGGCAACGGCCTCGGCGCAGTTCGCCGCGTTGCGCAGCACAGCGGTGGCGAACACCTCGAGGCGCTTGCAGCGGTAGAAGCGCGCCCGCTTCGCGTGGCCCTTGAGCACGCTCGCGGCCTTCTCTATGCCGGTCTGCGTGAACGCGCCGTCCTCCACGTAGGCCGCGAGCCCCGCCATCACCTTGTCGTTGGCGAGGCTTTTGAAGTCGCGGTTCGTGTAGGCGGCCAGACGGTCGTCTTTCACCTCGTACACGACGAGGCGGATGGAGTTCGATCCGAGGTCGACAACTCCGTAGTTGGGCATGGCGCTTCCTTGTCTCTCGCGCTTCGCGTTTTGCGGCTGCGCGCCGTCCTTTCGGACGCTGCGCGGCTCGGTCAACGATTCCATTCTAAAGAACCTGCGCCCGTTGCGCAAAGCGAGCTGCTGGATTGCCGCCAAGATTTTACCGAAGCTTGATGGGGGCGTCGGCGGCCATGCGCCGATGGGGGCGCGGCCGCGAGGGGCTGCGTGGAGACAGTCCGGTCTTCGCCGCAGCCGCCCTTCCGCGCTCGCGTTTGCGTTTTCTTCCGTCGAACTCCCGCGGACACGCGTCTGATCGTCTCTACTGGCGTTCTTCGCTCCCCTCCGTCAGGTCGGGCCGTGGGTCTTCCGGGTGAGAGGGGCGATGCAGGCGCGTTGCCCTCCGGCGTGCAGCGGGCGGCGGTCTTTTTTGGCCGCGGATCGGCGTTCTGGCACGGATTTCGGCGCTTTTCATGAGAAAAGGGGGAGAGGGGAGGGTGAATCCCCAGGTGGCGAACTGGAGATCGCGCCCGGGTGGGTGCGTTTCGTGCCAGAACGCCGATCCGCGGCCATTTCGCGACGAGCAATCCGCACGGGATGGATGCGCGCGGCGGGGTCGGGCGTTTGCGCCTCCGCGTTCTTGAGTTGCGCTCGCGCATCCGCTCTCACGTTGCGCTTGCAATTCCCCGCGCTTCCGCATTCCTGGCTCTTTCCCTGCGAGACGGGGTCGGCCCGCCCCTGTGGTATGATGGCCGGGCTACCGGAGAAAGGACGAGCCATGCTGGAAACCGTCGACTTCTCGCTTGCGCCGCTGCCGAAAGAAGAGTACCGGCAGCGGCGCGATGCGCTCATGAAGCGCCTGGTCGTGCTGCAGCAGCAAGCGCGCGAACGGGGTGTGGGCCTCGTCGTGCTGTTCGAGGGGTGGGACGGCGCCGGCAAGGGAAGCCGCATCTCCGATCTCATGTACCACCTCGACGCGCGCGCCACGAGCGTGCACGTCACCGAGAACCTCGACGTGGAGGCCGCGCGCGCCTTCGCGGGGTCCGAGTACGGCGTCACCGGCTTCTATCCTGCCATGCAGCAGTTCTGGCAGGCGCTCGGCATGCGCGGCACCATCACGTTCTACGATCGCGGCTGGTACACCGTCGCCACCCAGCGCATGCTCTACGCCGAATACGGCGATCTCGTGTTGGGCGGTCGCAGCGCCGAGGGGGGCGAGAACGCGAAGGAGAAGGGGAGGCCGATGGCCGCGGCCATCGCCGAGGCGCGCGACGAGCGCCACATCGACTCGCTGCGCCGCGCGCTCACCTCGGCGGCCGACTTCGAGCGGCAGCTCGTCGACGACGGCTATCTCGTGACGAAGTTCTTCGTCCACGTCACGAAGGAGGCGCAGAGAAAGCGCCTCGTCCGTCTGCACGACGATCCCGCCACGCGCTGGCGTGTGGACGAGCGCAAGCTGGCGAGCGTCGATGCCTACGAGGAGGCTTACCGCCTCTACGACAACCTGCTCGAGGGAAGCGATTTCTCCTATGCGCCGTGGCACCTGGTCAACGGAGAGGACAAGCGCCGCGCGAACCTCGAGATAGCGAAAACGCTTGTCGACGCGCTCGAAGCCGCGCTCGCGGCGGCGCCCGACGCCGAGGCCGCCCAGGCCGCAGCGAAGGCGCAGGCGAACTCGGCCGGCGCGCTAACGGGCGCTTCGTGCGCAGAGCGCACGCCCGAGGAGGCGGCGCGCGTCCTCGAGGAGGCCGAGCGCGCTGCGGCCGAGGCAAGCGCCCGCGCCCCGCGCGCGTCGCGCTTCCGTCTTCTGCCCGACCCGCCGGAGGCCGATGGAAAGGACAGCGCGCCCGCCCTCGACCCGGAAGTCTACAAGCGTGAGCTCAAGGAGCAGCAGAAACGCCTCAACCGGCTGGAGATGGAGATGTACCAAAAGCGCATCCCCCTCATGCTCATGTACGAAGGATGGGACGCGGCCGGCAAGGGTGGCAACATCAAGCGCGTGGCCCAGGCGCTCGACGCGCGCGCCTACACCATCTTCCCCAGCCCCGCCCCCACCAAGCCCGAGCTTCTGCACCCGCACCTGTGGCGCTACTGGACGCGGTTGCCGAAGGCGGGCCACGTGGGCATCTACGACCGCAGCTGGTACGGACGCGTGCTCGTGGAGCGCGTGGAGGGCTTCGCGTCGGTGGCTGAATGGACGCGCGCCTACGACGAGATCAACGAGTTCGAGCGCGAGCTGGTGCGTTGGGGTGCCATCCTGCTGAAGTTCTGGGTGGACGTGAGCCCCGAAGAGCAGCTGCGCCGCTTTCGCGACCGCGAGGAGGATCCCGCCAAAAGGTGGAAGATCACCGACGAGGACTGGCGCAACCGCGACAAGCGCCCCCAGTACCAAGCCGCGGTGGACGACATGCTGCGCCTCACGTCCACGCCCATCGCCCCCTGGATAGTGCTCGAGAGCGACGACAAGCGCCGCGCCCGCGTCGAGGCGCTCAAAATCATCAACGACGCCCTCGAAGCGCGCTTGCGGGAAACCTGAGATAGCGCTACTATGGATGCCGACATCGAACGCGACCGTGCGCGCTTGCGCGCTTGAATGCAAAAAGGGGTAATCAGCATGACGCTTTTCGGAATCACCGTGCCCATGGAGGCCATCTGGATCATCGTGGCCATCATCGTGCTCATCATCGTGGTGTTCATCGCGAAAGGCTTCATCGACGAGATGAAGAAGTAGGGCGCCGTCTCCGGCTCCCGTCGGAAACGTGCGTTTTTTCGCAGAACGCGCCCCCATCTCGGGGGCGTTTGTTTATTATGTAACGGTTGAGAGACGGCAAGTTGCGACTGTCCTGCGGCGGCGTTCGGCGGGTTCGGCGCCTCCGTTCGACGGCGTTTGGAGGGCGAGTATGTCCGAATATCCACAGCATCCCGACGTTCCCCCGCGCGGTCGCCATGCGCGCGGGCCGGCGCCCCAGGATCCGGCATCGCAGCCGCAGCGCAGCTTCGGCGCGGGCCGGCCCGCGCCCCAGGCGGGCGACCGGGCCGGTGCGCAGCCTCGGCCCGGCCAGATCCCTCCCGCTGCGAACGCGTACCGCCGACCGGGCGCCGCGCCGGCGTTCCAGAGTGCTCGCCCCCAGGGCGGCGCTGCGCAGCCGGCGCAGGGAAGGCCCCAGGGTGCGCGGCAGACGGGGCCGTACCGTCCGCAGGACGCCGCGTGGCAGGCGGGTCAGCGTCGTCCGCAAGGCGCGGCGGGGGCGCAAAGGCCCCAGGGCGCTTCCGGAGCGTACCGTCCGGCGCAGTCTGCGGGAGGCTACCGTCCGGCGCAGCCCGCAACCGGCCGCGGACCGTCCGCGGCGCCGAAGAAGGGCGGTCCGTGGCGCGTCGTGTTCTGGATCGCGCTCGTCGTGTTCGTCATCGCGCTCGCGGCCCTCGGCGTGATCGGATTTAGCTACTGGCAGGGCCAGCGCGCCTACGACGACATCGCCGATCAGGCGTTCTCGGCTCCGTCCGACATCGAGGGCACGTCGCTTGCCGACCTTTCGGTGGACTGGGACGCGCTGCGCGCCATCAACCCCGACGTGGTGGGCTGGATCTACGTTCCCGGCACGGTGGTGAACTACCCCATCGTGCACACCGACGACGACAGCACCTACCTCACGCGCGACTTCAACGGCAACGAGGGGGGGTCCTGGCTGCCCACGTACGGCACCATCTTCCTGTCGGCGGCGAACACGGGCGATTTCTCCGATCCGAACAACATCGTCTACGGCCACCATTTGAACAACGGGTCGATGTTCGCGTGCTTTGCGGATTTCGCCGACCAGGCCACCTTCGACGAGCATCGGACGATCTACCTGCTCACGCCCCAAGGCAACTACCGCCTGACCACGTTCTCGCTCATGCACGTGGACGAGAACGATCCGCTCGCGCAGACGAGGTTCACCGACGATGCCGCTCGCGTGGAGTACGTGCAGGACAAGATCGACCGCTCGGTCGTGAAGGCCGACGGCATCGCTGCAGCCTCCGACATGGGGCGCACGTTCGCGTTCGCCACGTGCGACAACGTCGTTTCGAGCAAGCGCTACGTGCTGTTCGCCTCCGTGACTGAGAGCACGGCCGACGCTTCGGCCGATCCCGACGCCGTCCAGGCGGTGGGGGAGGCGGCCGCCGAGACGACGGGGGAGGCCGCCGGCGAGGCGTCCTCGGGCGACGCCGGGGAGGCCGCCGCGTGAGCGTCCTTCGACATCGCGCCCGCCTTGGCTGCTCGGAGCGTCCCGACCGGTTGGAGGAGGAGTGCGCCGTCTTCGGCGTGTTCGCTCCGGGTGAGGACGTCGCGCGCATGACGTGCTTTGGCTTGCAGGCCTTGCAACATCGCGGCCAGGAGAGCGCCGGCATCGCCGTGGGCGACGGCGAGACGATGATGGCGGCGAAGGATCTGGGATTGGTCACGCAGGTGTTCGACGAGGCCACGCTGGCCGCGCTCGAGGGGTTCGTGGCCGTGGGGCACGTGCGCTACTCCACGAGCGGCGGCGCGGCCTCATGGGAGGCGGCCCAGCCGCACATCTCGGCCATCGACGACGTGCTGATCGCGCTCGCGCACAACGGCACGCTCGTGAACACGGCGGCGTTGCGCGCCCGGCTCGTCCGCGACGGCGTGCAGCTGCGCGCCGGCACCGACAGCGAAGCGGCCGCGAAGCTCATCGGCCAGGTGACGCAGAAGACGCACCATTTGCGCAACGGCATCCGGCACGCGATGGAGGCGATCGAGGGCGCCTACGCCATGGTGCTGGCCAGCCCCGACGCGCTCTATGCGTTCCGCGATCCGAACGGCATCCGTCCGCTGTGCATCGGCGAGCTGCCGCAGGGCCGCGGCTGGGTCGTGTCCTCCGAGACGTGCGGGCTCGACATCGTGGGCGCGACGTACGTGCGCGACGTGGAGCCGGGCGAGATCGTGCGGTTCAACGCCGAGGGCGTGCATTCCGAGCAGGGCGTCCCCGCAGGTCGGCGCGCCTCGTGCATCTTCGAGTACGTCTACTTCGCCCGCCCCGACAGCGTGATCGACCATCAGAGCGTCTACCAGGCCCGGCGCTCTTTGGGTCGCATCCTCGCGCAAGAGGCGCCCGCGGAGGCCGACCTCGTGCTGGGCGTGCCCGACTCGGGCGTGCCCTCGGCCCTCGGGTTCGCGGCCGAGAGCGGCATCTCGTATGCGGACGGCATCGTGAAGAACCGCTACGTGGGCCGCACGTTCATCGAGCCGACGCAGGCCATGCGCCAGCTGGGAATACGCCTCAAACTCAACCCGCTTCCATCGGTCATCCGCGGCAAGCGGCTCGTCGTCATCGACGACAGCATCGTGCGCGGCAACACTTCGAAGAAGCTCGTGCAGATGCTGCGCGACGCGGGCGCGGCCGAGGTGCATCTGCGCATCGTGAGCCCCGAGGTCAAGTGGCCGTGCTTCTACGGCATCGACACCGACACGCGCGATCAACTGATCGCGGCGAACATGAGCCTAGACGAGATGAACGCGTGGATCGGTTCCGATTCTTTGGCCTTCATCTCGCTCGAAGGATTGCGGGCGGCTGTGCCCGATGCACGACACCAGGGCTTTTGCGATGCTTGCTTCACGGGAGACTACCCGGTGGCCATCCCTGAGGCGCTCGCGGCGAAAAGCTTTTCAACTAAGAAGGATTTCGAGGACGTGTACGCCGAAGGCGCCAAGGGCGCCGACGTATAGAACCCAGAAGCGCAAGGAGAGAGCATGACCGACAGAATCACCGTCAACCCGGCCCAGAATAGCGACGCCCCCTCTCTGCCCAGCTGGATGGGCGAGGAGGCCGTGACCTACGCCCAGGCGGGCGTGGACACCGCCGAGGGCGCGCGTGCCGTCGAGGCCATCAAGGACGTGGTGCACGCCACGTACCGCCCCGAGGTGGTGGGCGACATCGGCGGCTTCGGCGGCCTGTTCTCCATCGCGGCGGCCAAGAACATGATCGACCCGCTTTTGGTGAGCGGCACCGACGGCGTGGGCACGAAGCTCAAGGTGGCGCAGCTGGCCGGCAAGCACGACACGGTGGGCATCGATCTGGTGGCCATGTGCGCGAACGACATTTTGGCGTGCGGGGCCGAGCCTTTGTTCTTTTTGGACTACGTGGCCATCGGCAAGTTGAAGGCCGAGAATGTGGCCGAGATCGTGAAGGGCATCGGCGAGGGGTGCAAGCAGGCGGGCTGCGCGCTCATCGGCGGCGAGATGGCCGAGCATCCCGGCGTGATGGAGGCGGACGACTACGACTTGTCCGGCTTCTGCGTGGGCGTGGTGGATCGGCCGCGCATGCTCGATCCCGAGAGCGTGCGCGAGGGCGACGTGCTCGTCGGCCTCGCGTCGAGCGGTCTGCACTCCAACGGCTACTCGCTCGCGCGCAAGGTGTGCGTGGAGGGAAAGACGCACTACGAGCTGCGCCTCGCGCGCGAAGAGCTTGGCGGCGCCAGCGTCGAGGAGGCGCTTTTGGCCCCCACGCGCATCTACGTGAAGCCGGTGCTGTCTGCGCTTAAGGCATGCCCCGGCGCCGTGCGCGCGCTTGCGCACATCACGGGCGGCGGCATCACGGAGAACCTCGACCGTGCGCTGCCCGAGGCGTGCGACGCCGAAGTCGATCTGGGCACGTGGCCCGTGCCTCCCATCGCGAAGTTCGTGTGCGACGCCGCGCATCTCGACGAGGGGGAGGCGCTCAAGACGTTCAACATGGGTCTGGGCATGATCCTCATCGTGGATCCCGCCCGCGCCGAGGAAGTGGAGGCCGCCTTGCGCGCCGCCGGCGAGACGACCTACCGCGTGGGCCGCGTCGTCGCGGGTTCGAAGGCGGTGCGCTACGCGAACGAGGGCGCGCTGTACGGCTACGAGGGATAAGCGTCGGGCCGGGCTTGTAGGTACGCGATGCGTTCCGCGGGTTTGCGGTTCGCGCTCGCATGCTGCGGCGCGCGGTGCTTTGATCGGCATCGGTTTGCGATGGGTTTGAAAGGCGCTGTGCGATCGGGGAAGAAGACGGTAGTCGGCGGCGCGTGACCGCTCGGGAGCTTTGAGATGGTTGGCGTGCGCGCGGGCGGTTCTGTAAGGACGAGGCGCGCCGTTTCGCGTTGCGGTGTGAAACGGGCAGAGATGGAAGGTTGGGAATCGGAAGGAGGAGCGATGGAGCCGTTGAAGATCGGGGTGCTGCTTTCCGGTAGCGGGACCAATTTGCAAGCCATCATCGATGCGGTGCGTGACGACGGGCTGCCGGTGGATATCGTGAAGGTGATCTCGTCGCGGCCGGACGCGTACGGCGTCGAACGCGCGCGGGCGGCGGGCATCCCCGCAGTGGCGCTCAACCGCGACGTGTACGCCGATCCGCTGGCCGCCGACGCGCGCATCGTGGAGGAGCTGCGCGCGGCGGGCGCGGAGTACGTGGCGATGGCGGGCTACATGCGCAAGCTCACGCCCGTGATGCTGGACGCGTTCCCCGACCGCGTGCTGAACCTGCACCCGGCACTGCTGCCGTCGTTCAAGGGCGCGCATGCCATCCGCGACGCCTACGAGGCGGGCGTGAAGGTGACGGGCGTGACCGTGCATTTCGCGAACGAGGACTACGACAAGGGCCCCATCGTGGCGCAAGAGCCGGTGCGCGTGGAAGAGGGCATGTCGCTGGACGAGTTGGAGGCGGCCATCCACGCGGTGGAGCATGCGCTGTACCCGCGCGTGCTGCGCTGGGTGGCGGAGGGCCGCGTGACCATCACCCCTGAAAGGACGGTGCGCATCGCATGAAACGGGAGACGCTTGAGGCGATCATCGCCGATTTGAAGGCCGGGCGCGCGCCCGCGCTTTCCACGGAGGACTTCCCCTGCTTCTCGGCAGAGGCCTTGGAGGGCAACGAGCATGTGTCGCCCGCGTATTTGGACGCGCTGGCGAAGCGCCTCACGGCGGCCGACATCCCCACGTTCGAGCGGGCCATCCGCGCCATCGACGAGGGCGATCTGGCGTGGCTGGGCTTCAAGATCGTCTACGATGCAGACGAGGCGCAGCGCAACACCGACAACGAGGTGACGAAGAAGTACGGCGACACAGGCTCGGCCGACGGGGAGCCGCTCGTGTTCTTCTGCAACGACGCGAAGGAGATCGTGGCGTCGCGCGAGCCGAGCCCGCGCGACGTGTTCCAGATGAAGGACGTCACGCGCGGCCCGAGCATGCACAACGAGCAGTTCGAGGGCTTGACGTGGCTTTCCGTGCCGCTGTTCGAGGCGGTGCGCGTGTGGCTTCTGGGCGCGTCGGACGCGGCGAGCGAGGTGGCGGCGCTGGCCGCGCACGTGGGCTTCGACGTGACCGTGGTGGACTACGACCCCGCCTACGTGAGCGAGGCGCGCTTCCCGAGCGCCCGGCGCATCGTGCTGGAGGGCGGCGGCTTCGACGGGCTGGCCGAGCTTGCGTGCACGCCGCAGGACTACGTGTGCGTGCTGACGCGCGGCCACATGTTCGACCCCGAGGGCTGCGTGTGGGCCACGCGGCACGGCGCGCACTATGTGGGTATGATGGGCTGCGCGGGCAAGAACGACCGCGTGCACGACCTCGTGCTGGCCGCCGGGGCCACAGAGGAGGACTGGGAGCGCGTCAAGCGCCCCATTGGCCTGAAGTTCGGCGCGAAGACCCCCGCCGAGCTGGCCATCGCCATCGTCGCCGAGCTGGTGGACGTGCGCTACCGCCAACGCTACACCGAAGAGGCCCGCGCCAAGCACGAGAAGAGCCTGGGGCGGGAGTAGGGCCGCGCGTTAGTATTCGCCCGCGCGCTTCCTGCGACAAGGATGGGGTTGGCGGTTCGGGATGCCGGGTCGCCAACCCCAACCCGCTTGGGTTTCATTTTGCGATGGTGAGTCACCCTGCGTTCCCCATCGACGCCCCTGGGGCCGTTGGGGACGGGGTGGCCATCTTGCCTCCCTGTCGGCCCGCTTTCGCCCGTCTTACGCCGCGGGCGCCTCCGCGCGCTTGATGGAGCGCACGAGGTGCACGGAGCATACGGCGAACGCCGCCAGCCCCACGAGCGCGCCCGCCAACCCCACGTCGGCGATGCCCGCCGCTTGCGCCACAGCCCCGCCGATCCACGTGCCGCTTCCTATTCCCAGGTTGAAGATGCCCGAGTACGCCGACATGGCCACCGCTGAGGCGTCTTCCGTCGAATTGGCCAGCACTTCCGACTGAAACGCCACGTTGTAGGCAGTGTAGCATGCGCCCCACAGCGCGCATACGGCCACCGTTGCCGTCGCGCTTGCCGCCGTCGCCAAAAGCAGGGCCATCGACGCCGCCACGCCGATGACGACGGCGCGCATGAGCGGGAAGCGCATGCGGCCGTAGGTGCGCGAGAGCAGGGCGCTGCCCGCCATGCCCGCCGCACCGTAGAGCACCAGCGTGAGGGTGATGAGGTCGTCAGGGAAATGGGCCACCTGCTGCAAGAACGGCTCGATGTAGCTGTAGCAGGTGAAGTGCGCGGTGGCGAACAGCGCGGTGACCACGTAGATGTTGCGCAGCGCGGGCGCGGCGAAGAGCGTCGGAAGCTCGCGGGGCGAGAAGGGCTTTCCCGCGGCGAGGCGAGGGGTGGCCGCGGCGAGGTAGGCCAGGATGCCCAACGCCACCGCGCCCACGCAGGCGAACGTCATGCGCCAGCCGAGGAGCAGCCCTATGGCGCGGCCGAGCGGCAGCCCGCACACCATGGCGACGGACGATCCCGTGACGATGACGCCCACCGCGACGCCGCTGTGCTTCTCGCCCACCACGCGCACCGCCAGCGGCGAGGCGATGGACCAGAACACCGCATGGGCCGCCGCCACCATGAGGCGCGCGCCCACGAGCAGGGAAAACGACGGGGCCAGCGCCGAGGCGACCTGTCCTGCGGCGAACAGGGCGATGGAGGCCAGCAGCACGGCCTTGAGGTTGAACCGCGAGGCGAGCACCATGAGGGGGATCGACAAGAGCGCAACCGCCCACGCGTACAGCGAGATGATGAGCCCCGCCTCGGCCTCGGTCATAGAGAAGCTTTCCGCTATGTCGACGAGAAGGCCGATGGGCATGAACTCCGACGTGTTCATCACGAATGCGGAAAACGCCAGCCCGATGAGGGCCATCCAGTGCGCGCGCGGCATGGTCTTCTTCTCCTTCCCTGAAAACAGCGGGTGCGATTGTAGCAGACCTGTGCAAAGGGAGGGTAAAGCTTTTGAATTCGGCGGCCGTTCGATCTTCGCGCTGTCGGGGCGGTCCTCGCGTGCCGCCCCGACGCCTCCGATTCCTGCCTTGTTTCTGCCGCCCGCCGAATTGTGGGAGGGGGCGGCCTGAGCGCGGGCATCTGGACGGTTGTGCGGGTTCATAATGGAAACGTTGTGGGTTGGCGCAGCCAGCACGGGAATGCGGCAGCGCGTTTCAGGCGCCGTCGCCGAAAGAAAGGATGTAAGGCCATATGAGCGATCCTCAAATCAAGCGGGTTCTGATGTCGGTGACGGACAAGACGGGGGTGGTGGAGTTCGCTCGCGCCCTGTCTGAGGAGTTCGGCGCGGAGATCATCTCGACGGGCGGCACGGCGCGCGCCATCGCCGAGGCCGGGGTGCCGGTCACGCCCATCGACGAGGTGACGAACTTTCCCGAGATGATGGACGGCCGCGTGAAGACGCTGCACCCGATGGTCCACGGCGGCCTGCTGGCGAAGCGCGACAACGCCGACCACATGGCGCAGGCGGCCGAGCACGGCATCGGCATGATCGACATGGTGGTGGTGAACCTCTACGCGTTCGAGAAGACGGTGGCGGGCGGCGCGGACTTCGCGACGTGCATCGAGAACATCGACATCGGCGGCCCGTCGATGCTGCGCAGCGCCGCGAAGAACTTCGAGAGTGTGGCCGTGGTCACCGACCCGGCCAGCTACGACGCTATCCTGGCCGAGATGCGCGCCAACAACGGCGCCACCACGCGCGAGACGCGC
The DNA here is from genome assembly GCF_002899695.1 of Rubneribacter badeniensis. Classification (GTDB taxonomy): domain Bacteria; phylum Actinomycetota; class Coriobacteriia; order Coriobacteriales; family Eggerthellaceae; genus Rubneribacter; species Rubneribacter badeniensis. The sequence continues at coordinate 26,766 of NZ_PPEL01000007.1, forward strand.
GCGAAGCTGGCGCTGCGCGTGTTCCAGACCACGAACGCCTACGACGGGGCCATCGCCGCGTGGATGGGCGCGCAGCTGGGCGAGGCGGCCGAGTCCGCGGCAGGTGACGCCGCGCGGGACGACAAGTTCCCCGCCGCCCGCGCGCTCGGCCTCACGAAGGCGCAGGACCTGCGCTACGGCGAGAACCCGCACCAGTCCGCCGCGTTCTACCGCCGCGACGACTACGCGGGAGCCGAGCATAGCCTCGCCCACGCCACGCAGCATCAGGGCAAGGAGATGTCGTACAACAACTACCTCGACGTGGACGCCGCGTGGGCGGCCGTGCGCGAGTACGACAACCCGGCGTGCGTGATCGTGAAGCACCTCACGCCCTGCGGCGTGTGCGAGGACGGCGACCTCGTGGCCGCCTACCAGCGCGCGCACGCGTGCGACCCGGTGAGCGCCTACGGCGGCGTGATGGCGTTCAACCGCCCGGTCACAAGCGATGTCGTGGTGGCGATCTTCGAGAACAAGCAGTTCGTGGAGGCCATCATCGCGCCCGAGTTCGCCGCAGACGCGCTGGAGATGTACAGCGCTAAGAAGAACGCGCGCCTGCTTTCCACGGGCGGCGTGAACCCGGCCGGCGGGGAAGTGGAGTACCGCTCGGTGGAGGGCGGGCTTCTGTGCCAGGACAGCGACGCCGTGCATGAGGACCCCGCCAGCTTCACGGTGCCCACGAAGCGTCAGCCGAGCGACGAGGAGTTGGCCGAGCTTCTGTTCGCGTGGAAGGCATGCAAGTCGGTGAAGAGCAACGCCATCCTCATCTCGAAGGACCACGCCACGGTGGGCGTGGGCGGCGGCCAGCCGAACCGCGTGAACTCCGCGCGCATCGCCGTGGAGCAAGCGGGCGAGAAGGCCCAGGGCGCCGTGGCGGCGTCGGACGCGTTCTTCCCGTTCCGTGACGGCTTCGACGTGCTGGCGCAGGCCGGCGTGACGGCCGTCATCCAGCCCGGCGGCTCCATCCGCGACGAGGAGGTCATCGCCGCCGCCGACGAGCAGGGCATCGCGATGGTGTTCACGGGCCATCGCCACTTCCGTCACTGATCGGCTCTCGCCGACGCCGCCCTGCCTTCGGCCTTGGTTCCGAAAGCGGGGCGGCGCTTTCGGGTGGTTGCCGCTCGTCCGCGTGGCGTCTGTCCGCCGTTCGCGCTTCCTCCCGTCTGTCCGCCGGACGCGCCCCGTCTCTTCGTCTGCCGCCTCTGCCCCGCCAGTCTGCCCGCATCCGCGGCTTTTCGAGCCGCGGGCGAAAAGGATCTGAATCGGCGGTGCTTCGAGCGTCTGCCGACGAACAGGTGGAGACGCGTTCGAGAGAAACTTCCGGTCGGTTCGCCCTCCTCCCGAGGCGACGGAGCAACGGGGCGGCAGGTGCCGCTTCGGTGCGTCTGCATCCGCCGGGTTGTGCGCCGAGGCGGGCCGGGGCTCGTGCTATACTGGGGCCTTCCGGGTCGGCGTTCGCGGGATGGCCGGATCGAGCGCGCAACCGCGCCCTTGCGCGAAGGGCGCAACGGAAAACGACTTGAAAACGACAGGCTGAAGAAAGCGCGCAGACCGCCCGCTCGACGGCGCGGGCGGGTATGCTGCCCTGTGCCGCCCTTGTTCGCACGGACGCCCTCCGTTCGTGCTTGCGGGCGTCGCGATCGCACCGAAGGAGGATCTGCCGTGATAGTGCTCGACGAGCCGTACGCATCCGAGCTTCTCGTCTCTTGGCTCGAGGAGTCGCAGCATCCCGTGCTCGACAACGGCTTCGCCCGCTCGCTCGCGCCCGCGCGCCTCAACCTCGTGCCGCGCGAAGAGGCCGTCTCGCGCCTCGAAGGCGGCGAGCGCGTCTACACGAACTCGGAGAACGCGCTCGCTTGGATCGCGGACAACGTGCGCAACGACGACCTCGTGCGCGCCATCAGCCTGTTCAAGGACAAGGCGGCCATGCGCGCCGCCCTTGCGCAGCTCGACCCCGGCCTGCTCTTCAAGACGTGTTCGGCCGACGAGCTGTTCGAGCTCGATTTCTCCCGGCTCGAGCCTCCGTTCGTGCTCAAGCCCTCCGTGGGCTTTTGCAGCATGGGCGTCCACGTGATCCGAAACCGCGACGATTGGGAGCGCGCGCTCGCCGACATACGGAAGAACTCCTCGGTCTGGCGGAGCAGGTATCCGGAAAGCGTCGTCGGCTCGGGCTCGTTCATCCTCGAGGGCTACGTCGAGGGCACCGAGTACGCCCTCGACGCCTACTTCGACGAGGAGGGCCGCGCGCATCTGCTCAACGTGCTGCGCCACGATTTCGCATCGGCTGCGGACACGTCCGACCGCATGTACGTGACGAGCGCGCCTCTCGTGCGCGAGACGGCGCCCCTGTTCGCCACATGGCTCGATCGTGTGAACGCGCTCGTGGGCGCGCGCAGCGTTCCCGTGCACGTGGAGGTGCGCGTGAAGGACGGGCACGTCACGCCCATCGAGTTCAACCCGCTGCGCTTCGCGGGCCTCGGCGGCACCGACGTGAGCTTCCACGCGTACGGCTACCGCACGTACGAGGCGTTCCTCGAAGGGCGCGATCCCGATTTCGACGCCGCGTTCTCCGGCAAGGACGGCAAGGTGTACACGATGTCGCTTCTGAACCCGCCGGCCGACGCCACGGGTGAGGAGGCGTTCGACTACGACGCGTTCGCCGCCCGCTTCTCGAACGTGCTCGAGCTGCGGCGCTTCGATGCGGATCGCGTGGGCAGCTACGGCTTCCTCTTCCTCGAGACGGATGCGGATTCGGCAGACGAGCTGGACTTCCTCATGCGCTCCGACCTCAAGGAGTTCCTCCGCTAGGCGCGGGGGAGGAAGCCGGGGCGCCGTCGTGAAACTCAGCATCAGAAACCTGCTTGTGGGACTGGTCATTGTCATCGTGCTCGCGGTGGTGCTTTTGCGCGGGGACCAGCTGGTGGAGCTGGCAGACACCATCAGGAAGGGCTCCGTCATCCCGCTCGTCGCGGCGCTGCTCACGCAGCTGGGCAAGTACTTCGCCCAAAGCTTCGCGTACTCCTACGCCTTCGAGGCCGTCGACGAGCGCATGAGTCCGCGCGAAACGCTGCCGCTCGTGTTCGGCACGTTCTTCATGAACACCATCGCGCCCTCGCTCAACCTGGCGGGCACGACGCTCGTGGTGGACGACGCGCGCCGTCGCGGCATCGCTCCCGGCAAGGCCACGAGCGCGGCGCTGCTCATGCAGATCACCATCGACTCGGGCTTCGCCACCATCATGCTCGTGGGATTTGCCATCCTCGCGTTCACGGTGGGGCTGTCGCCTCTGTGGTTTCTACTGGGGCTGCTCGTCATCGTGCTCGTGGGCGGGATGGTGCTCGTGCTCGTGCTCGGACGCAAGCGGCCGGCGCTCGTGCTCAGGCTGCTGCGCCCTGTCGAGCGGCTGGTGAACCGCGTCCTCGCGCGCTTCAAGAAGCCCGCGCTCGATCCGTGGGTGGAGCGCGCTGTGGCCTCGTTCTCGGATGCGGCGGGCCTCATCGGGCACAACCCCAAGACCACCGCGAAGGCGTTCGCCTGCTCCATCTTCGCCAGCACGTGCGAGCTCGCGTGCTTCAGTTTGGTGGGCGTCGGTTTCGGCGTCACGCATCCCGAAGCGCTCATCTGCGGCTACGTGGTCGCCACCCTGTTCGCCATGATCTCGATCACGCCGCAGGGCGTGGGGGTCGTGGAGGCGGCCGTCGTGGTGGCGTTCACCTCGTTCGGCGCGTCGGGCGCGGCGGGCCTGTCCATCGCGCTCGTGTACCGCGGCATCGTGTTCTGGTTCCCGTTCCTCGTGGGCGCGGTGCTCATCCAAACCACCAAGACGTTCAAGCGCGAGGCGAAACGCGTCGCGCGCGATCAGGAGAAGGGCAAGGGCCGCATCGGCGGCACGGCCCATGTGGCGAAGCGCCTCGACGAAGAGGCCTTGCGTGCGCCTCGGCCGGCAGTGCATCCGCGGGCAGAGGCGGCTGGGCGAGCGGCGCATCCGCAGACTGAGGTGCGCATGCAGATGGAGGGCGCTTCGAAGGCGGGGGAGGCGTCCAAGGTCGCAGGGGCCTCGCAGACGGCGGTTTCGCCGCGTGCGGATGCGCGGTCGGATTCGACGGGCGGCGAGTGCTAAAGGACCTGCTCGCGGCTTGCGGCGCGTTCGCGGGCCTTCTCCTCCAGGCGCGCGAGGGGCACGATCTTCGTCATGATGGTGCCGTCGGAGACGACGTCGCCCTCGTCGTCGAAGGCAGTGACGCGCCAGAACTGCTTGACCCCGCCCGAGCGCGCGGGCTCTTCGCGCTCGAGCTCGGCCACGCCGCGCAGAAGGCCGGCCGTGCCGCTTTTGCGATGGCGCACGTGCACGTCGATGCCGAACGGGCGCTCGACGTCGAAGTCGGTGCTCTGCTCCGTTCCGATGCTCGCCACCGTCTCGAGCAGCGCGATGGTGGCGCCTCCGTGCAAAAACCCGAAGGGTTGGAACAGATCGGGCGTGATGGGCATCGTCGCCTCCACGCGGTCCTTCGCAACGGATACCGTCGTGATGCGCAGCGTGTCGACCAGGGCCATGGGCATCTCCTTCAGTGCGCCTGCACGGAGGCGGGCTTCGCGGTTCTCGCGTACCAGTATACCCGAGCGCGTGCGCGTCGGCACCGGACAGTCGGCGGCGTCCGTCCCCAGCTGGCGGTCGTTGAGCGGTGGGTACGGCAAGGCCGCTGCGCTCTGGGCGGTGGTGGACGAAGCGCGGGCGGGCGTCGGCGGCATCGACGGCGGGGCTTCGGCGAGGGGGCTTCGGTGGAGAAGTTGCTTTCGGGGTGGTTTCCTGCCAAAGAGCCTTGCTCGCAATCATTGATGCTGCAAGCGAAATAAGCTAGGTAAAATGTGCCTTAGCTGATTCGGGAGAAATAAGTCATAGCCCATGATCGACGCATCTTTGTGCCGCAATTATTAAGTTGACGTGCATTGTTGGAATTGCTTTCGATGGTGAATGCTGTCGATTTGCCGCAGAGCTCTGATGCGCTCATATGGTTGGAAACGTCGTTCCCGTTCCGGTTGAAGAAGAGAGCGATTCCGAATCGGGGGGGGGGGGGTGCTAGCTTCCTGCTTTCTTGAGCTTTTGCGACGGAAAAAGCTTGCAGCGCGCCTCTCGCAAATGCCAGACCATTTCAGAGCAAGAATTAGCCGTAACATCGCTTTTTTGCTCTTGAAACGATGCCGGTTGGCTGTGGCGAGTGTGCACAATCCCGCCGAGTGTTTGACATCTTTGAACTTATGGGAAATCCAGAGGTAGTGTGCGAGTTTGAAACGCTTTCTTCTCCGACAGGGTTGCGCTCGCCGACGCCGACTGATGAAGCGGGTGCGCTTTTCGGTGCGTTTGCCGATCCGGTCAAAGGAGCTTGCTGCTCGCGCCGCAAGCTCAAAAACGTTAGCATCCGTCACGTCCGTGCTTGTATGCTCGATTTCGAGGGACGCAGGTGGCCGCAGCGCTTTGTTTCGCATTGAGCCTCCGGTGGAATGCGCCCTTCTCCTGCTGGGTGCCGAAATCGTGATAGCTTGAGGGCTACTTCACCGGAAACAATCCTGAAAGGTAGCTGTAGCTGCCGGGCATCTTCTCGATCGGCTTGCTTCCCGCGGGCTCCATGCTTTCGGCGTCGTATCGGTGTATCGACCAGTTGTCGAGCATGTATATCGACCCGTCGGTTACGGTCATCTGGTCCACCCCGTGCTCAAGGGCGCGCTCCTCGACGGATCCCGTCTCCAGATCCACGACGCTCAGCACGCTGTCGCCTTGCTCTTGCCTGGTGTCGCAATGGGCGACGTAGAGCCTGCCGTCCACCAGGGATATGCTCGAAGCGCCTCTCTCGTTCAGCTGGATGGAGCTCAGCGTGTCGCTTTTTGTGTCCAGGACGCCGATCTGGCCTCTCGATGCGACGTCGAAGCTGCAGAAATAGATGCGGCTCTCGTCCGCAACCGCCCTGTAGACGCTCGAAGCGTAGGCGCAGCCGCTGCAATCGATCGATTTCCTGAGGGTCAGGTTCTCGTCGTAGCGCAGGATCATCGGAGAATCGTCGTCGAGGTCCAGTCCGAAAGCGTACAGGCTGCCTTCGTGCCAGACGATCTTCGACACGTAGACCCCCTCGATGGACACGCTCGACACCTCTCCGTCGTCGGTTCGGCAACGGTTTATGTAAGACGCGTAATTCAGCGTGTTGCAAGTGAAGACGTGCGCGTCGCTTGCGGCCACGTCGTTCATGGCCGGCTGCCGGATGGTGTGCGTTTCGGTGGCGAGGGAGTCCAGATCGACTTGCAGGACGGCCTCGCCGTCTTTGGTCTTGAAGTTTCCTTGGGGGATGGCGAACAGGCTGCCTTCGTAGACCAGCGGATCGTAAAAGATGTTCCCCAGCGTTGCGCAGCCGAGGGGGAGCTGCGCCACCTCGTTCATTTCCCCGTCGTAGAAGACGATCCTGCTCGTCTCTTTCTCTGATCGCGTTTCGATGACGCCGATGGCGGCGTCGACTGGGGCGGTCGGCCCTTCGTCCGAGGCGCAGCCGCAAAGGCAGGTCGCCGCCATGAAGAGCGCCGCGCCGGTTAGGAAGCGGGCAATGGTTCGTTTCATCGTCAATCCTCTGGTCGCGGCAGGCGCAGGCGGCATGCGGAGCGCATCGTCTGCGCCTTGCCAAAACTGCTTCTTGCACATCAAAGCACATTTCGCAGGCTAAAGCGTCAACGGGCACATAACCGGCTCAAAGATGCTCGCGACTGCTAATAGTTTAGTTGGAGGTACATGAGAACGCATTCTTTGGAATCTATGATCTCCATCGGGTGGATAATCGGTCCCAATACTTCGTTCGTGCTTATGTTAGCGCCAAAATTGTCGTAAAACGAAGCCCAGACCAATTGGGAGCAACAGAACGCATCCCGCCTCATCGTGTCGAAGAAGGCGTGCTAGGAGGCGCAGAGCGCTTTCCGCGAACATGGACGATGCGGTCAAGCAAGAGTTCACCAAGATCGTTGGCGAGCTGGGCATGAGCGCGACCACGGCGTCAACCTTTTCGTCCGCTCCGTCATCAGAGAGCGAGGGCTGCCTTTCCCCGTGGCTCTTCGCGTGTCGAGCGAGCGGGATCAGGCCGACTACAAAGCCCGCTAGTTCCGGCGCGGGGTCGCCGCCGTGGAAAGCGGCGACATGCTTACCGTCGAACAGGCGAAGCAGGCGCTCGGCATGGAGCGGGCGGGCGATGAGTAGCGCTTGCAGGGTGCTGATCGCCCGGTCCGTGATCGAGGACTTGGCGTCGATGGCGGGCCGGGTCAAAACCGGTTCTTCAATGTGGTCGATCTCTTGCAGCGCTTCCCCGAGATCGGCCACGGGCACGAGGCCGATCTCGGGGAAGATGAGTTGCCATTTCCTTGCAGGGAGTACCATCTGCCCGGCACCACCAAGACGATCTACTACGCGCTGGATGCCGCCTCGGGCATTGTGAAGGTGTTCGCCCTGCTCGATCAGCGGCGAAATCCGGCGAACCGGTTTCGCGGCATCGACGAGTCGAGGCTTGAAGACTTCTAGGGCGAGACCCTGGCCGTGCGAGGTCGAGCTGCGAGTATTGGTGGCCTTCTCCGGCATCGCAGCGTAAAACGTCGATAGCGGACCCCGGCTGGTTTCAATCTGCCATGATGGCCTGGGGCGAAAAGCGGGAATTGAAAAGATGCCGAAAGTTACCGACTTCGGCGAGGGGGCTTCGGTGGCGGCTTCGGTGGAGAAGCGATGGACGCGAAATTGTCGGCGTTATTGCTTTTGCTTTTCAATTCATTGTGCTATTATAACCGTTGCTGCGTGAGCAGCCATCGGGATGTGGCTCAGCTTGGTAGAGCGCTGCGTTCGGGACGCAGAGGCCGCAGGTTCAAATCCTGTCATCCCGACCATGGAGCTAAAGGGGATGTTTCCATCAAAGCGAACATCCCTTTTTTGCATCGGAGAGCCGCTTCGTCGGAGACGATGGGGCGGGGTGGAACCGCAGCGGGCGGATCCGCGCGAGCAACTTGGAGGAACGTATGAAGATCCTTGGAATGGGAATGCCGGAGCTTCTCATCATCCTCGTGGTGATTCTGCTCATCTTCGGCCCGAAGAACCTTCCGAAGCTCGGCAGCGCTCTTGGCAAGACCGTCAAGAACCTCCGCGAGGGCATCGGTGGCGGCGAGAAGGCCATCGAAGACGCCGATGACGAGGAAGAGGTCGTCGAGGAGGTTGAGGAGCAGCCTGTCAAGAAGACGACGGCGAAGAAGACGACGGTCAGGAAGAAGGCCGAGTAACCCTCTGATTTTCGTTCGAGCGCGGTATGTGCAGACGGCCCACGCCTCGCACATACCGCTTTTTTCATATCGGCGCGATGCATTCGCGCTTACATCGCAAGAAGAGCCGGATCGCACGCTTGTGGGAAGCGTGCCTGTTTTATGCAAGTGGACAGGTGGAGGAACATGGCTGACAACAACTTCATCCTCACGCCGGAAGGCAAGGAGAACCTCGAGGCCGAGCTGCACTATCTTGAGACGGAGAAGCGCGCCGAGATCGGCGAGCGCATCAAGGTGGCGCGGGAGTTCGGCGACATCTCCGAGAACTCGGAGTACGACGACGCGAAAAACGAGCAGGGCATGATGGAGGCGCGCATCGCCGAGATCAGCCGCATCCTCTCCGAAGCCACCGTGGTCAACACGCCGAAGCGTTCGAACAACGTGCACATCGGCTCGACGGTGACCGTGGACATGGGCGGCCGCGAGCGCGTGTTCACCATCGTGGGCGGTGCGGAAAGCGACGCTGCAGCCGGCAAGATATCCAACGAGTCGCCGGTGGGGTCGGCGCTTCTGGGCCGCAAGAAGGGGGACAAAGTGGAGACGACCGGCCCGACTGGCCGTGTTATCTCCATGACCATCGTCAAGATCGAGCACTAAGGATCTGGGCTCCGGCGTTCGGCAGAGCGCCGGAGCCTGCCGACGCTGCGGACGGCTGGCGCGCCCAATCTTCGCACGACGACGCGGGTTCGCGTACCGAAGTACGCTTCGCCCCCGTCGCCCCGCGAATCTCGGGCACCGCAGCCGCCCTCGCTGACTTACCACGCCAACCTGCGAGTTCGAGGACAACCTATGAGCGAAACTCCCGACCAGACCCAGCAGATCATCGAAGACGATCCCATCGCGGTGCGCCGCGCCAAGCGCGAGGCGCTCATCGCTGCGGGAAAGGACCCGTACGGGCATGCGTTCAAGTACTCGCACCATCTGGCCGAGTTAAACGAGCGCTACGCCGATCTCGAGGACGGCGCGTCCACTGAAGACGAGGTGCAGGTGGCGGGCCGCGTCATGGCCAAGCGCGACCAGGGCAAGCTGGCGTTTCTCGAGCTGCGCGACTCGTCGGGCGACATGCAGCTGTTCTGCCGCATCAACGCGCTGGGCGAGGAGGCTTATCGCCAGCTGAAGGATCTCGACGTGGGCGACTGGATCGGCGTGCGCGGCACCATGATGCGCACGAAGCGCGGGCAGCTGTCCGTTGCCGTGGCGTCGTTCGAGCTTCTGAGCAAGAGCTTGCGCCCGTTGCCGGAGAAGTTCCACGGCTTGGCCGACAAGGAGACGCGCTACCGCCAGCGCTACGTGGACTTGGTGATGAATCCCGAGGTCAAGCAGGTGTTCGAGAAGCGCTTCAAGATCGTGGCGGCCATTCGCCGTTACATGGAGGAGCAGGGCTTCTACGAGGTTGAGACTCCGTTTCTGCATCCCATCCTGGGCGGCGCGAACGCGAAGCCCTTCGTCACGCACTTCAACGCGCTCGACCGCGACTACTACCTGCGCATCGCCACGGAACTGCCGCTCAAGCGCCTTTTGGTGGGCGGGTTCGAGAAGGTGTTCGAGATCGGCCGCCAGTTCCGCAACGAGGGCATGGATCCCTACCACAACCCCGAGTTCACCACGATGGAGGCCTATCAGGCGTTCTCCGACCTCGAGGGCATGATGGAGCTCACCCAGGGCTACATCCAGGCGGCGGCGATGGCTGCATGCGGCACGCTGCAGATCACCTACCAGGGCCAGGAGGTGGACCTGTCGGGCGAGTGGCCGCGCAAGTCGATGATCGAGCTGGCGAGCGCGGGCGCGGGCGAGGACGTGAGCTTCGCACGCACGCGCGACGAGCTGGCGGCCATCCTCGAGAAGAACGGCGGGCATGCGGACAGCGCGTGGGGCAAAGGCAAGCTCATCGCCGAGATCTTCGAGGCCGTGGCCGAGGAGAAGCTCATCCAGCCCACGTTCGTGATCGACCATCCGCTCGAGGTGTCGCCGCTGGCCAAGAAGAAGGCCGGCGACCCCAACCTCACTGAGCGTTTCGAGCTGTTCATCTGCGGGCACGAGTACGCCAACGCCTTCGGCGAGCTGAACGACCCGGTCGACCAGGCCGAGCGTTTCCGCGCGCAGGTTGAGGCGAAGGACATGGGCGACGACGAGGCCATGGGCTACGACGAGGACTACGTGCGCGCGCTCGAGTACGGCATGCCGCCGGCGGGCGGCGTGGGCGTGGGCATCGACCGTTTGGTCATGCTGCTCGCCGACGCGCCGTCCATCAGGGATGTGCTGTTGTTCCCTCACATGAGGGACGAGCAGCACGCGCCCGCTCGGGCGGGAAGTATGTCTTCGAATGGTCCACTGGACTGTTCGATCCCGCACATGGGGGACGAAACTCCGGCTGGCGGGCGGGAGCGCGCTGCGGAAGCGGTCGCCGACGCCGCCGCTTCCGGCGATGCCGCTGCCCCCGCCGCCTTCGACTTCTCGAAGGTGGTCATCGAGCCTTTGTTCGAAGAGCAGGTGGACTTCGAGACGTTCAGCAAGTCGGACTTCCGCGCGGTCAAGGTGAAGGAATGCGTCGCGGTGCCCAAGAGCAAGAAGCTGCTCAAGTTCACGCTCGACGACGGAACGGGTGCAGACCGCATCATCCTCTCCGGCATCCACGCGTACTACGAGCCGGAGGATTTGGTGGGCAAGACGCTCGTCGCCATCACGAACCTGCCCCCGCGCAAGATGATGGGCATCGACTCGTGCGGCATGATCATCAGCGCCGTCCACGAGGAGGAGGGCGAGGAGCGCCTGAACCTGCTCATGGTGGATGGCCGCATCCCCGCTGGCGCGAAGCTGTACTAGCGCCGCCGCGCACGATCTTCGAGAAGGCCGCCCGGCTCTCCGTCGGGCGGCCTTCGGACGTTTGCGCTTCGTCGGTGCGGAAGGAGCGATGGCGCTACGGCGTTTTGCGCTTCGGGGTGCTTTGGCGTGCAGACCGCTTGGCGCGGGCGCGGTGCTCTTGGCCTCGCAACCGAGCGGGAGGTTCCATTTGTCGGCGTTCGCGCGCTCGACTTCCTTCGTCTCTGTTAAACCAAGATTGACACGAACCCATGTTCTTCTAGCTCCGAGCCGGGTTCCCCTGGCCGGGCGCCCCGAAAGGCCCCGCCTGACGGATCGGGGGCTTCCGAGGCGTCTGGGCGGCCCGCGCGCGGCGGGGCCGATCTGGCTATAGCAATCTTGGTTTGACAGAGACGCCTTTGCTTCGTGGCGGGTTTTGACGGAAAACCGCGGTCGAAGGGGGCCGCCGAAAGTGACGCCTCTTCCCTGCTTCGGGAAATGCCTGGTCGCGCCCGCGCTCATGCATCCGCCCGTCGCGAGCGCACGAGAGCGATCGCGGTTTTCCGTCAAAACCCGCCACCACGCACGCGGTTTCGCGCGCTCTGCCGAGCGACCGCCGCTGCTCGCTCCGTTCGCCTTTCAGCGCGCGGCACGTTTCAGAATCGTCTCAGATGCGAGCACGTTCGGAGGCAACCGGGGCCTCCGCTGCTCATCGGGGCCCGCCATGGTAGGATTGTCGCGCTGCCGCGCCCGGTCAAGCCGCCGCGTTCGATCGCGTTGCCTGATCGCGCTGCATGATCGTCCCACCGCGCTCGATCGCGCCACTTGCCGCGCCGCCCCGCGCGCCGCAAGTTATGGAGCGGGCGTGTGCGGCATGAGCCGTGTTGGCACTCTTTGCGTGCGAGTGCTAGCATAGTGCGGGTAACACCGAAGTACCGCCGCGAGAATCGAGGCTGACATGTCATTTGAGAAGTTCACGGACAAGGCGCGCAAGGTGCTCGTCCTCGCGCAGGACGAGGCCCGCTCGCTGCATCAGCCCTACGTGGGCACCGAGCACATCCTGCTCGGCCTCATACAGGAGAAAGACGGCCTGGCCGCCCAAGCCCTCGACCGCTTGAACGTCAAGTACGACGGCGTGGTGCAAGCCATTCGCCAGGTGGTCGCCATCGACGAGGACACCGACGTGTCCGGGCACCTGTCCTTCACGCCCCGCGTCAAGCGCGTGCTGGAGAACAGTCTGCGCGAGGCCATGCAGATGGGGCAGTCCTACATCTCCACCGAGCACTTGCTGCTCGGCATCGTGCGCGAGGGCGACGGCACCGCGCTCGAGGTGCTCACGCGCCTTGGCGTGTCCGGCGACGACGTGCGCGGCGCGCTCAACGACCTCGTGGGCCAAAGTCCCGTGTACGCCGGCCGCAACGCGTTCGACGCGCAGGGCCAAGGCTCCGACAGCGTGCTCAAGGAGTTCGGCACCGACCTCACGAGCAAGGCGCGCGACGGCAAGCTCGACCCGGTCATCGGCCGTGCGGGCGAGATCGAGCGCGTCATGCAGGTGCTCTCGCGCCGTCAGAAGAACAACCCGCTCCTTATCGGCGAGCCGGGCGTGGGCAAGACCGCCGTCGTGGAAGGCTTGGCGCAGCTCATCGTATCGAACCAGGTGCCCGACATCCTGCGCGGCAAGCGTCTGTTCACGCTCGACGTGAGCGCGCTCGTGGCCGGGTCGAAGTACCGCGGCGAGTTCGAGGAGCGCCTGAAGAAGTGCATCAAGGAGGTCATGGACGCGGGCGACATCATCCTGTTCATCGACGAGATGCACACGCTCATCGGCGCGGGCTCGGCCGAGGGCTCCATCGACGCGGCCGCCATCCTGAAGCCGCCGCTGTCGCGCGGCGAGATCCAGGTGATCGGCGCCACCACCATCGACGAGTACCGCAAGCACCTCGAGAAGGACTCGGCGCTCGAGCGGCGCTTCCAGCCCATCACCGTGGGGGAGCCGAACGAGGAGCAGGCCATGCGCATCATGGAGGGCTTGCGCGACCGCTACGAGGCCCATCACCAGGTGCACTTCACCGACGACGCGCTGCAAGCGGCTGTGGCGCTCTCGAGCCGCTACATCCAGGACCGCTTCCTGCCCGACAAGGCCATCGACGTGCTCGACGAGGCCGGTGCGCGCATGCGCATCCGCAACATGACGCTGCCGAAGGAGCTGCGCGACCTCGACGACGAGCTGCGTCGTTTGCGCGGCGAGAAGGACGGGGCCATCGCCGCGCAGGACTTCGAGCGCGCCGCCCAGCTGCGCGACCAGGAATCGGAGCTGAAGAAGAAGCGCGAAGAGGCCGAGAAGAAGTGGGAGGAGGACGCGCAGAAGTCCATCCACCAGGTCACCGTCGAGGATATCGCCGACGTGGTGTCCATGACGACCGGCGTGCCCGTGAGCAACCTCACCGAGGCCGAGACGGAGAAGCTTCTGCGCATGGAGGCCGTACTGCATGAGCGCGTGATCGGCCAGGAGGAGGCCGTCACGGCGCTGTCGAAGGCCATACGCCGTTCGCGTTCGGGCCTCAAGGATCCGAAGCGCCCCGCCGGCTCGTTCATCTTCCTCGGCCCCTCGGGCGTGGGCAAGACCGAGCTTTCGAAGGCGCTCGCCGAGTTCCTGTTCAACTCCGAGGACGCGCTGCTCTCGTTCGACATGTCCGAGTACATGGAGAAGCACAGCGTGTCGCGCCTCGTGGGCTCGCCTCCGGGTTACGTGGGCTTCGACGAGGGCGGCCAGCTCACGAAGGCCGTGCGCCAGCGCCCCTACTCGGTGGTGCTGTTCGACGAGATCGAGAAGGCGCACCCCGACGTGTTCAACATCCTGCTCCAGATTCTGGAGGAGGGGCGCCTCACCGACGCGCAGGGCCGCACGGTGGACTTCCGCAACACGGTGATCATCATGACGTCGAACGTGGGCGCGCGCGAGATCGCCCAGCCCACGACGCTCGGCTTCTCCACCGAGGAGCATGCGGGGCTTTCCGACAAGGAGATCAAAAGCCGCGTGATGGCCGAGATGAAGAAGCTGTTCAGGCCCGAGTTCTTGAACCGCATCGACGAGATCATCGTGTTCAAGAGCCTCACCGCCGAGCAGATCGCCGAGATCGTGAAGCTCATGGTGGCCGATTTGCGCGAGCGCTTGATCGAGCAGAACATGTCCATCAACCTGACGGAGGCGGCCTGCAAGCTCATCGCCAAGGAGGGCACCGACGCCACGTACGGGGCGCGCCCGTTGCGCCGCGCCATCCAGCGCTTGCTGGAGGATCCGCTGTCCGAGGAGATCTTGGAGGGCAAGTGGACTGCCGGATCCATCATCGACGTGGACGCGGCGGACGGCGAGCTCGTGTTCTCGCAAGGCTCGGGGGCCGTGCCAGAGCCGCGCAAGCGCGACAGCATCGCGCGCGAGGCCGAGCTTTTGCTGACGAACTACGACCTGGGCCACGCCGGCGTGCGCAGGGGCGGCTCGATGTCGGGCGGCGCGGCAGACTAGCGGCACGACGGACTGGCTTCGCAGAGCGGTTCGTTGGGAGCCCCTGTTCTTTGGGTTGTGGAATCCGAAGCCCGAAGAGCAGGGGTTTCCTGCGTCGTGCGCCGGCATTTGTCGTATACTGGAAACGTCGCTGTTGCGGAAGGCGCAGCGGATCGGCCGACCTCAGGAGGTTCCATGTTCGGAGACAACCTTGACCGCATCGTGAAGGGCATCGAGAAGAACTACGAGGCCGACGAGATATTCTTCACGAAGCCCGGACGGAGGTTTCCCAGCCGGTCGGCGGTGAAGTGGGTTCTCAAGGATCTGCGCCGGGTGCTGTTTCCGGGCTACTTCGGCGACGAGATGCTCACGCCCTCCACGAGCCCGGAGTACTTCATCGGCGAGACGCTCATCCAAATCGAGCGCGTGCTGCGCGAGCAGATCGTCCTCGCGCTCTCCTACACCTCCGACGACCGCGATGCCGCGGAGGCCGACCCGGCCCGCCATCTGTGCGGCGGGGGAACGCCCGAGCATATCTGCAAGCGCGCCTCCGAGGTGTGCACGGTGTTCTTCGACGAGCTTCCCCGCATTCAGCAGGTGCTGCTCACCGACGTGCAGGCCCTCTACGACGGCGATCCAGCGGCAGGCTCGAAAGAGGAGGTCATCTTCTCGTATCCCGGCCTGTACGCCATCTACGTGTACCGCGTCGCGCACGTGCTCTACCAGCAGAACGTGCCCATCATCCCGCGCATCATGACCGAGCTGGCGCATAGCGGCACGGGCATCGACATCGGCGCCGGCGCCGAAATAGGCGAGTACTTCTTCATCGACCACGGCACGGGCGTGGTGATCGGCGAGACGACCGTCATCGGCGACCATGTGAAGCTGTACCAGGGCGTCACGCTCGGTGCGCTGTCCACGCGCGGCGGGCAGCGTTTGGCCGGGGTGAAGCGCCATCCCACCATCGAGGACGATGTGACCATCTACTCCAACGCCTCGGTGCTCGGCGGCGAGACGGTGATCGGCGCCGGGTCGGTCATCGCCGGCTCCGCGTTCGTCACCTCGTCGGTTCCCCCGCATTCCCGCGTGACGCTGAAGGCGCAGGAGATCACCGTGCGTCGGCCGGACGAGCGTGACTAGGTTGGCGCGCATGCGGCCGCGCGCGGAGGCGACGGCGTTCGCCGATGCTGCGGGCGGCGGGCGCGGCGTGGTGGGCTGCGGGCGATGCTTGCGGGCATCGCATGGAATCGTCGCTGCCCGTAGCGACGCAGACGGGTGGAGAAGGAATGCGCAAGGCGGAGAGGAAGGCTTTATGACCCAGACAATCGACCCCGTGTTCTCGTCCGAGGTGCTGCGCGCGCCCGAGCTGGCGTGCGACGACCTCGACATCGACACGCTTGCGCAGTCGCTCGTCGGCCTCAAGGGCGAGGTGGACAAAAATCCTCAGACGGCGGCCATCATCCTGGCCGGGGGCACGGGGGAGCGCTTCGGCAAGGAAGGCGGCAAGCAGCTCGTTGAGATCGCGGGCAAGCCCATCCTCACCTGGTCGGCCGAGGCGTTCGACGCGGTGGGCGACATCGGCCTCATCGTCATCGTGTGCCCCGAGGAGCGTTGCGACGAGTACCTTAAGCGCGCCATCGACCCGTTTCCGTTCGTCACGCCCATCGTGGTGGCGCCTGCGGGGCCGAGCCGTCAGGAGTCGGCGTTCTCGGGCCTGGAATACGTGCCGGACGATTACGACTACGTTGTCTTGCACGACGGCGCTCGCCCGCTCATCACGCCCGACCTCATCGCGCACACCATCGCCACGCTCAAGGGCAACATCGACTGCGACGGGGCCGTGGTGGCGCATCCGGCCGTCGACACGCTCAAGGTGGTGGAGAGCGGCGTGATCGTGGGCACGCCCGACCGCCGCGTGTTCTGGAACGCGCAGACGCCGCAGGTGTTCCGCGCCGGCATCTACCGCCGCGCGCACGCCTCGGCGCTCTCCGACGGCTTCATGGGCACCGACGACTCGTCGCTCATCGAACGGTTGGGCGGCCGCGTGCTCGTGGTGGAGGGCAAGCGCGACAACATCAAGCTGACGGTGCCGGAGGACTACCTCATGCTGGCCGCCGCCGTGCGCACGATGTACATGAAGGGGGCCGAGGAGTGATGGCTGATCGGGCGTTCGATCCTGCGTCCTTGCGCATCGGGCAGGGCTTCGACGTGCACGCGCTCGTCGAGGGACGCAAGCTCATCCTGGGCGGCGTGGACGTCCCGCACACGCGCGGGCTGCTCGGCCACTCCGACGCCGACGTGCTCGCGCACGCCGTTGCCGACGCGCTTTTGGGCGGCATCCGCGGCGGCGACATCGGCAAGCTGTTCCCCGACACCGACCCCGCCTACGAAGGGGCCGACTCGCTCAAGCTCTTGGCCGCCGTGGCCGACAAGGTGCGCGCCGAGGGCTACGACATCCTCGATGTGGACTCCGTCATCGCCGCGCAGGCACCGAAGCTCTCGCCGTACCGCGACGCCATGCGCGAGAACTTGGCCCGCGCCATGGGCGTTTCCGTGGAGAACGTGGGCGTGAAGGCCACCACCACCGAGCGCTTGGGATTCGAGGGCCGCGAGGAGGGCATCTCGGCCACCGCCGTGTGCCTGCTGTGCCGACGTCCGTAGGGGCCCGGCCGCCCTGGATCGCGGGTGGCCCTGCCGCTTCGCCGCGCCTTTTCCCGACGCCGTTGCCGCGTCGATTGCTCCGCGCATCTCGACCGGCGCGGGGCCTTGTTGTGCTACGATAGGCGCACCGTATCCGACACGTTTCCAACGAGCGAAGGAACGTTTGTATGATCAGGCTTTACGACACGAAGACGCGCAGCAAGCAGAACCTTGAGACGCTTGAGCGCGGCAAGGTGGGCATGTACGTGTGCGGTCCCACCGTGTACAACCGCATCCATATCGGCAACGCGCGCACGTTCATCAGTTTCGACGTCATCCGCCGCTACCTCATGTGGCGCGGCTTCGACGTGACGTTCGTGCAGAACGTCACCGACGTGGACGACAAGATCATCGCGAAGGCCGCCGAGGAGGGGCGCGACGCCGCCGAGGTGGCCGCCGAGTACACCGAGGCGTTCATCGAGGACATGCGCGCCGCGGGCGTGCTCGACCCCGACGTGCGCCCGAAGGCAACCGAGGAGATCCCCGCCATGATCGAGCTCGTCCAAGAGCTCATCGACGGGGGGCACGCCTACGAGGTGGACGGCGACGTGTACTTCGCCGTGCGCTCGTATCCGGCGTACGGCGAGCTGTCCGGTCGCAACGTCGACGAGATGGAGAGCGGGCATCGCGAGCTGCGCGCCGAGATCGACGGCGCGGGGCACGTGGCCGACCGCAAGCGCGATCCGCTCGACTTCGCGCTGTGGAAGGCGGCCAAGCCCGGAGAGCCCGCGTGGGAGTCGCCGTGGGGGATGGGCCGGCCCGGTTGGCACATCGAGTGCTCGGCCATGTCGCGCAAGTACCTGGGCCTGCCGTTCGACATCCACGGCGGCGGCGCCGACCTCGTGTTCCCGCACCACGAGAACGAGCGCGCGCAGAGCGAGGCCGCGTGCGGCTGCGCGTTCGCGAACCATTGGATGCACGGCGGCATGCTGCAGGTGAACTCCGAGAAGATGAGCAAGTCGCTCGGCAACTTCAAGCTGCTGCACGACGTGCTCGAGTCGACCGATCCCGCCGTGCTGCGCTTCCTCATGCTGCAGACGCACTACCGCAGCCCGCTCGACTTCTCCGACGAACGCCTGGCCGAGGCCGACGCGGCGCTCGGGCGCATCAAAAACGCCGTGAAGAACCTCGATTGGCTCCTGGCCAACGCCGAGGACATCCCCTCGCCGCTCGACGTGCGCGCGCTCATGGAGCGCACCCGCGAGGCGAAGATGGGCTTCATCCTCGCCATGGACGACGACTTCAACACGTGCAAGGCCCTCGGGGAGATCTTCGACTTCGTCGCCGACGTGAACGCGCGGACGGCGGGCAAGACCCTTGCGATCACCGACGTGCCCTTCGTGCGCGACGCGCGCGCGCTCGTGGTCGATCTGCTCGGCGTGCTCGGGGTCGACGTGGAGGCTGCGGCGCAGGAGGCCGAAGGCACGGACGGCGCGTATCCCGCCGAGGTCGTGGGATTGGCCGCCGAAATGGCCGGGTATGAGGGCGAGGATGCCGCGGAGGCCGTGGACGCGCTGCTCGCGGTTCGCTCAAAGGCCCGCGCGGCGAAGGATTGGCCCCGCGCCGATGCCGTGCGCGACGGCCTTTCAAGCTTGGGCTTCGCCGTCGAGGACACCCCGCAAGGTCCGAGGGTCGTGCGGGCCTGAGAGGGCGCGTCGGATCGGCGCTGCGAAGCGCGGAGGCGTTCTGCCTTGCCGCCTCGAACCCTCCTCGCGTGCGGGAAAGCGCGCTTCGGCGGGCTTTCGGCGGCTGGCGCCTCTGCGCTTCTCGCTGGCGTCGCGGACGTCAGAGCGGATAGGACAGACGGGGCAGACAGGGCATCCGACCATGTTCGAGCGAAACCACACTCCCGAGCTTCTTGCGCCCGCCGGCGGGCGGGCGCAGCTTGAGGCCGCGGTGCGCTTTGGCGCGGACGCGGTGTACTTCGCGTGCGACCGCTTCGGGCTGCGCCAGCGCGCGGAGAACTTCGCGCTTGACGAGGTGCCGTCGGCCGTGGCGTGCGCGCACGCGTCCGGAGCGCGGGCGTACGTGGCGCTCAACACGCTCATGGACGCCGACGACGTGGCGGCGCTGCCCGCCTACCTGGAGGCGTTCGACGCGGCTGGCGCGGACGCGCTTATCGTGAGCGACCTCGGCGCGCTCTCGCTCGCGCGCAAGCACGCGCCCTCCCTGGAGCTGCACGTGAGCACGCAGGCGGGTGTGATGAACGCCGAGGCCGCGCGCATGTGGCACGAGCTGGGGGCGGGCCGCGTGGTGTGCGCCCGCGAGATGAGCGTGGCCGACATCGCCCGTCTGCGCGCCGACGCGCCGCGCGATCTGGAGATCGAGGCGTTCGTGCACGGCGCCATGTGCATGGCCGTGTCGGGGCGGTGCCTGATCAGCTCTGTCATGACGGGGCGCTCGGGCAACAAGGGGCACTGCGCCCAGCCGTGCCGCTGGAGCTACGCGCTTGTGGAGGAGAGGCGGCCTGGGGAGTTCTATCCGGTGGAGGAGGATGTGCGCGGCGCCTACGTCATGAACGCGCGCGACCTCAACATGATCGCCCATTTGGACGACCTGATTGAGGCCGGCGTCGATTCGCTCAAGATAGAGGGGCGCAACAAGAAGGCGTTCTACGTGGCCACGGCGGTGCACGCCTACCGTTCGGTGCTCGACGGCGCGGACGTGTCCGAGGCGGCTGCCGAGCTGGACGCCATCTCGCACCGGCCGTACTCGACCGGGTTCTACTACGGGCGCGCCGAGCAGTCGCCCGAGCGCGACGGCTACGTGAGGAAGTTCGTGCATGCGGCCACGGTGGAGCGGGCGGGCGCGCGCGTGGTCGTCGTGTGCCACAACCGCTTTCGCGAGGGCGACGAGCTCGAGGTGCTCTCGCCGCGCCGTCCCGTCGCGCGCGTGCGGGTGCGCAACCTGGCATGGCTGCCCGCGTCCGCGCCGGACGATCCGAGTGACGCCACGCCCGTGCCCGTCGCCGTGGCGAACCGTTCGGCCGAGCGCTACTCCTTCGAGGTTCACGCCGCGCTCGCGCCCGGCGACTACCTGCGCGCCCGCGTGGGCTGACGCGCCTTCCGTCGCATCTGCGCCCTGTGGGCTGACGCGTCTTCTCATCGCTGACAAACACGCTTCTGATCTGCGCCGAAGCGATGAGGGACTGCGAAGCTCCCGTAACGGCCTTCGCACGTGCGCGGCGCTACACTAAAGCACCGACCTTTGAAGGAAAGCGAGGTGCATCATGTCGAATCATGCGTATCGTGCCGCGTCGGCACCGGGCGTCGTCCAGCGCGCCCGCAACACGAAGACGGGTCGTAGGCTCGAACGCGGCGGCTACCTGACGGTGGAGACCGTCACCATGTGGATCGTCTATGCGCTCACGCTCGTGGGCAACGCCGTGATCGAGGGAGGGCAGGTAGGCGGCAACACCTCGGCTACGGTGGCGTACGGCGTGTTCACGTGGTTCACGCCCGCCGGCTACGTGTTCGCCATCTGGTCGGTCATCTACGTGGCCCTCATCGTGTGGCTCGTGGCCTACACGCGAAACGCCGCGACCCGCCCGAAGGCGTTCACCGCCACCTCGGCGCTGTTCATCGCGAGCTGCGTGCTCAACGTGCTGTGGCTGGCGCTGTGGCATTTCGAGGCCGTGGGCGTATCGTTCATCGTGATCCTGGCCGAATGGGTGGTGCTCGCCGCGCTGTATCTGAATGTGCGGAAAACGGCGCGGCGCGGCGCGGAGTGGATGCCCATCTCCCTGTACACCGCGTGGGTGACGGTGGCCACCATCGCGAACATGGCCATCCTCATCACGCGCGCGCTCGACGGCGGGCTGCCGTTCTTCAACGGGCTGTCGGCCATCGCGCTCTCGGCGGGCGTGCTGGCGCTCGGCTACCTCATGAAGAAGAGCTACGACGACTGGGTGTTTCCCGTGGTGTTCCTGTGGGCGCTCGTGGGCGTGGGCGTGAACGTGGCTCCGGTGTCGGGTTTCACGGCGGCCGTCGTGCTTCTGCTGTGCGCGGTGGGCGGTATCCTCACGTTTCTGCCGACGGGCGCGTTGCGCGGCCTGCGCGGGTAGCGCGGCGGGAATGCGAGGCGCGCGGGTGAAACGTGCATGCGAGGCGGGCGTGCGGGCGGGATAGACGTGCGTGCGGGCAGGGCGGGGCGATAGCGCCCTGTCCCGCACCGGGCGCAGCTGCCGTCCGCATGCGTTCGCGCCCGCCCGTTGCTCGCCCGCGCATCTCGGCGGCGTCAGCTGCTGCGCCGGGGGGCTCGTGGCGATTTTGCGGCCTGGAGGGCTTCGGCGCGGCGGTCGCCCGGGCTTTCGTATAATGGCTTCATGACCACGATACGAAGCATATACCGCACGGCGCGCGCTTGCGGGCGCCGTCCCGTCTCGTTCGAGATATTCCCGCCGAAGGGCGACCTCACGCTCGATGTGGCCCATGACGTGGCCGGACAGCTTGCCGAGCTCGCCCCCGACTTCATCAGCGTGACGTATTCGGCGGGCGGCAGCGGCAACAAGCGGGCCACCGCCGACGTGGCGCAGATGATCCAACGGGATTTCGACGTGCCCGCCGTGGCGCACCTCACCTGCGTCGGGGCCACGGAGGAGACGATCGCGCGCGCCGTGGACGACCTGCGGGCCCATGGCATCGACAACGTGCTCGCCCTGCGCGGAGACGCGGTGGGTGCCGACGAGCCGGGGGAGTACCGCTATGCCCGCGACTTGATCTCGCGTTTGGCCGAGGAGGGGTTCTGCGTGGGCGCGGCGGCGTATCCCGAAGGGCACATCGCCTGCGATGATGCGCGCGCGAACATCGAGCACCTGAAGCAGAAGCAGGACGCGGGCGCGAGCTTCTTCGTCACGCAGCTGTTCTTCGACAATGAGTTCTTCTACCGGTTCTGGGAGGCGGCGCGAAACGCGGGCGTCACGGCGCCCATCGCGTGCGGCATCATGCCGTTTCTGGGGAAGACCCAGATCCAGCGCATGGTGTTCATGTGCGGCGCGTCGCTGCCGTCGCCTGTCGTCAAGCTGCTCGCGCGCTTCGAGGACAGACCGGACGACCTGCGCCGCGCGGGCATCGAGTACGCGTGCGCCCAACTCGTCGACTTGGACGCGCACGGGGTGGACGGGCTGCACGTCTACACGATGAACCAGCCCGACATCGCGCGGGCGAGCATGGCGGCGCTGAGGGCGGCATGGCGGGCATAGGATCGGTTCGCGCCGCAGGGTGCGGGGACGCGGGCTGCGAGGTCGACGCGCCGTCGGATGGCGCGCCGCCCTCCCGACCGGGCGCGGGCGGGGCCGCCTTGTCGCTTGATCGCGACGAGGCGCTGCGCTATCTGGGCTATGCCGGCCAGAAGCTGGACGCGCAGCTGCTTGCGCGCTTCGAGGAGCTTGCGAGCGCATGCGAGCGCGAGCTGCGGCCGGCGTGCGCAAGCGCGTCGTTTCCCGTGGACGAGGCGCTCACCCGCTGGGACGGCGAAGGTGGCGAGAACGGCGAGGGCGACAAGGGCCCGCAGGTGGTCCTCGCCGGCTGCGGCCTCGTGCTGCCGGGCCGCGACATCGCGCGGCATCTGCGCGGCGCGCGCGAGGTGGCGCTTCTGGCGTGCACGCTCGGCGCGGCCTGCGAGCGCGAACTGCGCAAACATGCGGCGATCAGCCCGACCGACGCGCTTTTGTACGGGGCGGCGGCCTCCGCGCTCGTCGAAGCGGCCGCAGACGCCTGCGATGCCGCCGTGGCGTCGCAGGCCGCCGCGCGCGGTCTGCGCGCGAGCGCCCGCTACAGCCCCGGTTATGGCGACTTGCCGCTGTCCGTGCAGCCGGCGTTCCTCAAGGCGCTCGACGCGACGCGCCGCATCGGGCTTTCGGTGACGGCGGGCAACCTGCTCGTGCCCACGAAGAGCGTGACGGCTGTGATCGGCCTGTTCGACGAGGACCGCGCGGACGGCGGGGGATCGGGCGGCGCGCGGGAGGCGAACCGGGGCGGCGCGTGGGACGGAGCCTCGGGCCGAGCGCTCGTGCGCGCCCACGCCGACTGCGCGACGTGCCCTGCGCGCGAGGGGTGCCTGCTCAAAGGGAAAGGACGGACCTGCCATGGCTGAGACGACGCTTCGCGACCCGCTTGCCGACGTCGCCGTCAAGGACGAGCGCCTGGGGCGCGCCCTGCGCGGCGAGGGGTTCCTCGTGTTCGACGGCGCGATGGGCACGCAGCTTCAGGCGCGTGGATTGGCCGAAGCGGGCGCGCTGCCGGAGCTTTTGAACTTCACGCACGCAGACGAGATCGCCGCCATCCACGCCGACTACGTGGCCGCCGGAGCCGAGGTCGTCACCACCAACACGTTCGGCGCGAACGCCCGCAAGCTGGCGGGCGCGGCGAGCGTGGTCGAGACGTACCGCGCGGCCGCAGCGTGCGCCCGGGCGGCGGGGGCGCGCTACGTGGCGGGCGACATCGGGCCGTCGGGATTGCTTCTGGAGCCTTTGGGCACCTGCTCGTTCGAGGAGGCGTACGACCTGTTCGCCGAGCAGGTGGACGCGGTCGTCGCGGCGGGGTGCGACCTTGTGCTCATCGAGACGATGGCCGATCTGCGCGAGGCGAAGGCGGCCCTTCTGGCTGCGAAGGAGCGCTGCGACCTGCCCGTGGTCGCGACGATGACCTTCGGCGAGGACGGCCGCACGTTTCTCGGCACGCCTCCGGGCGTGGCCGCGGCCGCGCTCTCGGCGATGGGCGCGCACGCCGTGGGCCTGAACTGCTCGCTCGGGCCGGACGAAGTGCTGCCGTCGGTGCGCGAGATGGCGCGCTTCGCCCGCTGCCCGCTGCTCGTGCAACCCAACGCCGGTCTGCCGCGCGTCGAGGGCGGGCGCACGGTGTACGACGTGGACTCCGACGCCTTCACGCGCTCGATGGAGGCCGTCGTGGAGGCCGGGGCGAGCCTCGTGGGAGGCTGCTGCGGCACGTCGCCCGAGTTCATCGCGCGTTTGCGCGCGCTCGTCGATGCCCGCGCGGTGCCCGCGCCTCCTGCGCGCGAGGAGGCGTTCGTGGTGACGAGCGCGCAAGAGGCTGTCGTGCTGCCGCGCGGCGCGGCGTGGATCGCCGTCATCGGCGAGCGCATCAACCCCACGGGCAAGCCGAAGCTCAAGGAGGCCTTGCGCGCGGGCGACCTCGACCACCTCGTGGGCGAGGCCGTGGCCCAGCAGGAGGCCGGCGCCGACGTGCTCGACGTGAACGTGGGGCTGCCCGAGCTTGACGAGCCGGCCGTGCTGCGTGCCGCCGTGGAGAAGCTGCAGGCCACGGTCACGCTGCCTTTGGTGGTGGATTCGAGCGATCCGGCCGCCGTGGAGGCCGCCGTGCGCGGCTATGCCGGAAAGCCGCTCGTGAACTCCGTGAACGGCACGCGCGAGAGCATGGACGCCGTGCTTCCCCTCGTCAAGAGGTACGGTTGCGCCGTGGTGGCCCTCACGCTCGCCGAGGACGGCATCCCGCCCACGGCCGAGGGGCGTCTGCGCGTGGCGGAGCGCATCGTGGCCGAGGCCGAGCGCCGCGGCATCCCGCGCGAGGACGTGGCGGTTGACTGCCTCGTCATGGCGGCCGCCACGAACCAGGACGAGGCGCGCGAGATCGTGCGCGCCGTCGCGCTCGTGAAGGAGCGCCTCGGCGTGCGCACGGTGCTCGGCGTGTCGAACGTGAGCTTCGGCCTGCCGCAGCGCGGCCTGGTGAACGCGACGTTTCTGGCGGCGGCCTTCGGAGCGGGGCTCGACCTGCCCATCTTGAACCCGCTCTCGGCGCGCTATCGCGACACCGTGGCGGCCTTCAAGGTGCTGAACGGCCAAGACGCGGGTGCGCGTGCGTTCATCGAGGGCTATGCGGGCGCGCTCGACCCGTACGCTCCGACGGACGTCGCGAAGGCGGCGCCCGCAGCCGACGCGGGCGCGGCTCGCGCGGAGGCGTCGGGGGCGCAGGGCGCCGATGTGGGCTTACCCCAGGCGCAGGGCGCCGACCCCTTTCCCGTTCCACCCGCTCTTGCCGACGCCGCCGAGGACGTGCGCGCGATGGCGCATCTCATCCTCACGGGCCGCAAGGGCCCCATGGCGCAGGCCACCGAGCGCCTTCTTTCCGACCATGATCCGCTCGATGTGGTGAACGGCGTGTTCATTCCCGCGCTCGACGAAGTGGGCGCGCGCTTCGAGCGCGGCTCGTTCTTCCTGCCGCAGCTCATGGCGTCGGCCGAGGCCGTGAAAGCCGGCTTCGACGTGGTGCGCGCCCGCCAAGGCGCCGCGCCCGAGGCCGACGACGCGAAGACCATCGTGGTGGCCACGGTGAAAGGCGACATCCACGACATCGGCAAGAACATCGTGAAGATGCTGCTGGAGAACTACGGCTTTCGCGTGGTGGACCTTGGGCGCGACGTCGATCCCGAGGAAGTGGTGCGCGCCGTGGAGCGCACGGGCGCGCGCCTCGTGGGGCTGTCGGCCCTCATGACCACCACGGTGCGGGCCATGGAGGAGACGGTGCGCCTCGTGCACGAGCGAGCGCCCGAAGCGCGGGTGTTCGTGGGTGGGGCGGTGCTCACGCCCGAGTACGCCGCGCAGATCGGCGCCGACTTCTACGGCAAGGACGCCGCCGAGGCCGCGCGCATTGCCGAGCGCTTCTTTGCAAAGCGCGAAGACGGCAGAGGTGACGGAGGCGATGTCTGAATCTGCCGTCCGAATCGGTTTTTCTCGATGCATTCGGTCGGCGTTCTTGTTATGATGAAGGGCAAGGTATTCCCGGACGAAAGGGGTCGCTATGGGAACGAAAGCAGCCGAGGCGCTTGACGTGTCCTTCGACGAGCTGCCGACCTATCTGCACGCGAAGCATTCCGTGTACATGGAGGTCGACGGCGCGACGTACTACCTCACCGATGTGAACGACCAGTACTGGCGGGCGCAGGACACGACGAAGCTCAACGAGAAGGGCCACTACGTCGATGCGAGCGAGCTGGTGCCGACGCTGAGCGAGTTTTTGACCCTGCCGTTCGCGGATGGGAAGTCGATCGCCGACGTGTTCGACAAGGCCACGTTCTACGCATCCGAGAAAGCGGAGTGACGGATACGGGGGCGGCTGCTGAAAGCAGCCGCCCCCGATCGTTTTGAGGGGTCTGCCTGGGTGGCGGGTGCTGGCACGTGGACGGCGGTCGTGCTTTGGGGCCGCAGGGTGCCGACGGCGGGGTTTGGCGCGCTGCCTTCGTCCGCGCATTCAAGCGCGCGCTAGGCGTTGCGCGATTCGCCATTCCGTGTTCGCTATTCACGACCGAGCGTTTCTCTGAGGCGCAGCGTGCGCGCCGATGGAGGATCGCAAATGGGAGACGTATTGCGTGCGAAGCGTGGCAGGGGGGACGGCCGGATGGCCGACTTTGCGGGCTGGCTTTGCGCTGCGGTCGAAAGATCGGTGGCGGGGCTTCTGTTGGCCGGAACGCAAAACGAGCCGGATCTGCGATCCGGCTCGATGACAAGTGGTGGAGCCTAGGGGGATCGAACCCCTGACCTCATGGCTGCCAGCCATGCGCTCTCCCAGCTGAGCTAAGGCCCCGAAAAAGTGCGAGATTCAGTATAGCGGAAGCGCGTTGAGGGTCAAGGACTTTTTTGAAAATATTTTCAACGATTCGCGGGAGCGGGGTGCGGGAGTGGGAGCGAGGAGCGGGGTGCAGCTCAGGCGCGGCGGCACGGTGGGAGCGGGGCATGTAGCCGCATTTTCCGTTCGCAGGTTGAGATCGGCACCGGATCGCCGATCTTGCATGCGTGTCCAGCTCGCTCGTCCTTGTCGCTGAGTTCAGGCGCGCGACGGGGGTGGGGGCGCAGGGTCGACGCGCGGAAGGAGGGGAAGGGCAGCCGGAGGGCCGACGGGTCAAGGGGAGTGCGCAACCGCGCATGCGAAGGGCCCCTGAGCGGGGCCCTTCGCGCGTTCGATCTGGGACGCCGCGACAGGTTGGCCGGCGTCGTTTTCGTCGGGCTACTCGGCGCCGACCTTCTCGATTTGGGCGATGACGGGATCGAGCGCGCCGGCCACGTCGTAGTCTTCCACCTTGCCCGCGTCGCACAGGCGTGCGAAGGCGGGGTCGATGGGCAGCGTGGCGTAGGCGGGGATGTTGTAGCGCTCGGCCACGGCCGCGCCCTGCGGCTCGCCGAAGATGTGGTGCTCCTTGCCGCAATCGTCGCACTTGAAGTAGGCCATGTTCTCCACGAGGCCCAAAAGCGCGACGTCCATGTCGTGCGCGAGGTTCACGGCCTTGCCCACGATCATGGCCACGAGCTCTTGCGGCGCCGACACGGTGACGATGCCGTCCACCGGCAGCGACTGGAACACGGTGAGCAGCACGTCGGAGGTTCCCGGAGGCATGTCGACGAACAGGTAGTCGATCTCGCCCCAGCTGACCTCGCTGTAGAACTGCTTGATGGCGTTGGACACCACCGGGCCGCGCCAAGCGACGGGCACGTCGTCCTTCGGAAGCATCAGGTTCGTGGACACCACCTTGATGCCGCTTTGCGCCTGGGCGGGCAGGATGCCGTCGGCATCGGCCGTGAGCGGATTCGTGATGCCGAACGTCTTGGGTATGGACGGGCCGGTGACGTCGGCGTCGAGGATGCCCACCCGCTTGCCGCGCTTGCGCATCTCGCTGGCCAGCAGGCTGGTCACGAGGGATTTGCCCACGCCGCCCTTGCCTGACACCACGCCGATGACGTGGTGGATGTTCGAGCGGGCGTTCGCGGCGATGGTCGCCGGGCCCTGCGCTGTGCGCTCGCCGCAGCCGGACACGCCGCAGCTGCCGCACTCATGCGTGCATTCTTCTGTCATGGCTCCTTCTTTCACGTCGTCAACGCCCGCCTGCGGGGCGGGCGCGCCTCTCGTTGTACCGCGATCATAGCACAAGGTTTATACTACGTTGGACTGAAACGTTGGACCGAATCGGACTCGCGCGACGCGGCGCGGAGGCGAAGGAGCGGGGCATGCTGTTTGCTGACATCGATCTTCTCGACGAGAACCTGGACTTTCGGGCGCACCAATGGGTGGGCGTGCGCGACGGGCACATCGCCTACGTGGGCGGCGCCGCGCCGGAAGAGGGGGAGGCCGCGTCGTTCGGCGAGGTGTACGACGGGCGCGGCAAACTGCTCATGCCCGCCTTCTACAACGCGCACGCGCATGCGCCCATGACGCTGCTGCGGGGCTACGCGGAGGATCTTCCCTTGCAGGCGTGGCTCAACGACCTGGTGTTTCCTTTCGAGGCCAAGATCACGCCCGAGGACTGCTATTGGGGCACGCTGCTTTCGTGCATCGAGATGGCGCGCTACGGGTGCGTGGGCTTCTCGGACATGTACTATCATATGGAGGAGGGCGCGCGGGCGGCCATCGACGCGGGTGTCAAGATGAACCTCTCCGACTCGCTTCTGGCGTTCGACGGCGAGGGATTGGACGAGCTGCCGGTGAAGGGCAGCCTTGATCGGCTGACGCGCGATCTGCAGGGCGCGGCCGACGGAAGGATCGTGGTGGACTGCAACGTCCACGCCGAGTACACGTCGAACCCGCGGGCCGTGGCCGATCTGGCGGCGTACGCGAAGGAGCGGGGCCTGCGCGTGCAGGTGCACGTGTCCGAGACGCGGCTCGAGCACGAGGAGTGCAAGGAGCGTCACGGCGGCCTCACGCCCGTGCGCTACTTCGAGAGCCTGGGGCTGTTCGACTGCCCGACGACGGCGGCGCACTGCGTGTGGGTGGACGATGAGGACATCGAGGTGCTGGCCCGTCGCGGCGTGTTCGTGGCGGCGAACCCCGCGTCCAACATGAAGCTGGGCAGCGGATTCGCGCCCGTCTCGAAGATGCTTGAGCGCGGGGTGCGCGTGTGCCTGGGCACCGACGGCATGGCCTCGAACAACAACCACGACATGATGCAGGACCTCTATCTGCTGGCGCTTTCGGCGAAGGGGGCCGCGTGCGATCCGACCGCGATCTCGCCGAAGCAGGCGCTCGCCGCCGCCACGCGCACAGGTGCGCTGTCGCAGGGCCGCGAGGACTGCGGGTACGTGGGCGTGGGCGCGCGCGCGGATCTCTGCGTGCTCGACGTGGCGGGGCCGTCGTGGACGCCGATGACGAACCCGCTTGTGAACGTGGTGTACGCCGGCCATGGGGCGGACGTGTGCCTCACCATGTGCGACGGGCGCGTGGTGTATCGCGACGGGCAGTGGCCGCTTGTGGACGCGGAGCGCGCGAAAGCCGAGGTGGCCGCCCGCACGCGGCGCATCGTCGGCGAGCTGTGAGCCGCGAGGGCGCGGAGCCGCGCGGCCGCAGCGCGCGGGTGGCGAGGGGCGGCGGGGGCCGTCCTTTTGCCGCGCTCTTGCCGCGTCTTTAAGGCGCGGGGCCGTCTTGTTGACTGTATGAAGCGGGTTGACAGGACGGCCTTTCGATTTTAAGGTGCTCACCCTTATGAGCGAAGTTGTTCGAGCATATCGTCGCACTCGCGTTTTGGACGCGTTCGCGTTCGTCGAAAGCGAACGCGAACGCGCCGTGGACAACGCGTCGCTTGCTCTTTCGTCGATGCGCGTATAAGACGCGCCGCCCGATCTTGGGCGATCTTCCTTTCTATCATAACGGCATGCAAGGAGTCTCGCGGGGCGCCCGGCGACTTCGCACGTCTCGTGCGTCGTTGGGTGCGCTGGAGGGTTCGACGAAAGGCGATGACAGTATTGTGGGTGTGAATGCGCAGGTGAGCGCTTCGAAAGCGACTCGCCATGAGATCATTATCGTGGGCGTGGTGGTGGCCGGCGCCTTTTTGGCCTTGCTCAACCAGACGGTCATGTCACCGGCTCTGCCGGGTCTTATGCAGACCTTCGGCGTGGGAGCGGGCGACGCCCAGTGGGTGACCAGTATATACATGCTGGTCAACGGCATCATGGTTCCGATATCGGGTTATCTTATCGACAAGTTCTCGACGCGCAGGCTGTTCTTTGCGTCGCTGGCGGTGTTCGCTGCGGGCACGGTGCTGTGCGCTGTGGCGCCGAGTTTCGGCGTCCTTTTGGCGGGGCGCGTGCTGCAGGCCGCCGGTGCGGGCGTGCAGCTGCCGCTCGTGGCCGTGGTGCCCATGCTCGTCTTTCCACCGGAGAAGCGCGGGACTGCCATGGGCATGGCGGGCATCGTGATGTCGGCCGGTCCGGCTGTGGGGCCCGTGGCGGGCGGGGCCATCATCGATGCGTTCGGTTGGCGGCTTATGTTCTGGGCTATCGTCCCCCTGGTGCTGATCATCGCTGTGGCCAGCTGGTTTTTGCTCGACAACGTGGGCGAGCTCAAGGATCCTCGCCTCGACCTGCCTTCTGTTCTTCTGTCCACGGTCGCGTTCGGAGGCATGCTGTACGGTTTTTCGAGTGCGTCGAGTTTGGGGTGGGGCAGCCCGCTCGTCGTGGCCCCCATCGCGGTGGGCGTGGTTGCCCTCGTGGCGTTCGTTCGGCGCCAGCGCAGGCTTTCGGAGCCTTTGCTGCGCATCGACACCCTGAAGACTCCCGTGTTCCGCTCGGCGGCCATCCTGGTCACGCTTATCAACGCGGCCGCCGCCGTGACGAACGTGACGCTTCCCATCTATCTGCAGACCTCGCTGGGGGTGAGCGCGTTCGAGACCGGTATGATCATGCTGCCGGCTGCCGCGGTGGGCATCTTCATCAGTCCCGTTTCGGGCATCGTGTTCGATCGGTTCGGCCCGCGTGGCATCGGCATCGCGGGCCTCGCGCTGTTCACGGGCGCTTTGGCCGCGCTCTCTCAGGTGAATGTCGGCACATCCGTCCTCGTCGTGACGGTTTTGTGCGCGTTGCAGGCGTCCGGCCAGGCGCTGGCGAACATGCCCCTCAACACATGGGGCGTGAACGCGCTTCCGAACGATATGATCGCGCACGGCAACGCCGTGGCCAACACGGGACGGCAGGTGGCCGGGGCCATCTCGACGGCGCTTATCGTGACGGTGATGACGGGCGTGACCGCGTCGAATGCTGCGGCAGGGGTGCAGGCGTCCACGGCGCAGGGCGTAGGGGTTGCCTACGGCGTGTGCGCGGCGATATCCGCTGTGGCGCTTGCGCTGTGCGTGGCGAAGGTGCGCGCGGCGAAACGGCGTGCGCCAGAGGGGCGTCCCTGCGGTTGCGAGATGGAATGCGGCACGATCGAGAAGGAGGCGTGAGCCATGGCGGGGAACGAGGAGCGTTCGAAGGGGACGTTCGCGACAGGCGATGCGACGGTGGGCGAGATCATGGAGGAGGCGTACTCGTGTCGCTTCGACGCAAACCTCGGCGAGGTGACGCGTCTGCTCGTCGAGCGCGGTGTGAGCAGCCTTCCGGTTGTCGATGGCGAGCGGCGCGTGGTGGGCTTCATTAGCGATGGCGACATCATGCGCGCCATCGCCGCCCACAAAACGCGCTCCGTCTTCAACGGCGGGGAGGCCACCATGCTGTACTTCGACGACGAGCCGCTCGACCGCAAGGCGCGCGAGCTCAAGCATCGAAACGTGATGGAGCTCGCGACTCGCAAGGTGGTGTGCGCGACGCCCGAGCAACCGATCGGCAGGGTTGCGGGATTGCTCTCCAAGAAGAAGTTCAAGAAGCTGCCGGTCATCGACGGGGACGGTCGGCTGATAGGCGTGGTGCGCCGGACGAGCATCATGCGCCATGTGTTCGCGCTGCTGTTCGGAGAATGAGCTAGTCGGAAGAGGCGGGCTTCGGCGGGTGCCGCGCGGATGCGCCCGCCGCCCTCTTCCTCTTCCCGGTCTTTGAACGCCGGCGATGGGGACCTGCACCGAAAGTGCAGCTGGAAACGAGCGGCGCGAACGCTTATCCTTGATCGGAGATAGAATGTGCGGCGTCCGACGGTACGGGCTGGCGGGCCGTGCGCCGTCGGGCAGATTGCGCGGCGGTCGAGAGCGAGAAAGGGAAGGGAGCGGCATGCTGCGGATCTCGGATGCGCGCGTGGACGGCTTCGTGGCCGAGGACGTGCCCTATGTCGATCTGACGTGCGCGGTGCTCGGCATCGGCGAAGAGCCGGGGGAGATGGAGTACTACACGCGCGAGGACTGCGTGCTGGCCGGCGCGCAGGTGGCGCGCCGGGTCGCGGAAAGGCTGGGGTGCGAGGTGGCGTCGTGCGCGCGCGACGGCGAGCGCATCGCGGCTGGCGAGACATTCATGGTCGTGAGGGGCCGCGCGCTCGATCTGCATGCGGCGTGGAAGGTGTGCCTGAACCTGTTCGACCACCTCTCGGCGGTGGCCACCAAGACGCGCGCGATGGTGGACGCGGCGCACGAGGCGAACCCGCGTTGCGAGGTGCTAACCACGCGCAAGAGCATGCCGGGTGCGAAAGACCTGCTCACAAGCGCGGTGATGGCGGGTGGCGCGTTCCCGCACCGGCTGGGGCTGTCCGAGACGGTGCTCGTGTTCGACCACCACCTGACGTTCTTCGGCGGGTTCGAGGCGTTCGTGGGGCAGCTGCCCGCCATCAAGGGACGCTGCATCGAGAAGAAGCTGTTCGTGGAGGCCGACGCCGAGCGGGCGCGCGTGCTGGCGCGCGCGGGCGTGGACGGCATCCAGTTCGACAAGGTGCCGGTGGACGAGCTCGCCGCGCTGGTGAAGGAGCTGCGGGAGATCGATCCGCGTTTGACGCTCATCGCGGCGGGCGGCATCAACCTGCAGAATGCGGGCGCGTACGCCGCCTGCGGCGTGGACGGGCTGGCGACGACGGCGCCTTTCGCCGCCAAGCCGCTCGACATGAGCGTGCGCATGCGCCGCGCGTGAGGGCGCGGGGCCGCTTTGGGCGCGGCGTTCGGGGCACTGCCGCTTGGGCGACGTCCCGTGCGCAGATGCTTGCCGCTCGCTGCGCGCGGAGAAGGCCGGTTCGTGGCGGGTTTTGACGGAAAACCATGGTCGCTTCGCGGCCGCTTTGCCGGATGGAGATCGTGCCGCATCTCTGAACAGGGGAAATGTGGAGGCTCGGGAAGCTTCGATGCTGAAAGAGCCGCGATTCGCCGTCTTCTAGGGCGGTTTTCCGTCAAAACCCGCCAAAACAACGAGGTTGTGATGTCGGGGCGGCTGCGGCGTTCGGCATTCGCAGACGCGCCCGTCGCACGGCCCGTAGGCTTCCCGCGCGGTTTTCTCGGATCGGGTGTAACCTTTTCGTTGTCGGGCGCGTCTAATGGGCAACCGATCTTGAAAGGGGCGCGTGCGTGGACGATCTGATACAGCGAGCTCGAAAGGGCGACGGAGAAGCGTTCGCCGCGTTGTTCGAGCGCAGCAAGCAGCCGCTGTGGCGTGCTGCGATGGCGGTGCTCGGCAACGTGGACGACGCGTCCGACGCGCTGCAGGAGACGGCGGTCAAGGCATGGCGCGCCATGCCGCGCTTCGGCGGCCGCAGTGCTGTGGGCACGTGGCTCATGCGCATCCTGCTGCGGACGTGCTACGACCTGAGGCAGACGCGCAAGCGCGAGACGCCGTGCGCGATGGGCGCCTTCGACATCGACGCGGAGGGTGCGGACGTGTCGTGGGAGCCGTCGGCCGAACGGGCGCTGGCGGGCGGCGCCCAAGCGCGCGATTCCGACCGGGACGAAGCGCTCGACGTGCGCGACGCCCTCGGACGCCTTGCGGCCGACGACCGGCTCGTGCTCGTGCTGTTCTACGTGAACGATTTCCCCGTGCGCCAGATATCCCAGATCATGAACGTGTCGGAGGGTGCAGTGCGCACCCGCCTGTCGCGGGCGCGCGATCGGTTCAAGGCTGCTTACAGGGACGGATCGAGCAAGGAAGCCGAGGTGGCGCGATGAGTTGGAAGAACTTCGACGACGAGGACGAGTTGCGGCGGGCGGTGGCCGACGCGCTGGATGCGGGTCCGCTGCCGCGCGAGGCGCAGGCCAAGCTCGACGACGTGTACGCGTCGCTGGGATCCATCTCCCAGGATCGTCCGGCATCAGCTTCGGGGGCTTCGGAGGCCTCGAAGCGGCAGGGGCCGGGGGAATGCCGCTCGAATGCCCGTGCGGCCCGCGGCGCGTCGGCGGGCGGCCGCGCCGTGCGCCGCGGCGTTTTGGTGGCCGCGGCGGCTGCGACCGTCGCGCTGCTGGGCGGGGCCGCGTTCGCGGCGACTGCGCTTCTGCAGATGCAGCCGGGAGACGCGCCGTTTTTCGCCGGCGGCAAGAACCTGCCGGTGTACGACAGCCTGCAAGAGGGCGTGTCCAGCCTGAACGCCGAGGTGGGAGAAGCAGTCGAGGTCGAAGGGGTGCGGGTGACGCTCGATTCCGTGTCGTGCGACCGCAGCATCGTCAACCTGTTCTTCACGCTGGAGAAGGAGGGCGGCTTCGACCTGGCCGAGCAGGCGGTCTACGAAGGCTCGCAGGAGAGCGAGTGGGCGCGCTTGGAGCGCCTTGCCCCGCGCTTCTCCTTCGAGCTGACAAGCGATGGCGAATCCCTTGGAAGCGGCTCCGTCTTCCTGTTGGACGCGTATCAGGAGGACGGCAAGGTGAGGGTCATGCAGCGCATCGTGCCGGAGGCGACGCTGCCCGACCAGGTGCATATCGCGTTGGAGGGCTCGGCGAGCTGGGGCTTCTCCGAGCCTTCCGAAGGGGGCGCCGAGCCCTTCGTGTTCGACGTGGGCCTCGACCTGAGCACGGTGGCGCAGCCGCGAGAGCTGGGCGCGCAGGACCTTTCGTTCGCCACGAGCGAGGGGGAGAAGACCCTGGGGATCCAGCGCTTCACAGCCTCCGAGCTGGGGTGCGTCATGGTGGTGCGCAACGACGAAGAGGAGGCCGTCGAGGAGAGCGGCCGTCCCGTCTACAGCGTGGCCGAGGGCTCCATCACGCCGTCCATGCTCAAGATCACTGACGATCGGGGCAACGTGCTGACTCCGGTGGGCGCGGGCGACGGAACGGGGGTCGATCCGGCCGGCGCGTACGTGGTGGAGTTGGCGGGCCTGTCGCCCGACGCGACCAGCGTCACGTTCACGCCGATGCTGCGCGCGGCCGACGGGGAATCGGCGACGGACGAGGAGCGCGCGGCGGCGAGCGAGCGAAACGAGCGCACGGTGGACGTCTCGCAGATCGGCACGAAGCTGGAGACGAGCGAGTACGGCGGCTACGAGCTGACGGGCTGGGAGGTTGCCGACGGCACGGTGAGCATATCGCTCAAGCCCTACGGGTGGCAGACGCCGTTCGGCCTTGCGGGAGGCATGCGGCCCGCGCAGCAGCCGACGCCGCTGTACGAGGAATGGTACGACGAGGAAACTGGAGAGACGTACTGGGGCTACCATACGTCCGTCGAGTATCGGAAGCGCGACTACCGAACCGGAGAGCTGTTGGTGATCCAGTCCTACTACGCCGCCGGCGACGAGGAGCTGCGTGGGCTGACGGAGTACGAGTACCGCGCGTCGTTCGGCGAGTACCGCGAAGAGGCGGGCGCGGCGCAGACCCTGTCGTTCTAGCGGCGATGCGCGAGAGGCGGGCCTTTGGCGAAGGGGCCCGCCTCGTTTGGACTGCGTTCGCGCGCGTTCGGCGCTGGTTCGCGCCTACCTGCCGAGCATCTTCTTCACGCCGTTCGCGGCGATGACGGCGCCGCCGCCGATGGCGAGCAAGCCGGGGCCGGGCAGGATGAGCATCGGCACGCCCACGAGCATGATCGCGCCGCCGATGACCGTTTGCGCCGCGCCGCCGATGCGGCTGGGTCTCTTCGCGGGCGGCGGGCCGCCGTCGATGACGGTGGCGCGGACGGCGCTTTCCGGGGCGCTCGCGCCGCGTTTGCCCTGCGCTCCGTACGAGGGCGGCCGAAAACCGCTTTGTGCCGCGCCAGCCGCGCCGTCGCGCGCGCTGGACACGGGGTCGATGTCGATGATGGGCTCGTGCGTGCTCATAGGCCCTCCCCAGTCCCTTCCGGCTTTCGCCGTCTCTTTGCGTCTTCGCTCCTTCGCCTCGGTGCCGATTATAGGGTCGCCGGCGATGCGAGCGAGCCGTCGACGGTGCGGTCGGCCCATTCGTCACCGTTCGGTAACGCGCTGTCCGCGCCTTCTCCAAAGATGCGCCGTCGCGCGGCCTCGTCTGGGCGCGTGGGGTGTCGGAGGTGGGGCGAGGTGCTGCGGAGTTCGGCGGGCGCAGCGGCTGTCGCGCGGGACGGTCGCCGCCGGGGGCGGCGCGCCGGCGGTCGTCGAGATGGCGAGTCGGCGGTTGTCGGGGCGGCGAGTCGGCCGCTGTCGGCTGTCGCGCGGGGTGGTCGCTGTCGGAACGGCGGGCTTGGTCGGCGCGGGCGCGGCCGCTGCGCGGGACGGTTGCCACCGGAGTGGCGCGCTGGGAGTGAAACGGTAAGGAAATGACAGAAAAATGGCGATATTGTACCGAATGTGGCCGAGAGAGAGGCTTCGGCGACCCTTGCAAGGGCACTACGGTAAAATCTGGCGGGTTTTTCGGCCAAATATTATCGTTTCGGACCCTTTCGAGCCTCAGACCGGCCTTGGCAGGGGCGTTTCGGTAAAATATCGGGGAGAAAGTCGAGATCTCTTACCGCGAGAGGTTGCACCCGCCGCCGGTCTCCGCGGCGGGGGCGTGCGGAGGGCGGGGGGCGCGACGAACGCGAGGGTAGAGGGCGCGGGGCGTCGGAGGAGCGTCGCGACCCAACCCGTTCTTCCCGGCCAATTCTCCGTTCTCGAGCGTGCGGCGTGCCGGATGCGATACACTGTGAGTCGCAAGGTTTCTGTTCGCGTGAGAGTGTGTTGATGTAAGGCTCGACTGTGGTTCGCGCCTTGACGAAAACGGCAACGGCGTGGGCCACTCAACCGGAAAGTTGGTGGTCAACATGGCAGCTCCTGCTACCGAACACGTACGAAACATCGTGCTGGTGGGCCAAGACGGCGCCGGCAAGACATCGCTTGCCGAGGCGATGCTGCACGTCTCGGGCCGCACGCCCCGCATGGGCACGACCCACGACGGGAAATCCTACCTTGACTACGACGAGGAGGAGATCCGGCGCAAGTTCACGATCGGCACGTCCATCGCTCCCGTCCCTTACAAAGACTACAAGATCAACCTGCTCGACACGTCGGGCCATCCCGACTTCGTCGGCGACACGCTGGCGTGCATGCAGGCGGCTGAGATGGCGCTGTTCGTGGTTGACGCCGTGGCGGGCCCGCAGGTCATGACCACGAAGCTCTGGCGTGAGGCCGAGGATATGCGCCTGTCGCGCGCCGTGTTCATCAACCACATCGACCGCGAGAACGCCGACTTCGATACGGCCATGGCGCTTCTGCACGCGCGCTTCGGCTCGCGCCTGGGCCCCGTGACCATCCCCATCGGCGTGGACGCGGGCTTCAAGGGCGTCATCGACGTCATCCGGATGAAGGCGCGCTACTTCGACCAGGACGGAACCACCGACGAGCGCATGGAGGACATCCCGCCCAAGTACGCCGACGCGGCGAGCGCGGCGCGCGACAAGCTGTGCGATCTCGTGGCCGAGGCCGACGACGAGCTGATGATGAAGTACCTCGACGGCGAGGAGCAGCTGACGCAGGAGGAGTTGGAGCGGCTGCTCGATCAGGCCATCGCGCAGGAGCTGTTCATCCCCGTGTTCGTGGGGTCCACGATCATCGAGCAGGGCATCAAGGGCCTTATGGAAGACATCTGCACCTACTTCCCGCACCCGCGCCATCACGGACGCTTCCGTCTGGCCAACGGGGAGGAGACGTTCGTTGACGAAGAGGGCGAGCCCGCCGCGTTCGTGTTCAAGACGGTGTCCGACCCGTTCGTGGGGCGCCTGAGCTTCCTCAAGGTCATCTCGGGCGTGCTCGAGCCGGGCATGGAGCTGATCAACGCGCGCACGCGCAAAAAGGACCGCCTCGGGCACCTCTACGTGATGATGGGCAAGGAGACGACCGACGTGAAGAGCGCGAAGGCCGGCGACATCATCGTGGTGCCCAAGCTCTCCGACACCCGCGCCGGCGACACGCTGTCGAAGTCCGGCGACGTGGCCATCGACCCCTTGCCGCTGCCCGTTCCCCAGTACCCGGTGGCCATCGAGGCCGTCAACAAGAAGGACGAGGACAAGCTGAGGACGTTCTTGGCGCGTGCGATCGAGAACGACCCGACCCTGCGCGTGGCCCGCAGCGAGGAGACGCACCAGACGGTGGTCACCGCCATGGGCGAGGCCCAGGTGGAGACGCTTCTTGCGCGCCTCAAGGAGCAGACGGGCGTGGAGGCGCGCCTTGTGCCTGTGCGCGTTCCGTACCGCGAGACGATCTGCAAGGTGGCCGAGGCCCAAGGCCGTCACAAGAAGCAGACGGGCGGCGCGGGCCAGTTCGGCGATTGCTGGCTGCGCCTCGAGCCCAACCAGGGGGAGGGCTACGAGTTCATCGACGAGATCGTGGGCGGCAAGATCCCGCGCGGCTTTTTGCCGGCCATCGACAAGGGCGTGCAGGACGCCATGGCCGAGGGCTTTTTGGCGGGCTATCCCATGGTGGACATCAAGGTGGCCGTGTACGACGGGTCGTACCACGCTGTCGACTCCAACGAGATGGCGTTCAAGACGGCTGCGCGCATCGGCTTCCGCGCCGCGTGCGAGAAGGCCAGCCCCATCCTGCTCGAGCCGATGGCGAACCTCGACGTGACGGTGGGCGAGGAGTACGCCGGCACGGTGATGGGCGACATCTCGACGCGCCGCGGCCGCATCGTGGGCACCGACTCCAACGACGCGGGCGAGACGGTCATCATGGTGCGCGTGCCCTATGCCGAGGTGGTGTCGTACACGAAGGATCTGCGCGCCCTCACGCGCGGGTCGGGTTCCTACACGATCGAGTTGGAGGGCTACGAGCCGGCACCGGCCGATGTGACCAAGAAGCTCGTCGAGGCGTATCAAGCCGCGCGCGCCGCGGGCAACTGACGGGCCTTTGGACGGCCGGTCTGCGGGCGGTTGCCGCTCGCAGACGGTTGGCTGGCTGGGGCTTGCAGGCGATTCGCGGGCTTGCGCGGTTGGATGGCGGGTTCGCGGCGACCGGTTGGCGGGTCCGCGGCAGGTGGCTGATGGATCCGCGGCGGGTGGCCGACGGACTTGCGGCAGCCGGTTGACGTGCTTGCGGCAGGTGGCCGACGAACCTGCGCATCTGATCGTCGGAATACGGGCGCCGTCCGAGAGGGCGGCGCCTTTTCGCGTTCCCATCTCTTCGCCCCTCGCCTCCTATGCGCGCCTCGGGCAGCGCTTTGCCCGCGCGCGGCGCGCGGCGCACGCCGTTGCAGCGAGGGACAGGGCGGCGAGCAGGGCGGCCGCGAGGAGCGCGCGGGTGGAATCACCGGTTTCGGCGATGGGCTCGGGGGCGGGGACAGGCTCGTCGACGAGGGTGAGGGACGCGCGCACGACGGGGACGTCCTGGCCCTCGTAGACGAGCTCGACCGGGTGCGCCTCGGCGTCGACGAGGTATCCTTCGGGAGCCTTCGTCTCCACGACCTCGTAGGAGCCAAGGGGCAGAGGCGCGCTGCATGCGAATCCCTCTTCGTCGGTGACGAGCGTGGCGGCCACCTCTCCTGCGGCGAGCGCCGTCGTGCCGTCGGGCGCGACGATGTCGTGCGCGGCGCGCACCTCGTAGGCGGCGTTGGGGACGGGCCCTTTGCCAGCGGCATCGGTCTTGCCGATCTCGATGACGCCTGCCGCCTTGCGGTTGGGAGCGTCGAGGGCGACGGAGACGCTTTGGGCCTCGGGGTCGCCGTAGGCGAGGCGAACGAATGCGGGCTCGCTGGAGCGCACGTAGCCGTCGGGTGCGCACGTCTCGACGACCACGTAGGCACCCAGATGAAGGCCCTCGGCCACCGCCGTTCCGTCGTCGTCCGATTCCAACAGCGCCACCGTCTCGCCCGCCTGGGCGCGCACGGTTCTGTCAGCCGTCACGACGTCCTGGACGGCGCGCACTTCCCAAACGATGCCCGGCTGGGCGATGGGCGCGCCCGTGTCGGCATCGACCTTGCGCACCTCGATGCGCCCTGTTTGAGGGAGGTCTTCCACGACCACTTCGACGATGCCCTCCTCGTCTCGGTCGGCCAGGGAGAACGCCGCAGGCTCGTCGTTCAGCACGTAGCCGGGAGGCGGGCAGGTTTCTTGCACGTAGTACGTGCCGCCGCCGTTGAGCTTGTCGGGCAGCGTGCAGACGCCCTCTTCGTCGGTGGCGAACTCGCTGACGATGGGGCCTCCCGCGCCCACCTGGAAGGCGAGGGGCTGTTTGCGCTCGTCGAGGATGCGGAAGGTCATGCGCCCGTTCACGCGCCGCCCCGTCTCGGCGTCCTTCTTGACGATGCGCACGACGGTGCCCGTCTCGTCCTCCACCGTGTAGGCGTACGTGCGCCCGTTTTCGGCCACGGTGGCGCGGAACTCCGCGACCGGTTCGTAGCCTGCGGGCGTCGTGGAGGGGTCCTCCCGCACGAGGTAGGTGCCGAAGGGCAGCGCGCCGACTTGGCCGTTTTCGCGCAGGCCTGCGGTCGTGGCGAAGCCGTCCTCGTCCGTGACGATGCGGGCGACGCTCTGCCCGGATTCGGGGTCGAGGATGTCGAAGGCCACGCCGGCGAGCGGACGCTTGACGCTCTGGTCGCCCATGGTGCCCTCGCCGTCGCCCACTTTGAGCACGGCGATGTCGCCGCGGACGATGCGCTCGGGTACGGAGGCCTCGTGGAGCAGCGGGGCGAGCGGGCCCGTTCCCTCGGCCGTCACGGGCAGGGCGATGGCGGCGGGGTCGGCCAGAAGATAGCCTTCGGGCGCCTTCGTCTCGCGCACCACGACGGTGCCGAGCGGAAGCCCCGCGCCCGCCGAGTTCGCCGGCAGCGACGCGGAGTCGAGGCGCGCCCTTCCGTCTTCGTCCGTGACGACGGTGGCCGAGAACGTGGGGGAGAGCCCCGACGCGGCGGCCTCTTCGGGCGTGCCGAACGAGCCTGCGTAATGTTCGACGGAGAACACGGCCCCGGCCAGCGTCGCGCCTCCCTGCGCGGTCGTCTGCCCGGTTTCGGCGTCTTTCTTGGCTGCGATGACGTCCACGGGCCTCAGCTGGGGCTCGTCGGCTGCATC
Organism: Rubneribacter badeniensis; assembly: GCF_002899695.1. Lineage (GTDB taxonomy): Bacteria > Actinomycetota > Coriobacteriia > Coriobacteriales > Eggerthellaceae > Rubneribacter > Rubneribacter badeniensis. Next base: position 68,174 of record NZ_PPEL01000007.1, read on the forward strand.
CACCCGCACGGCCACGTTTTGGCGGCAGTCCTCCACGGTGAGGCGCACGGGGTGGACCTGCCCGTCGAGGGCGTAGCCGGCGGGTGGCTCGATCTCCTTGACCCAGTACTCGCCCGGCCAAAGCGTCGCTTCGCCGGTTCCGCGTCCGTCCTCTCCGGTGACGATGCGCTGCACCTCGCGCTCGCATGCGGCGTCGGCGTACACGCCGTACACGGCCCCGGACAGCGAGTAGCAGGGGTTGCCGTTTGTGACGTGGGGCATCGAGGACGACTTGGCCACCTCGATGCCGCCGAGAAGCGGGGCCTCTCGGCTGGAGGCCCGCGTTGTCTGGCCGCCCCTGACGGTGACGGTCTGCGGCCCTTCGTCCAAACCGTAGCCGTGGGAGGGGTCCGTCTCGCGCAGCGTGTACGTTCCGATGGGGACCTCCGCGGCTTCGGCACGCCCGTCGGAGCCGGTCGTGAGCACGGCCTGAACCGCGCTGTCGCCGTCCACGAGCTCGTAGCGCGCGCCTGCGAGCGTGGCTTCGGGGACGGCCTCGGCGTATCCGTCGACGCCCTGCTTGACCACCTCCAAGCTGCCGTGCAGGTAGATGACGAAGTCTCCGACGTCCTGCGGGCCGAAGGGAGAGGAGTGGTTGGGGTACATCGCGGCGCCCGAGCAGTCGATGACGATCCGGTAGCCTCCATCGCTCGTGCGCGTGCCCGTGAAGGGGTAGTGCCCCGGTACGGGCGTGCCGTACAGGGGGCCTGAGATGCAGTAGCCCGTCGTCTCGATGCCGTACTGGGGGAAGCTCACGGCGAACACGTTGCCGCCTTGCGCGCCGTCGATCTCGGGGTTCGTGCACTCGACGTAGCAGGTTCCGCTGATGGTGTCCGGGATTGCGAGCGCGGGCGGCGGGGCGCAGAAGGGCAGGAGGGCCGCGCACGCCATCGCTGCGGCGCACAAGAGCGCGAGCGGCGTTGCGCGCCGCCCGAGCGGCGGTTTCGCCCTCGCGCTCGCTTGCATCCGCTTTCTCGGCGTTGTCTCCAACGTGCGGCGTCGTCCCATGGCTGTCCCCTCTCCCTGCGCCTGTGGCCTTTGCGGCTTCGCAGTCCCAGCATAGCGCGCCCATCTAACGCGGGCATGGCGTGCGTCCAGCGGAAAGTCGCCTCGATCCGACGCGGTTTTGGCGTCGGGCGCGCGCGTCGCCGCCGTGCGGCTTCCGCGCATCCGTTGCGCATCCCTCGCGGATCCGACGCGTGTCCAACGCGAGGGGTGCGAGGGATGCGGCTCGGGGGCGGGGCGCACCCCGCAGAAGACGAGGGACGCGAGGGGCGCGGCTCGGAGGGGGCGGGGCGCGTCGCGTAGGAAACGGGAGGGACGCGCTGGGCGCGGATCGGGGGCATGCCGTGCAAGGGATGAGGGGTGCCGCTGGGCGCGGATCGGAGGCGCGCGAGGCGCAAGGGACGAGGGATGCACGGGTCGTTGCTCGGAGGGCGCGCGGGGTGCATCCCGCAGGGACGAAAGGGAGCGGGGCGCGCTCCGCGGGGAGCGAAGGGGCGCGCCGCGCAAGGGACGAGGGCGTGAGGGGGCGTCGCATGGGGGCGAGGAGTGCGGGGTGCGAGGGGTTCGGTT
>NZ_PPEL01000008.1 GCF_002899695.1 Rubneribacter badeniensis
ACCGGGAGGGGAGGCTGAAGGCGTTCGACGAGGGAGGGCGCAAGGTGTACGATACGATAGCCGGCCGCAGGAGGCGGCTGGGGCTGGCCGCCTAGGCCGTCCGGAAAAACGTCCGCACCCCCAAATCCCAAAAAACGCAGTCTTTCGATAAGCCCAGCCAGAAAAAAGAGGGTAAAGCGCGAAGCCCATGAGAGCATCCCCCAACACGAACAACGGCACCGTAGCCCACGAAACCCATGCAGGCGTACCCAGATTGGCCAGATAGGCCATGCCCATAACAACCGTAAGGCCAACAGCCGCAACCGCACATGCCAAGGATAATATCCGTGAGCTCTTCTTGCCTCGCAGCACAACGATACATTCAACCAACAACAACACGCCATACGCAATGGACAGATACGCCTCTTGAGCGATACCAGCCCGCGGATTCACCAACGCATTCAAAAACAAGGCAGGGCGAGCCAAATGTCCCAAACATCCCACCAGCCCCAAGCCCAGCAGCGCCAAGCACACCAGCGGGAACAGCCACGGGCGCGCGCCGCGCGCATCGGCCCCGACCGCCCCTGCGGCTCCGACCCCATCAGGCCCGCCGAGGCCGCCCGCCTTGCCAGCGAGCGCGACGCCCGCATTCTCGCGCCCACCCACGGGAAACGCCGCGCTTGCAACGTAAGCCCCGGCAGACAGGCCGGCGAGCGTCGTGAAAACGAACAACGGAAACTCCGAAATCACGTTTCTCCCCCTTTCTCTGCGTATCTCGTCCCTGAATGGGAAGCGGCGCGGGCGGTTGCCTAGGATACGCCGAGCGAATTCCCCTTCTCATTCGTCGGTGTCATACTAATATGATTCACTAGTTCAGTCAAGAGGTATTCCACCTTGCCCGGTTTTGTAGGATAATGAAGCCGAGGAGAAAACCGCGGGCAAGCGAGGATGCGTGTACGGAGCCTTGGTCATAGCGTACCTGTTCTTGGGAGGCGTCGCAGCCGGCGGCTTTTTCGCCATGGCTGCATGGAGCCTCGCGTTTGAACGCTCGACGTGCACGAACGCCTGGACGCGCGCGAATGCGGGCGGCCTCGGCAGACGGACGGGCAACGCCGTCGCCGCCCCCGCGCGCACCGCCAACGGCGCCCTGCTGCGCCGCGCCCAGGCGTTCTCCTCCCTCCAAGCGCGCATGTACACGCTCTGCCTCGCGCTGCTCGCCCTGGCCGTCGCGTTGCTGCTGTGGGACCTTGGTCGCCCCGAGCGCGCGTTGCTCGTGCTTTTGCACCCGCACGCCACCGTCATCACGTTCGGCGCGTTCTGCCTCGTCACCGAGCTGGCGCTCGGCTCCCTGCTCGTGCTGGGCAGCCTCTTTCGCCTCCCCTTCGCGCAGGGCCGCCTGAAGCGCGCAGCCGAGGTCCTCTGCTGCGCGTTCTCCCTCGCCACGATGGCGTACACCGGCGTGTTCCTCGTAGGAAACCTCGCGGTGCCGCTGTGGAACACCTGGACGATCGCAGCCGTGTTCACCTGCTCGTCGCTGTCGGGCGGCGTGTCGCTGCTGCTGCTCGCGGACTACTTCATCAAAGACCAGACGCTGCTTCTGCGCGCAGTGCGCCCGCTGCAGAAGTGTCACCTCGTCTGCCTTGCCGCAGAAGCGGCGTCGATCGCCCTGTTCATGGGCGTCGCCTTTGGAAACCCCGCCGCGCAAAGCTCGCTCGACCTCTTGCTCTCCCCCGACATGCTGGCCACCGCGGTGGTGGGCGCGCTCGGCTGCGGGCTTGTCGCGCCCGCCCTTTTGGAAACGTATTCGCTCACGCGCAAGGAGTGCCGGACCATCCCCGTGTCCGACGTCCTGTGCCTGTTCGGCGGGCTGTGCCTGCGCTACTGCGTGATTGCATGCGGGGGAATCTGACGGCAACAGGAAAGGCACCATGCAGAATTTCAACGACATACCCGGCAGCGATAACGGCAGCGGTAACGGCTCCAGCAGCGGCGAAGGCATCCGGCACGACGGAAGCGAGCGCGGCGGCAACGGCAGCGCAGGCAGCGACGACGCCATCGTGTTCCGCGTGGACGAGACGTCCGACCTGCCCATCTGGGCGCAGCTGCGCAACCGCATCGCGTACCTCATCCGCACGGGGCGCTTCAAGGCGGGCGACCAGCTGCCCAGCGTGCGCAGCCTGGCCGCCGAGGCGAGGATCAACTACAACACCGTGGCGAAGGCGTACCGCGACCTGGAGCTTTCCGGCTTCATCGTGTCGGTGCGCGGACGCGGCATGTTCGTGCAGAAAAACGTGGCGGCAAGCAGCGCCGAGGAGGAGGCCATCGACGCGCTCGTGGAAAGCTGCATCAAGCAGTACCGGGCCAGGGGCATGGCCTATCGCGAGGTGCGCGAGCGCATGACCGGAATCGTGGACGAGCTCGAGCGCAAAGCGCGCGAAGCCGAGGAGGAGAAGAGGGATTATGCGACCGTTTAGCGGAAGAGACACAGGATACGGCACCGCGACAGGCGCGGGCGCGGCAGGCGGCGCGGGAGGCCGGCGCTTCACCGACGCGAACGACCCCTCCGCGCGCAGCCCGGAGATCGAGGCGCTCAACTCGCCGCGCACCCGGCACGTGGACGACAACGCCTCCAACGTGTTCTCGGCGTTCGTGTTCGTGCTGGCGTTCCTCGTCGCCACGGCGCTGGGGTTCCTCATCGCGGGCGACATGAACATCTGGGTGCTGTGCATCGGGTTCGCCGTGGCCGTGATCGCCATCTTCACCGTCCGCATCGCCGCGCAGTGGGAGCGCATCATCATCCTGCGCTTCGGCTCCTTCAACCGCGTGGCGGGGCCGGGCCTGTATTTCACCATCCCGTTCGTCGAGCACATCGCCCTGCGCGCCGACCAGCGCGTCATGCTCACCGGCTTCAACGCCGAGGAAACGCTCACGAGCGACCTCGTGCCCGTGAACGTGGACGCCGCCGTGTTCTGGATGGTGTGGGACGCCGAGAAGGCGTGCATGGAGGTGGAGAACTACTACGACGCCGTGAGCATGGCCGCTCAGACGGCGCTGCGCGACGCCATCGGCCGCAAGAGCATCTCGGACGTGACCGTGCACCGCGACAAGCTCGACCAAGAGCTGCGCGACAAGATCGAGGAGAAGGCCAGCACCTGGGGCGTGTCGGTGATCTCGGTGGAGATCCGCGATATCGTGATCCCCAAGGAGCTGCAGCGCGACATGGCCGCCGCCGCGAAGGCCGAGCGCGAGAAGGACGCGCGCATCGTGCTGGCCGAGGTGGAGAAGGACGTGGCAGCCATGCTGCTGGAGGCCACCGAGGTGTACCGCCGAGACGAGATGGCCTTCGAGCTGCGCTCGATGCACCTTTTGAGCGAGGGCGTGAAGGAGTCGAACGGCACGCTCGTGATCCCCAGCGCCTTGCTTTTTTGCTTCCATTAAATCTTCCTTACTATATTCCATTGTTACCCTCCATAACTTCTGATTGTTGCCGTCTTGACGATTATGTATCTTTACATTACCTTCTGAAACATATGGCGCACCTTGTCCAGGCGGCTGTTTGGACGGCGGGGCTGGATGACCGGCTGACCGACAGCGGCCTGATACCCTTTCAGTTCTGTAAGGCATACGCTCTGCCCGTTGGTGTAAAAGGCCAGATCAGTACGGTATGCCTGTATACAGCGGGCGGGAATCTCGCCAGTAAAGACAACTTCATCCTTTTTTACCTGGACCGTTTCGATGGTGGCACAGTATTTCGGTGCATCATGATAAGCCCTGGAAAGATATTCCCGGGGCGCATAGAGGGTGAAGGAGAGATAAGGTTCCAGCAGTTGCGTCCCTGATTCCTTCAATGCCTGTTCCAATACAATCGGGGCCAATGAGCGGAAGTCCGCCGGCGTGCTGACCGGACTGTAATAAAGCCCGTATTCAAAGCAAATCTTACAGTCCGTTACGTTCCAGCCGAACAAGCCCTGCTCCAGCCCGTAACGGATACCATCCCTGACAGCGTTTTGAAAACTCTGGTTCAAGTATCCCAGCGAAACCCGGCTCTCGTATTGTACACCGGAGCCAAGCGGGAGTGGTGTAACAGACAGTCCGATGGATGCCCAAAACGGGTTGGGCGGCACCTCGATATGGATGGTGTGGCTGGCTGCTTTGAGCGGCCGCTCCATATAAATGACGGTGGGTTCCTTTACCACTGTTTCAAGCTTGTATTTTTCCGACAGCAAAGCGGAAACAACCTCCAACTGCACCCGGCCCAAAAAAGAAAGAATGATCTCATGGGTGATGGAATCCACCTCGCAGCGCAAAAGCGGGTCAGTATCCGCAAGTTGCGTAAGAGCGTCCAGCAGCCGTTCTCTTTGCGCTGCCGTTTTCGGCGCAATCGACGTCCGCAGCATGGGGAGGGGGTCCTCACGCCACCTTTTACGAGGGAGCCGGGTTGGGTCCCCTAATACATCGTTTAACCTCACGCTGTCGCTGGGAAGGATAACAATTTCACCCGGATAAGCGGTGTCTGTCCGAACAATTTCCCCTTTGGATGGAATACGCATCTCTGTGATTTTCAGCTTTTCTCTCCCGGCCAGGGCCACCGTATCCCGCAGGCGCAGCGTTCCGCTGTATAGCCGTAGATAGACACGCCGCTGGCCGCAATCTGTATACTCCACCTTGAAAACGCTGCCGCATAGGGCGGCGCTCCCCTGTTCCCCAATCGGTTGGAACAGCCCTGTCACCGCATCCATCAACGGTTGAATGCCAAGGCCCTTTTTGGCGCTGCCATAATAGACCGGGAACAGGGAGGCGTCTTGAACCCGCCGCTGTTCCTCCCGCACAAGTTTTTCCCGGCTGATTGGTTCTCCTGCGATATACTTTTCCAATAATTTATCGTTATTTTCGATGACCGCATCCCATGCTTCTATGTCGGTATTTTCCTCCAGGACTATTTCCGGGGACAGCGACACCGTCTGCTTGATGATAATATCGGCGGAGAGCTTATCCCGAACAGACTGAACCACGCTCTGCAAATCAACGCCAGCCTGGTCGATCTTGTTGATAAAGATAACGGTGGGAATGTTCATTTTCCGCAGGGCATGGAACAGAATACGGGTCTGGGCCTGCACGCCATCTTTAGCGGAGATCACCAAGATGGCCCCATCTAAAACAGCCAAAGAGCGGTACACCTCCGCCAAAAAATCCATGTGGCCGGGCGTATCCACAATGTTGACTTTACATCTGTGCCACTGGAAGGAAGTGACTGCCGCTTGAATGGTAATCCCACGCTGCCGCTCCAAAAACATGGTGTCCGTCCTCGTTGTCCCTTTTTCGACGCTCCCCGGTTCTGAAATGGCTCCGCTGGCATATAGCAGGCTCTCCGTCAAGGTCGTCTTTCCAGCGTCTACATGGGCAAGAATTCCAATATTGATTATTTTCATGTGATTGTCCTCCCTTTACTGCCCCGAAGGGCATAAAAATCCCCAGCAGTAAAATACTTTTACCACTGGGGATGATAATTTGCGGACATACACATATACAGCATACACCTGTTTGTGAGTGCTGTTTTTGGGGATATGTCAAAATTGATAAGGCAAAAGTATTCTTAAATTGGGTACAAAAAACTAAGCTCCTACAAAAGGGACTATCATAATCCTTTGTTCCCACTATTTGATTATAGTTTTATTTAAGAATACCTTGCCGCATATTTTTTACTCCTTTTCTGGATTAAATCATTGTATCACATCAGTTTTAGGAAAGCAAGTACCTAAAAGAAATTTTTCTTCCCCTTATATGTAACAATCATACCGGCTTCCTAGCGTTCAGAATGTTTTCTGCTGTCTGCTGTGGTGTTTGGTTGGAATTGTCCAACCAAAAGCCGATCCGTGGTGTTGTCTGCATTTTACTAAATACAAATTCAATGTATACAGAAAGATATAAGGAGTGGGAGGGATTCCGCCGTAGTTGGCATTGTAGGAAAATCCAAAAGTTTAGATTTTCCCACAATGCTTATCTTTTGGTCTTTGGTTCGGAATAGTGTAGTGCTGGCGGTCTATCTCTTGTTTTCGGTTGCTTGCTTCCTTACCGTACATGAGCATACTCCGAGGGCTTCAAGCGCGAGAAGCCGGGGAAGGAATAGCGCGCGACGCGGGAGCCTCGGAGGACAGACAAGCCGCGATCGGGGCCGATGCGGCGAGAGGTGCGCACGGGCATGGCAGGGCGCTCGCGCAGGAATTCATAGAGGAGAGGGTGGACGCGAGCGCAAAGCGTCGCGACGCGAGGTCCGCGCGCAAGCGCGTGCGCGAGAACGCGCCGCAGCGCGAAAGACGCCGCCCCTACCCCTTCGACGCGCTCGCCGCTCGCGGCAGAAACACCATGCCGACGACGAAGCCGATCGCAATGAGGGCGGCTTGGACCGCGAAACTCACGCCGAAGCCGAACGCATCGATGCCGAGGGCGTTGCCGGAAGCGCTCGCCATAACGGCGATGAGCGCCGACGAGGCGATGGAGCCGAATATCTGGCGAAGCGACGTGATGATGGCCGTGCCCTGGGCGATGTCCGCGGTGGACAGCGTGGTGCACGCATGGGCGGTCAGCGGCATCATGAGGCACGCCACGCCCACCGTGCGCACGCCGTACAGGACCGTCACCACCCACTCAGGCGTGTCGGCGTCGAGCAGACAGAACGCAAGCGTCCCCGTCACCAGCACCGTGCAGCCGACCGCGATGAGCGGGCGCGGCCCGTGGCGGTCGAGCATCCGTCCGGTCACGGGATTGAGCAACCCCAAAAGCACGGCTCCCGGCAGGATGGTGAGGCCGGACACGGCGGCGCTCGCGCCCTGCACGTCCTGCACGAACAGCGGCACCATGATGGATCCGGCCATGAACGCCATGTTCGCCATCAGCACGAGCATCGTGGACACCGTGAACGTGCGACTGCGAAAGCACGCCAGCTTGAGCAGCGGGTTCTCGATGCGCAGCTGGCGCCGCGCGAACACCGCGAGCGCCGCAGCCCCCGCCGCGAACGCAAAGATGGCCGACAGCGCAAGCCCGCCTCCCGACTCGGCCAGCGTCACGCCCGCCATGATGGCGCAGGATCCCAGCGTGTACAGCAGCCCGGACGGAACATCGAAGCGCTCGGGCGCGCTCGGGCGCTTCACCACATCGGCGAGCAGGGGGAACGCAAGCGCGATCACCACCACGGTAACGGAACCCAGCACCACGAACACCGACCGCCATCCCCAGAAGTCGATGAGAAAGCCGGAGATGGTGGGTCCGATGGCCGGCGCGAAGCCGATGATGAGGCCCACAAGGCCCATCGCGCGTCCGTACTCGCTTTTGGGGTACACCGACAGCGCCACCACCTGGATGAGCGGCAGCGCAATGCCCGCACCGCCCGCTTGCAGCAGACGGGCGGCCAGCAAAAGCGGATAGTTCGGCGCGAACAGCGCGGCCGCGCATCCTAAGACGAAGCACAGCATCGATGCGATGAACAGGGTCTTCGAGTTCACGCGATGGACGAGAAACGCGGTCATGGCCGAGATGAGGCCGAGTGTGAAAATGTAGGACGTGGTGAGCAACTGGCCAAGCGAAGCGCCCACGCCGTATTCGTGCATGATGGTGGGCAGCGCCGAGATCATCATGCTTTGCGAGATGCACGCGGCGGTAGTGCCGGACATCATGATGGCGAGCACGACGAAGCGCTGCCGCTTCGGCAGGCCGTCGGGTTTCTGCTCTGTCTCGCCCTTGCGCTCCATGCCCTCCATAGTAGCACCATGATCGTCCCGTGCGCGGTTTTGCGGCAAACGAGCATGTTACGGCTGGCGAACGCGCAAGCGAAGGGACGAGGGAGGGGGCAAGGAGGCGTGCGGAAAACGTCTACCGCAGCTTCGCGCGGCGGTCGCGCCAGTCGGGCATGAAGGTGTCCATGAGGCGTTGGAAGCGGGGGCCGTGGCCGCGTTCGAGCAGGTGGCACAGCTCGTGGACCACCACGTATTCCAAGCACTCCGGCGGGTAGAGCGCGAGGCGCACGTTGATGCAGATGCGGCCCGTGGCCGGCTGGCAGCTGCCCCAGCGGCTCGTCATATTGCGGTAGGCCACCTTGCCCGCCTTCACGCCCATGATGGGCTCCCACGCCTCGATGAGCGCGGGCACGCACGCCTCCACCACCGCGCGCCATTCCCTCACCTCGTCAGGCGCAGCCGCTGCGGCCCGACCGCGCGGGGAGGCCGCCAGCGCGCGGCGCGTGCGCTCGATCCACGCGCGGCGGTCGCGCACGAACGCCGCGACGACCTCGCGGCTCGCATGGGGCGGCGCGGACACGGCCACGCTGCCGTCCGCGTCCCTCACCCGCAGGTTGAGGTTCTTCACGCGCTTGCGCGTGAGCGTGACGGGAATGCTGTCCACCTCGAACTCCTCGGGCGGGGCCACCGCCGCTCCGCGCCCGCGCCGGGCACCGCCGCTCCGCGAACCGTAGCGCGAGCTGCCGGCCTCGCCGTTGCGACCCCGGCTTGCGATGCCGCCGCGACCCCCGACGCGACCAGCACCGCCGTTGCCACCGCCCGCAGCGCCACCACCACAGCTTTGGCTTGAACCCCCGACGCGACCCGCGGCGGCACTATTGCCAGCACCTCCGTGTCGCAAACCGCCGCCGCTCACGCTGCCGCCCGGGCCGCTGCTGCGACCCCGCCTTACGCCGCCGCTGCCGTCCGAGCCGCCAGCGCCCATTCGCGGCAGCCTCACGGCCTCTCCCCCATCGCCAGGTCGTACGCCTCGTTGCGGGCAAGGCCGAACTCATCCATCAACCGACGCGCCACTTCCTTGGTGCGCAAACCCTCGGCCCGCAGTTCTGCGGCACGCACGGCAGCCCCGGCGGCGGCAGCGGCCCCGGCGGCGGCGACTTCGGCCTCGCTCGGGCCGTCGATCACGATGACGATCTCGCCCTTCACGCCGCCCGCCGCCTCGCGCGCGGCCAGTTCGTCGCGCAACTGCGGCAAAGGCGCGCGTAGCACCTCCTCGTGCAGCTTCGTGAGCTCACGGCACACGGCCGCCTCGCGCAGCGGGAACGCCTCGGCGATACACGCGAGCGCCGCCGCCACGCGGTTCGGGCTCTCGTAGAACACGAGCGCGGCATCGAGCGCGCGCAATCCCTCCAAAAGCGCGCGGCGCTCGGCTTCCTTGCGTGGGAAGAAGCCGCCGAAATAAAAGCGCGAGTTGCAGCAACCGCTCGCCACGTAGGCCGTCGCGGCCGCCGTCGGCCCCGGCAGCACTTCCACGGGCGCGTCGGCGTCGCGACAGGCACGCACGAGACGCAGCCCCGGATCGGACACGCCGGGCATGCCCGCGTCGGAGCAGTAGGCCACCACCTCGCCGGCCTTCACACGCGCGACGATGGCCGCTGCGCGCTCGCCGATCAAGCCCTCGTCCAACCTCTCAAGCCGCTTCTCTATTCCGCATGCCGCCAAAAGCCGCCCCGTCACGCGCGTGTCCTCGGCGCACACGACATCCGCCGCGCGCAGCGCTTCCAAGGCGCGCGCGGTCATGTCGCCCAGATTCCCCAGCGGCGTGGGGCAGATGATGAGCCTCCCGGCATCGCTTTCGTCCACGGCCAAGCCTTACCGCCGACGCATCAGCACGAACGCCACCACCAGCACGATAAGCGCCACCACCACGATGCCGCCCACGATGAACGGAAGAGGATTGTCCCCCGTGTTCGCCAACGCGCTTTGAGCAAGCTCCATAGCCGCTCCTTCCCTCGAGTCTCCGTTTTGCGTTTCGTCACATTGTCCGTCATCCGAGCCTCGCTGGCAAACGCCTTGTAGCAGCAGCCCGCTCGCGCCCGCAAACGCGTTTTCAGCGATGACGGGGCGCAGCCGTCTGGATGGCGGTGCGAGCCCTTTGGATGGCGACACGCAGTCGTTTGCCGCCCACGCACGCGCCTCGGATGGCAAAAAATCACCGAAGTCGGAAGATTTCGCACCTTGTCCGGCCTCGGTCTGGATGCGGCACTTCCAGCGATCAGGGCTTTCTTGAAAAGCCGCGGGAGAGATGCGCCTAGATTTTCCGATTTCGGTAAATTCCTGCCATTCGAACGCAAACGGGGGGGCTACCACTTGGGCGACATCCTGCGCGCCGACGCCCACTGCCCACCGCGCGCGGAAAGGGTCGGCTCGTGGCGAGTTTTGACGGAAAGCCGCAGTCACCTTGTGGCCGCTTTGCCGGATGGGGATCGTGTTGCTTCTCCGAGCAGGAGAGATGCGGAGGCTCGGGAAGCGTCGATGTCAAAAGGGCCGCGATTCGCCGTCCCTCGAGGCAACTTTCCGCAAAACCCGTCAAAGCAACGAGGCTGCGGCGTCCGGCGTTCGCAAGCGCGACGTTTTGACAGGCGCGCGCTCGCAGGGAAGAAGCGCGGTGGAGCGCGTAACGGAAGCCGTGGCAGGGGCGGGGATAATGTTTCGTCCCTTTAAATCTTTGGGAGTCGTTGATTTTCCAGGAATGAGACATCATCCCATCCCCTGCCACGCGGCGTCTTCCCGTTGCCGCAGTCCCCCCGGACGACCGCTCGGGTATGGGGGGGGAGCGGGCGCACGGGGCGGCGAGGCTTGGTCGGCGCGGACGCGACCGTCTCGCAGGGCTGCCACTGTCGGAGCGACACGCCGACTGCCGTTGGGGTGGCGAGCCGAGCGTTGTCGGGGCAGCATGCCGGTCACTGTCGGAGCAGTCACTGCCAGGGCGGCGTGCCAGCCGCGGTCGGAGCGACGCGCCGACCGCAAAACGGTAAGGAAATGGAGAAAAAATGGCGATATTGTACCGAACGCGGGCGAGAGAGGTGCTTCGGAGGCCCTTGCCGGGTTGTTTCGGTAAACCTTGGCTAGTTTTTCGATCATATTTTACCGTATTGGCCCTTTTCAAGCTCCCGGTCAGCCCCAGCCGGAGCATTTCGGTAAAATATCAGGAAGAAAGTCGGGATCTCTTACCGCAAGGAATCGCACTCGCCACTCGCCCGTCACCGATCCCCGCAGCGGGGGCGCGGGAATGCCGAGAGCGCAGGGACGGTGGAGGCGAAGGAGCGGCGACGAGACGCGCGAAACGCACGCAGCCTCAGACAACATCGGGGTGTTCGCCGAAGGCTGCTGAATAGCGGCTCACGCGAAACGCACGCAGTCCCGGCGCGCTACGAGAACTTCACCGCGCACAGCGCCACGAAGCCCACGACCACCACCAGCGCCAACACGTTCATCACACGCAGCGGCACCTTCGCCAAAAGCTTCTGGCACAGCGGGTACACCACCCACGTGTACAGCATGGCCACGGCGGCCAGCGCCACGTCGTTCACAAGCCATGCCTGTCCCAACACGTTGAACGGAAGCTCGGAGTTATCCCACAGCGGGTACTCGCCCAAAGCGTCCGGGCGGTTCAGCATGAAGCCCATGCCCAACTCCATGACCAAGCACACCGCAACGGCGATCAGGAAGAACTGCGCGCCCGCGCCCGCCAGCGTGCGCCGCTTGGCAACAAGGCGCTCCCGCAGCGGCACGAGCGCGACGACGCACACCACCACGCCCACGCCGTACGCGAGAAACGGATACAGCGGGTCATCCCATACGAGCGAATCGTCGTCCACGATGCCGAAGCACACGTCCATGAACAGGCAGTAGGCGATCTCCATCCAGTGGCCCACCACGCTGAACACGCAGAAGTACACAGCGAGGTTGCGCCAGAACGCGAACGCGTCGGGCGCATAGCCGTGCAGCTCATCCTCACGCGTGAGCAAAGGCATGGCAGCCACCTGCGCCTATGCCACGCAAGACAAGTCGAAGGAGGGCGGCGCAAACGCTCCCCGCTCCGAAAGGTCCGCGAGCGCGCCCGCGACCCGCCCCGCGAAGCCCGCACCCACAACCGCGTCCCGCCCCGCGAGGCTGGAGCTCGCACCCTCGCCCGCGAACGCGCCCTGCCCTGCAAACTCCGCGCTCGAAAGCGCAACCTCATCCCGCCCCGCAAGGCCCGCACCCGCACTCGCGCCTTCCGCAGGGGCCGCTGCCGTCGAGCCCTCTGCAACACACACGCCACCTGCGGATTCGGCGACAGCTGACCCGCCCCCCTCGGCGGCAGCCGACCCATCCTCCGCGCCGCCCATCATCTCGCCGACATCGATCTCGATCGTCGTATCCGCGCCGTCGGAGGTCACCGACACGCCCGGTAGCGCCACGTTGATGAAATACAGGAACACGAGGATGGCGAACCCCACGCACACGCCCGCGAACGCCGTGTTCACCACATCCTTGGACAGTTTGCGCAGCCCCGACTCAGCCGCGGGGTAGATGACCCACGTCATAAGCGTGGCCGCGATGCCGAACGCGACGGCGTTCTGCAGGCACACCTGCCCCATGAAGTTGCCGAACATGTCACGGTAGTCCCACAGCGCGTAATCCATGTTGAGCGCAAGGCCCATCGCCAGCTCGATGAGCGTGCACACGAGCGCGTTCACCACGAAGCTGATGAGCAGCGGCACCACGCGGCTGCCGATGTGCTTCTCCAGGAAGTTCTTGATGGGATAGAGCAAAAGCACGCACGCCACCGCGCCCACGCCGTACACGGGGAACGGATAGAGCCAGTCCGACCAGATCTGCGAGTTCGGGTCGTAGATGCCGGGCAGGAGGCCGAAGCGGATGAGCGTGCAGTACGCGGCCTCCATCCAGTGCCCCACCACGCTGAACACGCAGAAGTACATGATGAGGTTGCGCCAGAACGCCCACGTGCGCGGCTGGTAGTAGCTGATCTCGCGTGCAAGCTCCTCGCGCTTCACCTCAGCCGTGAACGGCTCGGTGAGGACGGCTTTCACGCGGCGCGACGTGAGGAAGTACAGGAACAGGATGATGTCGAACCACGAGTCGAGCAGCTGATCGAGGGGACTGAAATCACCCTGCCCCAAGTTATAGCCCACGCCGATGACGATATTGAACAGGCTGAACGCCATGATGAGCGAGCGAGCCGCCCGTTTGCGCTGCCAGATGAGCCAGAAGCTCATGGCCTCGAAGATGAGGTTGAGGTAGTCGAGCACATCCACGAAGTCGAGCGTGTAATGCTCCTTGATGAGAAACACCGACAAGGCCAGCGTGAGCAGGATGTTGATGGAGAATATCACCTGCAGAAAACGCATGAAGCCCAGCTTCTTGGGGTTGCTGAAATCCCGTGCCATACCTTTTGATCGCCCTTTCCTCTACCGTCATCTTCCTATCGCTCGGCCCTACCGGCGCGGCGACGTGCACCTGCGACGGCGCGCAACCGCACCGGCAACCGTCGCGCACGCCGCCGCGGCCAACGCGCAAAGCGCCGCCGCACACGCCGCAGCCGGATCGCCCGTGCGCGCAAGCGCCCTTGCCTCGCCCGATGCCCCGTCGGCTGCACCCGGATCATCCCCCGACGGAGGCGCAGGATCGGGTTCAGGCGCAGGATCGGGTTCAGGCGCGGGCTCGGGTTCGGGCGCAACCTCTTCCGCCGCATCGCCCGGCTGCGGCGCCGTCGCCACCGCCGTGGCAGAGAACACGCGGTACGGCTCGTTCTGCGTGGCCGCCAGCACGTACAGGTTGCCGTCGTAGGCAAGCGCCGAGGGCTCCAGCAGCCACTGCTGCGATGCGCGCTTCCCATAGGTGGACAGCCCGCCGTCTGCGGAAAGCGTGTAGGTGTCCGCCCGCCCGTCGTCGCTCTCGGGGCCGGCCAGCATGAACCCGTCTGCCGTCGCGGCAGACGCCCAAGCCAGCGCACCCGTCTCCCCCACCTGCTCCGAAATGTCAACCGGCGTGCAGGCAAGCTTGCCGTCGTCCTGCATGGCAAGCATATCGACGCCCTCCGCGCCGCGCCATTGCCCGCCCAAATTCACGCCGCCCGCCACGACGAACGTCCCGTTTCCGTATGCAACCTGCGGATACGCGCGCCCTGTCGACAGCGTGCCGCACGCCTCCAGCCGCTTGCCGGCAAAGTCCACGCGGTAGGCGTCCGCGCTGCTGTAGTCGCCCTCTTCCTCGGGCACGCACACTCCACCGAACAGGTACACCTGCTCGCCATCGCTTGCCAGCGTGCCGTGCAGGGGATGCTCCTCGTCGCCCGCAAACGAGAACCCCATCGGCTCCCACTCACCCTGCGCTGTGTAGCGCGCGAAACCCACCGTGTCGCCGTCGGATATCTGTAGCACCAGCGCGCCGTCCAGCGTGGCGCCCGATATGTCCACCACCGCGTCCTGCACGCCCAAGGCGCGCGCGACCTCGCCGGGCACCGGCACCTGCTCCCACGCCCGCACATCGGGACGGTAGCGCAGGAAGTGATCGTCCGCTCCGCTGTCCATCTGCTCCAAAGCGCGCGGCAGACAGTATACATCACCAGCGAAGCCCACCAGCTGCCACGCGCCCCAGTTGGAAAGCTCATCCGGCACGGGCAGGTTCGTCTGGTCGAAGTAGGCGGCATCGATGCGCTGGCCCAAGTCGGCCCGGTAGCAGGAATGCTTGCCGCCCGCCTCCGCGCGCACCACCACCTGCCCGCCCTTAAAGTCCGCAGGCTTCTCAACCGTCAGGCGCACGTTCGCGGGGTCGGCCCCCACCGGCTCGCATGCGGTCACCCGCGCCTCGGCATCGCCGAGCGTCACCTGCGTGCCCGCATCCATGAACCAGCCCTCCACCGCAACCGCACCGTCGCCGTCTTCCACCTTCGCAATCACCGGGCCGGGAGTTTCCGCGCCGTCCACCGATGCGTAGCCGCCCGTGGAGCACAAATCCTCGTAGCGCGCATCGGGCACCGCCGTGCCCTGCGTCAGCGCCGTTAGCTTCTCTGCCGCTTTCGCCGGCTCATCTGCCTCCGCCAGCCCCTTGCCGGCGATCACCGCCGCCGCACCCGCCACGGCCGGCGTGGCCATCGACGTGCCCTGATTGTAGGCGTAAGGCATCAAATCGCTGCCCAGGCCGATGCTGTCAAGGTAGATGGTGCCAGGCACCGCGCCCGCCGATGCGTCGGGCCCTTGGTTCACCAGCGCGAGCCCGATGCTGAATTGCTGCCAGTCGGTGTTCTTCGGGAGGGCGAAGAAGCAGCCCTCCCAGCCGCTGCCGCCGGCGCCGAACTGCTCGCGCGCGGCCAGCTGTCCATAGTTCCCGTCGGTCGTTTTCACCGCCAAGACGACGAGCGCGGGCGACATGCCGGTAGAAGTGCCGTCAACGCCCCTGCTCGTATAGCGGAGGCTGAGGTACTGCGGCTTCTCCTGCACGGCGGAAAGGTCGATGGGCTCGCTTTTGATCTGCACGAACGGCTGCTCAGGGTCGAGCTCGGCAGGGTCGTAGCCCACCGCGAGCGCCGCGTCGCCGTCGAAGCGGGCGGCCCCTTCCGCAACGGACACCCGCGCGTCGGCGAACCGCAGGTACTCCCCGCCAGCGACCGCCCCTTCCGCACGGGCATCCACACCACCGGCATCTACATCGCCGCCGTTCACACCGCTATCTCCCGTGCCGACGCTCGCACCGCCGCCACTCGCACCGCTAGCATCCGCATCGCCCGCGCTCACGTCGCCGGCATCCTCATCACTGGCATCCTCATCACTGGCATCCTCATCACTGGCATCCTCGCCACTGGCATCCTCGCCACCGCTCGCACCACTGGTACCAGCGCCGCCGGCATCCTCACCGCCGGCATCCTCACCGCCGGCATCCGCGTCGCTGCTCGCACCGCTGCCTCCCGCGCCGACGCTCACACCGTCCACCGCATGGGAGGCATCGTCGAAGCTCTCGTACAGCACGGCGTCGGCATCACCCTCGGCCAGATAGTTCTGGCGCGCGGGATCGGTGGCCCAGGTGGACAGGATGGTGGAGCCGGGTGCCACCACGTCGGTGGTGGTGAGGCCGCTCTCCGAGAACACCGCCAGCTCGCCCGCGGGGTTTGCCGCGTTCACGACCACCGCGTAGGGGTTGTCCGCCAGCGTGGTAGTGGTAGCGCCGGCGGCATCGTTGTCGTAGGCGGAGTTGCCCGCGCAGAAGAAGCTGGCGACGCCCTTGCGCCCCACTTCGGTGACGGCGATATCCACCGAGCGCCACTGCCCCTGCCCCAGAAGCCACGAGTTGTTGGACACGCGCACGTCCACGCCCGCGGCGCACGCGCGGCTCAGGTAATCGAAGCACAAGATCATCCCCGAGAGCGTGTTGTTATGGCGCACCGACATGATGCGCGCGTTCGGCGCGAGGCCGCTCACGCCCTGCCCGTCCCACTTCGCGGCGATGGTGCCGGCCACGTGCGTGCCGTGGTAGCTGGTCATGCCGGTGTACGATGTGATGCCCGCTTCCTCATCGCCTCCAACCGCGAAGCCGTGCTTGTCGCCGCCGATCTTTTGCTGCAACTCCGGCGACGCCTCCCACATCACGGGCGCGAGATCGGGGTTGGCCGCGTCCACGCCTGTATCGACCACGGCCACGATGACCTCTTCCAAGTCACCCGCCGCATCGCTGCTGTTCCAGTTGGCGTAGTCCATATCGCGAGCCTCGCTTGCGGGGATGCCCGCCATGCCCCCGTCGTTATCGAAGCCCCACAGGAAGCGGGAGAGGTCGGCTGCCACGCCGTCGGCATCTTGCGCGCCCGCCGCCCCCGCATCGTCGGCATCTTGGTCGAACGCGCCCGCCGCCCCCGCACCGCTGCTACCTTGGTCGGGCGCGCCCGCTGCCGCCGCGTCGCTCGCGAGCGCCCCCTGCGCGGCCTCTTCGGCCTCGCCATCCGTCCGCACCAACGCGTTCGGTTCGGCGAACGCCACGCGCGGATCAGCCTCCAACTCGGCTATCAGCTCCGCTGCCGTCTTGCCCTCGTCGCGCACCAGCACGAGACGCCCTGCCGGATACGCGGAATCATCCGGCCCGTTCGCCTCGTCCGGCCCATTCGCCGCAGACGCGGGCGCGACGGCCAACGCCTCGGCCCCCAGCGCCTCCTCTGCCGCAGACCCATCGACATCCATCAGGGTCTCGGCGTTCGCCAGCACGTCGCCGCCACGGCTGTTTTCCTCGAAGGGCCGCGTGGCGGGCGTGCCGCCATCCATCACGTACGCGATGGCCTCATGCTCTACATAGGCACCGGGCTCCAGCTGCAGCGGCTCCACCGCGCCACCACCGTCCGCAGCGCTCACCGGCATGCTGGCAGCCGCGCCATCCACCTCGTCCGCAGCGCCCGTCGGCTCATCCGCGAACGCCGTACCGCCCGGCACCAGCGAGCACGCCAAAAGCGCCGCCAGCGCGATCTTCCCGAATCGGCCCATCGCTCCTCCTGTCATCGCTTCCTCCGACGTCATCGCAGCGGAAAGCGCCGCCGACCCGCCGCAACCGTCAGCACGACCGCAGCCAGCAAGCCCGTCAGCCCCATGGCCAGCAGGGCGGCTCCCAACGCGTCGCCCGTGGACGCGAGCGGTTTCGGGTCGCCCATCGCGCCGTCCACGCCACCCGCATCGCCCGTGCCGCCGGACGCATCCCGCGGCACGGTGAGCGCCTTCACGCACACGTTCGTCACGTACGAGCGCGAGGAGCCGCCGTCGGACGCAGCCTGCGCTTCTTCTCCAAGCGCCGCAGCCGCGCCAGTCGCGCCGGATCCCGCCGCCTCGCCGCCGGACGTCGTGCCGCGCGCGAGGTCGCGCCCGTAGCCCGCAGGGTCTTCCCACGTCACGCCGTCGGACGACACCCAGCTCACCTCGCGCGTGCCGTCCTCGCCGCGCCCCATGTATTCGGGTTCGGCCCCTGCCAGCTCGGGGTCGGGCGTGAACGTCTCCACGGCCAGCGGATATGCATAGCTTTCGTTCTGAAGCCGCACCACCACCGAGAATGTCTCGCCCGCAGACAGCGCCACCGGCTCGTCAAGCTCCGCGGTCACCCAGCCGGGAAGCTCCTGCACGCCCGAACACGCAGCCACCAGCTCGCCGCCGCGCGGGTCGGAGCCGTCTGCCGCCACACCGCGGCGCACCTCCACCGCATACGCGGTGCCGACGCCCGTCGTGCAGAACTGCACGCGGTCAAGCTGCTCGTCGCGCTCGGACGTGAACACGTTCGCCGCCCAGCCCGCGTTGCCGCCCACCGACAGCGAATCCGTCCAGCCCGCCTCGTCGTACTGGTAGACAGCCTCGTCCGCACGCTTCGTCTCGCCGAACAGAGCCGCCTGCACGTCAAGCGTCGCATCCTCGTACGAGATCCAGAAGTACCCCGCCTCGCCTTGGTCGGTGCCCCACGAGTTCTTGACAAGCCACGCGCCGTCGCTCTCGGGGCGCATCGCCTCGTTGAAGTGGGCGCGCGGGAAATCATCATCCCAGCCCACGACGGCCACGTAATGGTCGGCTGTGTAGCCCGTCTGGCCCGGTGCCGTGTAGTAGCACGAGTTCTCCCAGCTGAAGTTCAGCCCCTGTTGGCTGCAGAACTCGGCCACCACCGGCCCCTCCTCGGCGATGACGCGCTTCGCCGCTGCGCGCAGCGCGTCGCCCTCAAGCGTCTCCCAATAGCCGCCGCTCGCAAGACCCAGCGCCGCCGTACCCGTCAGGCGCACGTCGCTTGCGAAGCGCAGCGCCTCGTCCATCGGCTCGTAGGCCGCATCCGTCTGCCCCTCGCGCGCGATCACGGCGCCCTTGCCAGCCGCAAGGCTGTTCGCTATGGTGAAGGGCGAGGTGCCGCCGCCATAGGGGTTATCGGGCATGAACGCGTTCAGGCCACCGGCCTCGCGCTCCTCGTCGCCCATCGTGGCGAAGTACACGGCATGGAAGGGCGAAAGCCCCGCTTCCACCAACTCATCCGATGCCGCGCCGTCGTAGACGAGCGAGGTTTCCAAAGATGCCATCGAGGCGAACGGCCCGCACAGGTCGGTGGCACCCTGATCGCGCACCGGCGTGGCAAGCCCCTCCTCGCGCGGGTCGAGCGACGAGCGCAGGGCCGGGTCGTCCGGCTCCTCGGGGTCGGGACCGGGTTCGGGCTCCGCCCCGTCCGTCGTGAACGCCTTGATCATCACGTTGCCCACGCCGTCTTCCGCGTTCACCTGAGGATAGCCGCCAAACCGCGAGGGAGAGATGCGCTCCTGCACCTCGGCAGCGGAAAGCGTTGTCACATCGCTCCACGTGGCGCCCCCATCGTCGCTGTAGAAGCTCTCGCCCGCGTTCGCCACGGCCCGCTGCGCCTTTACGTAGCCTCCCTGGGCCTCGTCGGGGTCGTTGGCATCGTAGGCCGCCACCTCAAGCGGCAGGTACGCGCCCTCGCGCCCTTCGATGCGCTCCACCACCGAGAACCGCTGCTCCGCGCCAAGGGCCACCGGCTCGTCCAGCACGATGGTGTGGTAGCCGCCGTACTCCACCTCTTCGGTCTGGCGCGTCGCCGGCGTGCCGTCGGTGGGGCCGGTCGCGTCGCTGTCGAGCAGGTACACCTCCACCTGCACGGTGGAGCCAGGGTTCGCCGTGGTCGCAGACACAGCCTCCAGCACCTCGTCGTCCTCGGCCGTGAACACATTGGCCGCCGCAACGGCCTCCCCGAACGCGCCCGGCTCGATCTTGCCCACGCTCGCAGCGCTCAGGTAATCATACTGGTAGTTCGAATCGTAGCTGAACGAGCCGTCCGCATCGGGCAGATCGACCAAGAAGGACGTGGGCTCGCAAATGCTCATGTCGTAGTACGACAGGTAGAAACAGCCGTCCAAGCCCCAGTCGGCGCTCCAGCTGTTCTTGATGATCCACGCACCAGCGGCGGGCGGCTGCTTGGCAGGATCGCTGGAAAATGTCTCCGGAGAGATCGTGCCGTCCCAGCCCACGATGGCGACGGCGTGGTTGGCCGTCGTGCGCTCGTCCACTTCGGGCGTGACCGGATCATCCTCGGTGATGTAGGCGCGCACGTACTGCGCCCACGTCGCATAGTTGAAATACTCGCTTTCTTTGCGGCCGGGATCGTCCGGATCGGTGATCGGGCGCGACTGATCGGCATGGTAGCTCACGGACACCGCGCCGTTATCCATGAGCGCGCGCTTGATGGCCGCCGTGGCATCAGGATCGTAGGTATAGTTCTCCGTGGAAGGATTCTCCGGATCGGAGAACACGGCGGGGCTGGGAAGCGAGATCACGTCCTGCACATGCACGGACGCGACGGTGCGGTCGCTTTCGGGCAGCGACCAGTTGCCGGAGGTGTCATAGGGATCCCAAATCCCATCCACATCCGTGTACGGGATATCGGCCTCGTCGGCCGCGCCGAACCACGCGGACAGCACGGCGGTGGAAATGCCGTAGTCGCCGCCGGCGTTGAAGGTGAGCTGGGTGTCGGTTGAGGTCGCGCCCTCCGTGCGTTTGGCGAACGCGCCCTCTCCCGCCTGATCCGCGTCCGTCTCGGCCCCCACCGCCGTGCGGCCGAACCACGCCAGCTGGCGCTCGGAGAAATCGGGGGTCGAGCCGTTGGCGAGGCCGCCCTGCACCAGCGTATTGCTCTCAAGCGAGGCCAGCGTGCCGAACGTCCAGCACGAACCCCACGGGTTCTGGAACTTCACCGGTGTGGAAACGCCCGTCTCGCGCAGGTCGAAGCGCGCGGGCAAATCGCTCTCGTCCTCGTAGGCCGCGCGGACGCCCGCCGCCGCATCCGGGTAGTTGTAGCGCGACAGGGCGGCAACGCTCGGCGCGGAGAACGCACCGGGCCGCACGTCGGCAACCGCCCAATCGCCCCCGCCCGCATCCGTAGAGCCGTCCTCCGCAAGCACCTCCCGGCCGTCGGCGACGCCCACAAGCGAGCCGTCGGCAACACCCGACGCCGCGCCGTCCTCCGCAAGCGAGCCATCGGCAGAGGCCGCACCACCCGGGTTGCCCTCTGTCGTCGAGTTGTCGTCCGACGCCAAGCCACCACCCGACGGCGACCCGTTGTCCGACACCGCCCCACCCGCCGCCATCGAGCCATCGGCGGCACCCACCACCTCATCCGACGCACCGGCCGACTGCTCAGGCTGCGCGAACGCCGCCGCGGGCACCAGCCCGCACGCCAAAACCGCGCTGAGCGCCAGCGCGAACAGCCGCTTCGCCATAGATGCCCCTTCCTGCCGCACGACGCAACGCCTCCTTAGCGGTACAAAACCGTCACCAGCTGGCTCATGACGGTGTCGCCCGACCCGCAGGGGTTCACTTTCACATCCACGATCTCGCGCCCGTTTTGCTGCAGGAAGCCGATGACGCCCTCCATGGTGAGCGACAGGTTCTTGTACGAGGTCAGCCCCGACGATCCCTGGAAGCAGCCCACATGCAGAGCGCCGTCCTTCTCGGCCACCGACTCCACAGTGACGCCCATCTCGTCAAGCGCCTTCGCCACGCGCTCCTGCAGTTTCTCCTCGTCGGACTTCCCCGAACCGAACAAACCCATGATGGTTCTCCTTTCGCACTCCCTCCGCCGCAACGCGGAAGGACCTGTATCGAATCAAGCGGCCGGAAGGCACCCCTCCGGCCGCCACCTGCACCTACATACGCGCCCGCGCGCTACTCCTTGCCGATGAACCGACGCATCGCCACCGCCGCACCAGCGGCAAGCGCCGACAGGCCGCCAACGCACGCAACCGCGATACCGAGCGTCGCGTCATCGCCGGTCCGCACCAAGGCGCCGTCGCCCTTCCCATCGGATCCGGCGTCGGGCTTCTCCTCGGAGCCGCCGCCCGAGCCGCCCGAGCCGCCCGCCTCCTTCAAGCCGTCAGCCTTCGCGGCATCGAATGCCTCGCGCGCGGCGGCAAGATCCGCAGCGGCGCGCTCGATGTCGCCCGTAAGCGGACGCTCTGCGCCCACGGCTGTCTCGGCAGAGGCGATGGCCGCTTCGAACGCGTCATGGGCGGCCTGCGTCACCCACGGCGTGCCCTTCGCCACATCGGAGCCGTCCGCGCTCACGACGGTTTGCGCCAGATCGTTGCGCGCATCCTTGATGGCGTCCTCAAGCTGTCCGATGTCCTGCTCGGTGGCAGGATCGTCGCCGCCTTCTTCAACCGGATAGCCGTACGCCTTGATGGGCGGGTTGTCCGCCTCGTAGCCCGACTCTTGGAGCACTGCGGAAACCTCAGAGAAGTCCATCCACTCGGAGTTCTCCCCGCCGTCGGCGAACCCATAGAGGAAACTCTCGCCCTCGTTCACCACACCCTCGGAATAATAGCTGGGAAGCACCACCTGAGCGGCCTCTTCGGATCCTTGGACTTGCTCCAAGGTATCTTTGCCAACCCCGATATCCCAGCTAATGTAGGTCTTGCCGTCGTCCAAGCACCGCTGCGTCACCACCACCGAGAAGCGATCGCCCGCATCAAGGGTGAACGCCTGATCATCGGTCAATTCCACCGTATGGAAACCGCCCCAGTCGAACGTCCGCTCCACCGCAACCAGCTTCTGGCCCTCGGTGGGCAGGGTCGCGCCCTCGTCAAGCAGGTACGCCTCGAAGGTCACCTGCGTGTTGGGGCACGTCGTCTCGCAGGTGAGCTTGCGAATCTCTTCCGTCTCGCCAGCCTCGAAGACGTTCGCCATGCTGCTTGGATACGAAGAACCCGAACTGAAAACGCTTGATGAGGGCATATAGTCGTACTGGTGCGCAAGGTAGTACTCGGCCTCGCTTTGCACGGACTCCACGGAGAAGTCGAACGCCTCGGGGTTGCTGATGGTCTTGTCCCAGTACGAGAGGTAGAAGTAGCCGTCTCCGTGGCCGTCGCCGTTCTCGTCGGTGCCCCAGCCTTCGGGGTGCCCGTTGGGGAACTCCCCGTGCGAACCCCAGCTGTTCTTGACGATCCACGCGCCGTCGGCGTGCGGCCGTGTGGCGGGGTCGACCTTGCCCGTTTTCGGGTCGGGGTTGCCGAAGTTCTCCTTGGCGTAATTGTCGTCCCAGCCGACGATGGTCACGGCGTGGGTGATGGGAACCTTGTCATGGGTGTAGTGCGCCCACGATTTGTCCTCGTTGTTGCCGGGATTCATATAGCCCGCCTCGGTGACCTGCTCGGGCTTCGATTTATCTGCGCAGAACGAGATGGCCACGCCGCGCCCCTCGTACAGCTGCTGCTTGATGGCATCGTTGGCGCGCTCGGCGTTCTCGTAGCTCTTCGCGGCGCTCTCGTGCTCCCCCGCAGCCATTTCGTCGCCCGCCGTGGCATTGTAGTCACCCGGCGAGGGCAGCTGCACGGATTCCTCGAACTCCACCATCTGCTGGAAGCGATACTCCTCGTCCACCGACCAGTCGTCGTCGGCGCTGTAGTGGTAGGGGTATTCGTTGCCCTGGTCGTCTTTCTTCGTTTCGATCTTCCCTGCTTTGCCCCGATAGGGCACCTCCGATTCCGGAACGGGGCCGATGCCCGACGAGAACAGGGAGGTTCCAAACACCGATGTTCCGCCGCTGTCCAAGCGCGCGCTGCCTTCTTTGAGGCTTACCATGCCCTCGCCGCCTTGGCCGGAATCGTCGTCGGGCAGAAGCGGCGTGTAGGTGAACCACGCCAGATGGCGCTCCGAGAGGTCCTTGGCCTCGTCGGGCAAGGCGATGCGCTTCTGCGCGGCCTCGGAAAGGATGCTCGTCTCGGAGGCCGCCACAACGCCGAACGACCAGCAGGTGCCCCACGGGTTCTGGAACTTCACCGGCGTGACGACGTTGCCGAATTTATCATTATTGCGCAGGTCGAACGTTTCAGGCAGAACATCCGCCGAAAGCGCGTTCGCCGCCGGTGCGGGCGAGGCCCAACCGAACACATCCTCGCCAATGCTGGTGGAATCGGCCGAAGGCAGAAACTGCTCTATGCCTCCCCCTGCGACCTCCTCCGCAGATGCCGCAGAGGGCGCGCCCATGAGCCCGGCCGCAAGCATCGCCGACACGGCCACCTGGGCCGCATGCCGGCCAAAGGGCCGTGGGCGCTTTTCATCTTCCATGCTGCACCTCCAGTTCCTCTTCACGCCTTGCGCGCTGCGCGCCGCACCCCCCATAGCCTTCGCGGACAAACCGCTCAAGGGAATCGGAGCGCGCATCTGGCCGCATGCGATCTCAAGGGGCGCGTTCTATGCGCTTCGCGCGCTGCCGCACCTGCATGCGGGCTTACGGCGACCGCATCGCCGCAAGCCCGCTCCCTACTCTCCGCGCGCGCTGCGGCGCCGAACCGCCGCAGCTGTCAGTGCCAACGTCGCCAGCGCGCCCGCGCCCACGGCAGCCAGCACCGCCGTCGGCGCGCCCAGCGCATCGCCGGTGGAGGCCAGCGGCCGCAGCGTCTCGCCCGAGCCCTCGGCGTCCGTGGGCGCGGGGTCGGGTGCCGGACCGGGTTCAGGCGTCGGCTCAGGCTCGGGGCCTGGCTCCGGATCGGGGCCGGGCTCCGGTTCGGGCGCCACGTAGTCGCCCGGCTGCTCCACCGTCTCCACCGCCGTGGCGCTGAAGATGCGGTTCGGCGCGTTCTCCGTAGCCGCCAGCACATAGAAGTTCCCCCGGTAGGCCGTGGCCGCCGGAGCCAGCAGCACCTGATGGGATGCACGCTTTTCGTACGCCGTCGGCGTGACCGACCGCCCGATGCCCAGTTCATAGGTATCGGCCGTGCCGTCGGCGCTCTCGGCGCCCGCCAGCAAGAAGCCGCCCGCCACCGCACCCGCGGCGTACGACGTTCCCCCGGTGCTTTCCACGAGGGACGAGAAGTCCACCGCCGTGCCCGCAAGGAGGCCATCCTCGCCCGCCGTCAGCACTTCGGCATCCGACACGCCACTGAACATGCCCGCCGAGGACACGCCGGCCGACACCACGAACGCACCGTCGCCGTACGCCACCTGCGGGCGCACGCGCGCCCTGGCTAGCTGGCCCGCCATCTCGAACGGTTCCTCGTCGGCAGATTCCCGCTCGAGGTTCATCCGGCACACCGTCACGTTGTCGGCCCCGCCCACAACGCCGCCGAACAGATACAGATCTTCGCCGTCGCTCGCCATCGTGCAGAGGATCGGCCCTTCCGCATTCCCCGCATAGCCGCAGTCCAAAGGCTCCCACGTCCCATCGGCGGCAAGGCGAACGAGCGCCACCCTGTCGGTTCGGTCGGTCAACAGCAGCACCAGCGCACCGTCCAGCGTGGCACCCGTCGCGTCCACGACATCGACCAGCCCCGCCTTGGAGATGAGGTCGGAGGGAAACGCCACACGCTCCCACGCCTGACCGTTAGGGTCATAGCGCAACAGGCCCTCGATAGCGGTCGTCTCGTACACCGTATCGCGACGCGGCAGGCAGTACACCGAGCCGTTGTAGCCCACGAGCTGCCACGCGCCCCACTCGTCCAATTCCTCGGGGACGGGCAGCCCCGTCCGGTCGTAGTAGGCCACGTCCGCGCGCTCGCCCAGGTCGGCCAGCTGTTCGCTGCGCTTGCCGTTCGCCTCCGCGCG
The DNA here is from genome assembly GCF_002899695.1 of Rubneribacter badeniensis. Classification (GTDB taxonomy): domain Bacteria; phylum Actinomycetota; class Coriobacteriia; order Coriobacteriales; family Eggerthellaceae; genus Rubneribacter; species Rubneribacter badeniensis. The sequence goes on from NZ_PPEL01000008.1 coordinate 25,322, forward strand.
CACGACCACCTGCCCGCCCGCGAAGCCCGCAGGCTTCCGCACGGTCAGCTCGGCCTTGCCGTCGCCCAGATCGCGCCGCCCGGTCACCTCGGCGGGCGCGCCGTCCAGCGAGACGACCGTGCCCTCCGGCATGAAGTAGCCCTGCACCTTCACCGTGTCGCCTTCATCGGCCACCGCCGTGATGGCCGGCCCGAGGTCGTCCTCGAGCGCGTTGTCCACCGACACGCTGCCGCCCGTGGAGCACAGCCCCCCGTAGGCTTCGCCCGGCTCGGCGGCGGCGCGCAGCAGGGCCGCCAGCCTCTCCGCCGACTTCGCGGGGTCGCCGCCCTCGGCGTCGGCCAGCCCCGCGCCCGCCAGCACAGCCGCTGCGCCCGTCGCCACCGGCGCAGCCATCGATGTGCCCTGCATGTAGGCATAGGGCACCACATTGCTGCCAAGGCCGATGCTATCCACAGAGATGGTGCCCGGCGTGTAGCCCGCCTGCACAAACACGCCGTCCGAGAAAAAGACCTTCTGCAGATAGCAATACACCTGCAGCGAGAAATGCTCCCAATCCGTGTTCTCGGGCAGCGCGGCATAGAAGCCCGCCCACGAATCGCCACCAGCCCCAAACGACGAAAGCGGCGTCAATTGAGCGATGGAAACGCCCCCACCGACAACAGGCACGATCAAAGCCGCGCCAGGAAACACGCTGTCCGCAGCTCCTTCGAGAGGCGCACCCGAAAGGCGCACGCTCACATACTTCGGCTTCTCGGTCAAGCCGGAAAGATCCACCGTCTGACCCGCAAGCATGGCGAAGGGAACCCCCGATGCCGCCACCTCGGCGGAGTACTCCACCTGAAGCGCGCGGTCGCCGTCGAAACTCCGCTCCCCCGCCTCGCCCACATGCGCTTCCGCATTGGCGCTCGTAAAAACAAGGCCGGGGAAGCCGTCGCCCAGGGCCTCGTCCGCGCGGCTTTTCCCATCGAAGCTCTCGTAGATCACCGCATCGGGATCCGCTTCGCCCAGGTACCCCGCCACAGCCGTGCCCCACGTGGAGAGGATGCCGGAACCCGGCGCCATCACGTCGGTGGTGGTTTCGCCATACTGGGTGAACAGCGAGGGCGCGCCCGTGGGGTCGACAGAACCCACCGTCACCACGTAGGGGTTCTCCACCAACGTGCTGTTCGTGGAGCCCGCCGCATCGGTGTCGTACGCGCAGTTGCCCACGGCCACCACGCTCGTAACGCCCGCTTGGCCCAGCTCCGCCATCGCGCAGTTCACCGCGCGCGACTGATTCTGGCTCCACCCCCAGGAGTTGTTCGCCACCCGCACGTTCACGCCGGCCTCGCGCGCTTGCCGCACGAAATCGAGGGCCGCCAGTGCATCGACGTTCGTGCTGCCGGTGGTGACGGACATGATGCGCACGTTCGGGGCGAGGCCGCTCACGCCCTGCCCGTCCCATGCCGCGCCGATGATGCCAGCCACGTGCGTGCCGTGATAGTTGGTGATGCCCGTGGTGGAGGTGAGGCCGGGTGCGGTGGCATGGTTGGAGACGAACCCGTGCTCGTCGGCGCCGGGAATAGCCTCCAGCCGCGCCCGCACATCGGCAGGCTCGTCATTCCACGACCACATCACCGAGGCCAAATCGGGGTTAGTCGCATCCACGCCCGTGTCCACGACGGCCACCACCACGTCCTCCAAGTTCAACTGCGAGGCATCTTGAGTCGCCCATGCCGCGAAATCCACATCGACAGCCCCTGCGGCATCGATGCCGCCCATGCGGCCATCGTTGTCGAACGCCCACAGAAATTCATTCAAATCGGGGGTTTCCCCGTCCGTCTCACCTGCGGCGGGCGCGCTCACCGTATCCGCAGCAGGTGCGTCGGCGGGTTCTGCGGAAAGGAAAGCGGAAGAAGCGAGAGCGTCCAAAGCATCTGAAGAAACGGCAGAACCGGAAGGATCCGAAACCTCCTCGATGCTCACCACGGCGTTCGGCTCGGCGAATGCCACACGCGGATCGGCTTCAAGCTCGGCGATCAGCTCAGCTGTGGTCTTGCCCTCGTCGCGCACCAGCACAAGGCGGCCCGCAGATGGCTCCTCCGCAGATGTCCCCGTGCCCAGCGCCTCCTCCGCCGCAGCGGCACCCACCTCCATCAAGTCCTCGGCTCCCGCCAGCGCATCATCGCCGGAAGCGTTCGCCGCGAGAAGCTGCGCGCCACCCGAAGCATCATCCAGCACGTACGCAACGGCCTCATGCTCCACATACGTGCCGGGCTCCAGCTGAAGCGGCTCCGCTGCGGACGGCGCACCGTCCGCAGCCGCCGCACCATCCACCTCGTCCGCGAGCGCGAACCCTGCGGGCAGCGGCACCAAAGAGCATGCCAACGTCGCGGCCAAAACGCCGGAAAGCCATCTCGCCCCACGCCTCTTCTCCATGCAAATCTCCTTCTACCGCTCGCGCACGCTGCGCCGACGCAGTGCCGCAGCCGCCAGCGCCAGCGTCGCCAGCGCGCCCACGCCAACGGCGGCCAGCGCCGCAGTCGGCGCACCCAGCACATCGCCGGTGGAGGCCAGCGGTTGCAACGCTTCGCCGGAGCCCTCGGCGTCCGTGGGCGCAGGGTTGGGCATCGGACCGGGTTCAGGCTCCGGCTCGGGGTCGGGCTTCGGCTCGGGGGCAACGTAATCGCCCGGCTGCTCCACCGTCTCCACCGCCGTGGCGCTGAACGCGCGGTACGGCTCGTTCTGCACGCCCGCCAGCACGTAGAGCTGGCCGCGATAGGCCGTAGCCGCCGGGGCAAGCAGCTTCTGCCACGAAGCGCGCTTGCCGTACTGCTCGGGGTCGGAAAAGCCGTCGTCCGCCAACAGGTAGGTGTCGGTTGCACCGTCGTCGCTTTCGGGGCCGACGAGCGCAAAACCGTCCGCGAGCGCGCCTGACGCCCAAGCCAGCTGCCCCGTCTCGGTCACGAGTGCCGTCGTGTCCACCGACATGCCCACAAGCCACCCGGCGGGAAGCGGCTCGTTCGCATCCTCATCCCAACCGCCGCTTTGCGGCATCACCAAATCGATACCCGAAACACCGCCCGCCTGATAACTCGCGGAAATGCCACCCGAAACCACGAACGAGCCGTTGCCGTACGAAACCTGAGGGCGAATGCGCCCCACAGAAAGCTCGCCGCATGTTTCAAGCGCCTGTGCATCGAAATTCACGCGATACACAGCCTTGCCGTCTGTCGTCTTGCCGTTCGCGAAACCCAAGCCCCCGAACACATACGCGGACTCGCCGTCGCTCGCCAGCGTTCCGAACGCCGGCGTGGCGGGCCCAAGCGAGAACATGCAGCCGGTGGGCTCCCACGTTCCGCTCGCCGTGTAGCGGACGAACGTGATGGAACCCGGTGCATCGGCCAGCTGCAACACCAGCGCGCCATCCACCGTGGCACCCGACACGTCGATGATGCCTTGCAAGCCTGCCGCCTGCGCAAGATCCGTCGGCAGCGGCACGCGCTCCCACTCCTGCGCATCGGGACGATAGCGCAGGATGAAGTCGTGTGCGTTCGGCTCCACGTCGAAGTTGGTCGTGCGCGGCAGACAGTAGATGTCGCCGTTGAAGCCCACCAGCTGCCACGAGCCCCAATCGTCAAGCTCCTCGGGGACGGGCAGGTTCGTCTGGTCGTAATAAGTCGCGTCCACACGCTCGCCCAAGTCGGCGCGGTGGCTGGCCAGTTTGCCGCTCGCCTCCACGCGCACGACCGTCTGGCCGCCCGCGAAGTCCTCGGGCTTCTGCACCGTCAGGCGCGCCTTGCCGTCGCCGAGGTTGCGCCATTCGGCCACCTCGGCGCCCACGTCGCCCAGCGTGACAGCCGTCGCGCCCTCGGGCATGAAGTAGCCCTCCACCTCCACAGTGTCGCCCGCATCGCGCACCGCCGTGATGGCCGGTCCGGGGTTCTCCGCGCCGTCCACCGTAGCGTAGCCACTCGTGGAGCACAGGCCCTCGTAGCGCTCGTCGTACACGGCCGCACCCTTCACGAGCGCCGCCAGCTTTTCAGCCGACTTCGCCTTGTCGCCTTGGACGTTCGCTTCGCCCATGCCGGCCAGCACCGCCGCCGCGCCGGCCACTGCGGGAGACGCCATCGACGTGCCCTGCTGGTACCCATAGGGCACCAAATCGCTGCCCAAGCCGATGCTGTCAATCGTCAGCGTTGCAGGAACGGGGCTGCCCGTCTGATGAGCGCCGCCCTGCATAGACATCTCGATCACCTTATAGTCGATCTGTATCTGGAACTGCTCCCAGTCAACATCTTCGGGAAGTTTCGCCGTAAAGCCAGACCACGAATCGCCACCGATGCCGAACGAAGAGCCCGCCACGGGAGTAAGTTTCGCCGCACGAGGCTCACTCATTTCGGGGTCGTTAGTCTGCTTCACCAAAACGATAGCTTGACCGAGCACAAACGAGTCCGTTGCGTCGGAGGTCGCCGTGGTGCGGATGCTGAGATAGCGAGGCTTCTCGGCCGCACCGGAAAGATCGATGGGATCGCTCGCCACCACGTTGAACGAGTCGTTGTCGGAAATAGGATCGTAGCTCAATTCAAGCGCAGCGTTTCCGTCGAAGCGCTTGCCGTCCTCGCGCACCTCGATCGAAGAAGCTCCGGCTTTCGAGGAGAACGAAAGGTAGGTGCCGCGCACGGCATGAGCATCGTCGCCATCGGAATTCGCCACCCCCGTCTGCCCTTCCCCAAGGGGAGCGCTCGCATGGCTTTCATCGTCGAAACTCTCATACAGCACGGCTTCTTCGTCTTCCTCGCCAAGGTAGTTCGGGCCATTGGCCCCACCCGCCTCGTCGGTGGCCCACGTGGATAGGATGGTGGAGCCGGGGGCCATCACGTCGGTGGTCGTCTCGCCGTATTGGGTGAATGTGGCGGGCTCGCCCGTGGGATCAAACGCGTCCACCACCACGACATAGGGGTTGTCGGCCAGCGTGGTGGCCGTGGTGGCCGCCGCATCGTTGTCGAACGCGGAGTTGCCGGACGCGAATACGCTCGTGACTCCCTGTTGCCCAATCTCGGTCACCGCGAGGTCGACGGAGCGCCACATGCCCTGCCCGAAGCCCCACGAGTTGTTGGACACCCGCACGTCCACGCCCGCGTCGCACGCGCGGCTCACGTAATCGAAGCACTGCAGCACGCCGGCGAGCGTATCGCCGTGGCGCACCGCCATGATGCACGCGTTCGGTGCGAGGCCGCTCACGCCCTGCCCGTCCCACGCCGCGCCGACGGTGCCCGCCACGTGCGTGCCGTGGTAGCTAGTTATGCCGGTGGTGGAGGTGATGCCCGCCGCCGGGTCGGCATCTGCGGCGAAGCCGTGCTTGTCGCCGCCGATCTTTTGCTGCAACTCCGACGACGCCTCCCACATGACCGGCGCGAGATCGGGGTTCGAGGCGTCCACGCCCGAGTCGATGACGGCCACAACCACCTCTTCAAGGCTGCCCGCCGCCTTGTCGGCCCATGCGCCGTAGCCCATATCCACCGCATCGCTCTCCGAGATGCCGCCCATGCGGCCATCGTTGCTAAAGCCCCACACGAAGTCGTCGAGGTCGGACGCCGGACCGTTATCATCTTCGCCCCACACGAACTCGGTGGGTGTGTCATCGTTCGGCTCGGTCGCGTCGGAGCCGGAGGCGTCGTCGCCGTTTGCGCCCGCGCCCTCTGCGCCGTTCGATCCGTCGGCACCCTTGAGCGCGTCGCCCACGCTCTCGGCACCGCCCTGCGACACGCTGCCGTCCGCGCCCTCGGTCGCGCCGTTCGTGGCCGATTCGGTCGCACCGGTCGTATCAGCCGCATCCGACTCGCCAGCTGCATCCGGCTCGCCATCCGCATCAGCCTCGGCCACCCACTCCCCGACGAGCGCTTCGTCCGAAAGCGCGGCCTGCGCCGCCTCTTCGTCGGCATCGATCGTCTCCACCACGGCGTTCGGCTCGGCGAACACCACGCGCGGATCGGCTTCGAGCTCGGCGATAAGCTGCTCGGTCGTCTTGGCCTCGTCGCGCACGAGCACGAGGCGGCCGGCCGCAACCTCGGCCTCCCCATCTGCCGAGAGCGAGCGCGCGAAGGCCGCGGCCTCGGACGCGTCGGCGTCGCCGCCAAGCGCCTCGGCGGCCGCGCCCGCCACGATATCCATCAGTTCCTGAGCGCCGTCGAGCACCCCGTCGTCGGACGAGAACGCCCGCGCCCCGCCGTCCATCACGTACGCAACGGCCTCATGCTCCACATAGGTGCCGGGTTCCAACTGAAGCGGCTCCGCTGCGGACGGCGCACCGCCCGCAGCCGCCGCGCCATCTGCCTCGTCTGCGAACGCGAACCCTGCGGGCAACGGCGTCAAAGAACACGCCAATGTCGCGGCCAAAACGCCGGAAAGCCATTTTCTCCCGTGTCTCTTCTCCATGAGAGCCCCCTTCTACCGCTCGTTCACGCTGCGCCGACGCAGCACCGCAGCCGCCAGCGCCAGCGTCGCCAGCGCGCCCACGCCAACGGCGGCCAGCGCCGCAGTCGGCGCACCCAGCACATCGCCGGTGGAGGCCAGCGGCTGCAGCGTCGCGCCCGATCCGTCGGCGTCTGTGGGCGCGGGATCGGGCTCGGGCAGCGGGGTCGGCGTCGGCTCGGGCTCGGGGCCGGGCTCCGGACCGGGCGCCACGTAATCGCCCGGCTGCGCCACCGTTTCCACCGCCGTGGCGCTGAAGATGCGGTACGGTGCGTTTTCCGTAGCGGCCAGCACGTAGAAGTTCCCGTTGTAAGCCGTGGCCACCGGCGTGAGCAGCTTCTGGTGCGACGCGCGCTTGCCGTAGTCCGCCACGCTGCCATCTGCGGCGTCCAGCGTGAAGGTGTCGGTGGCGCCGGATACGCCCTCGATGCCTGCCAGCATGAAACCGTCCGCCACCGCGCCCGATGCCAACTGCTGCGAGCTACCCTCCGGGAACACGCCCGCTCCGTCTACTTTCTCACTCACAGCGGTGCCGTCCTGCGCCATCGTCACGCGATCGACGCCCGATATACCACCGCCTTGATTCAGGGAACCGACACCCGACGACACCAGAAACGCCCCGTTGCCATACGATACTTGCGGAGCGCTGCGCGGCCTGCTCAACTGGCCGACGGCCTCAAACAAGCCGCCATTCGGATCCACGCGATAGATACTATTCTCCGCTTTCGTTTCCAGATTATAGCCGCCGAACAAATACACGTTCTTTCCGTCGCTGCCCAAGGTGGCCAGCATAAGAGCCCCGTCGGCCTCGTCTTGCACGCCCGCACAACGTTCCCATGAACCGTTGGAATCCATCGTCAACCACACCACGCCGTCGCTCGCCGATTCGGTGCTTGCTTTCATGGTGAGGCGCAGCAGCAGCTTCCCGTCAACCGTGGTTCCGGTGGCATCCACCAACGCGCTGCCGCCCTCCGGCATGCTGGGTTCTATTAACTCCGAAGGAAGCGCCACCTCGCTCCAGAGCTGCCGGTCGGGGTCGTAGGCCCAGATGCAGCTGAGCGGCACCGACGGGTCGCTCGCCATCTCAAACACCGTCGAACGCGGCAGGCAGTACACCAAGCCGTTGTAGCCCACCAGCTGCCAGGCGCCCCGCTCGTCCAGCCCCTCGGGAACGGGCAACCCCGTCTGGTCGTAATAGACCGTGTCTGTGCGCTCGCCGAAATCGGCCAGCTGCTTGCTGTGCTTGCCGTTCGCCTCCGCGCGCACGACCACCTGCCCGCCTGCGAAGCCCGCGGGCTTTTGCACGGTCAGCTCGGCCTTGCCGTCGCCCAGTTCGAGCCGCCCGGTCACCTCGGCGGGCGCGCCGTCCAGCGAGACGGCCGTGCCCTCCGGCATGAAGTAGCCCTGCACCTTGACCTCGTCGCCCGCGTCGGCCACCGCCGTGATGGCCGGGCCGAGGTCGTCTTCGACCAGCGCGTTGTCCACCGACACGCTGCCGCCCGTGGAGCACAGCCCCTCGTAAGCCGCATTCGGCTCGGCGGCGGCGCGCAGCAGGGCCGCCAGCTTCTCCGCCGACTTCGCGGGGTCATCCTCCACCTCTGCCAGCCCCGCGCCCGCCAGCACGGCCGCCGCGCCTGCTGCCGCCGGCGTGGCCATCGACGTGCCGTCGAGATAGGTATAGGGCACCGTATCGCTGCCGAGGCCGATGCTGTCTATCACCAGCGTGCCCGGCACCAAAGTAGGCGCCTCGGGACCGCCCGGCTGCCCGTATTGCAATCCATCCACATAGGAGAACTTCGAGAGCATGCATAATATCTGTATCTGGAAGTGCTCCCAATCAATAGAGTCGAACTCGGGCGCTTTGGAAAGATCAAGGGAGAACCCGCCCCACGAGCCGCCGCCCAAACCAAATGCTTGGGGGATCAGTGAGGCCGCCGGTATCCAGTCGCCATTTTTCATTTTCACCTGAACAAGCGCGCCCGCAACGGCAGCTTCGTCAGCTTTTGGCATGTAGCGGATGCTCATATGCGTGGGAGGTTGCTCCACCCCCGAAAGATCGATCACGCTGCTTTCCAGTATCGCCACGCCAGTGGGCATTGTCACTTCCAACGCGGCATCGCCATCGAAGCGGCGCTGATCGCCCACCTCCTCTATCGAGCAATCAGAACTTCCTCTCGGATGAAAGGTAAACGCCTTCGCTTCCGCCTCATCCACTCCTGCGGCCGCATGGCTGCTCCCGTCGAAGCTCTGGTACAGCACCGCTTCGGCATCCCCTTCGGCCAAATACTGCTGCATGGCCGTGCCATAGGTTGACAAGATGCCGCCACCTGGCGCCATCACATCGGCGGTGGTTTCCCCATATTGGGAAAACGGCGACATCTCGCCCGTGACATCAAGGGAAGACACCGCCACCACATACGGATTGTCCGCCAGAAGCGTAGGCGTGGCGGGTGCCTCATCGTTGTTGCGCGCTGAATTTCCCACGCCGAACACGCTCGTTATGCCCCGCTTTCCTATCGCGGTGATTGCAAGGTCGATGGAGCGCCACTGAGGCTGGCCCATCGTCCACGAATTGTTCACCACCTCCACCGGCACGCCCGCATACCGCGCCGCAGCCAAGTAATCGAGGCAGCGCAAAATGCCGGACAGCGTGTCGTCGTGTCGCACGGACAGGATGCTCGCATTCGGCGCGATGCCGGAAGTGCCCATGCCGTTCCACTCCGCGCCGATGATGCCGGCCACGTGCGTGCCGTGATAATTGGCGATGCCCGTGGTGGAAGTGGTGCCGGGCGCGCCAGCAGAGAAACCGTGCTCATCGGCACCGGGAATGTCCTGCAGCTGGGCCTTCGTCGCATCGGAGCAGTCATTCCACGACCACATGACCGGGGCCAAATCGGGGTTGGAGGCGTCCACGCCGTTGTCCAGGACGGCCACCACCACCTCATCAAGGCTCGTGGCGGCTTCGGGGTTGTTCCAATCCCCGTAATCCACATCGGCGGCTTCCTCTGCGGAAACGCCGGCCATGCGCCCGTCGTTATCGGCGTACCACTGGAACTCGGTAAGGTCGGGAATGGAAGCGGCTGACGCATCGCCGTTCGCGGCGGGCGCGGGCTCGGTCGCATCAGTCTCGCCGGCCGCATCGGAATCGTCGCCCGCGCCTGCGGCACCGCCCTGCGACGCGCCGTCCTCCGCACCCTCGGACGTGGCGGTCATGTCAGTCTCGCCAGCCACGCTGGCCGCGCCAGTCTCGTCGACCTCGCCGGCCGCACCAGCCGCGTCGGGCCCACCGGGTCCGTCGGCCGCACCAGCTTCACCGGATCCACCATCCGCGTCGGCCGTCGCGGCCTCGGCCACCCACTCCCCGACGAGCGCTTCGTCCGAAAGCGCGATCTGCGCCGCCTCTTCGTCGGCGTCGATCGTCTCCACCACGGCGTTCGGCTCGGCGAACACCACGCGCGGGTCGGCCTCCAGCTCGGCGATGAGCTGCTCGGTCGTCTTGCCCTCGTCGCGCACGAGCACGAGGCGGCCAGCTGGAGCCTCGGCCTCCCCGTTCGCCGAGAGCGAGCGCGCGAAGGCCGCGGCCTCGGACGCGTCGGCATCGCCGCCAAGCGCCTCGGCGGCCGCGCCCGCCGCGATATCCATCAGATCCTGGGCGCCGTCGAGCGCCCCGCCGCCAGACGAGAGCGTCCGCGCCCCGCCGTCCATCACGTACGCGATGGCCTCGTGCTCCACGTAGGTGCCGGGCTCAAGCGCCAGCTGCCCTGCCTCGGCACCGGCCGCATTGCCCGATCCAGCGCCCGCAGCCGGCTCGTCGGCCCATGCCGCGCCCACCGGCACCGGCACAAGCGAGCACGCCAACAGCGCCCCGAGCGCTATGTTTCCCAATCGTTTCATTATCTCCTCCGACATCGCGCGCATGCAAAAAATCGGACTTATGATAAAGAAGGCTGTGCAACAAAACGGCAACAAAACAACGAGGATTCCCGCGAACGGCCCACCATCCTCACACAACGAACGGCAGCAACCGAGCCGAACCGAACCGTCCATCTGCGACCCAGAGACAACGCGTTCTGCCGCCCGCGATCCTCAGCCAAACAAAGCCAAACAAAACCCTCCAAATAGGTTACATGTTGCAATAGTTGTATTATTTGCTACTATTGCAACATATGAAAAGACGAAGCAACATATCCGCTCTGGAAGAACTCGCAGCGTCCGAAGCCGGCGTGTTCACCGCCGCGCAAGCGCGACTACGCGGAATCCCACGTTACGCGCTGGCCTATGCTGAAAAAACGGGGAAGACCGAGCGCATCGCCCACGGCGCATACCGGCTCTCCTCCTCCATCGACGACGGCCTCGACGGGCTGCGCGCGGCGTACAAACTCACCGCTCCCGAAACATGGACCCACGAGCGTATTCGCTCCTTCGACGGATTCGCCGCCACCGGCGCTACGGCGGCGCACATTCATGGGATAGGCAACTTTCATCCCGACCCATACGAGATCGCCGCGCCCCGCCGGTTCAACAGCCGCATGGAAGGCGTACGATTCCCTATCAGGCTCCTTTCGGAGGCCGACATCGTTTGGAAATCGGGAATCCCCGTCACGCGCGTGGAAGCGACGATTGCCAGCCTCGTCGACTCCGACGAAGACGCCTCCCTCGTTGCCGATGCCTTCGTGGAAGCAATCAGGAAGTACGGTACTGTCGACATGGACATACGCGAGCTTCGCAAACAGCTTGGAGCGGACCGTTACGACAAGCTACTCCGCGCGGCGGGGATCGCGCCATTCGGCGAGGCCGAGCTCGTCGAGACGGACGGCATGGGACACGTCGCACTCATCGAGAAGAAGGAGGGCTGATGGCAGGGTATTCTTCGCCGAGGGCATTGGAGATGGCCGTCAAGGAAGCGGCGAAGCGCTCGGCTCTGGACACGAACCGAGCCATCGCGGGATTCTATTTCCACAGGCTGCTTTGCAGGGTGTTCTCCAATCCGTGCTCACCGTTCGTCCTCAAAGGGGGCCTCGGCGCGCTCGCCCGCACGACAGATGCGCGATATACGCGCGACATCGACCTTGCGACAAACTCGCTTGACATAGATGCCGCCGTGGACGAGTTGAGGGCTCTCGCCTCGAAAGATCTCGGCGATTTCGTTTCGTTCGGATACATCGGCTGCAACCCCATCAAAGCCGAAGACGAGTATCGCGAAGGCCGCACCATAACCTTCGATGTATTCCTCGGAGCAAAACGAGTTCAAACCGTTTCGATCGATCTCGTGGCCGACGAGATCGACTGCGGTAAGCCCGATCGGATTTCGCCCGCAGATCGCATCGAGCTTGCCGGAATCGAATCGTACGATTATCCGGTGTATCCTGCCGAACGAGCCGTGGCAGACAAAGCTTGCGGTATCGTGGAACGCCATAGCGGCAGACCCTCCTCCCGCGTGAAAGACCTCGTGGACATTGTCGTGTACGCCCGAAACGTCGCATTTGGCTTCGATACCCTGAGCGCCGCTTTGAAAACGGAATTCTCAGTACGCAAACTGGCATCGAGCCGAACATTCAGTACGCCACCAGAATGGGGCGATGCTCAGGCTCGCCAATACAGGAGATTGGCCGAACAGACGGGAACGCCCAACCATTTCCATGATATTCGCAACGCCGAAACGCTAGCCAAAAAGCTGATCGAACCGTGTTTATCGGATCGAACGGATTTGAGTGTTTGGAGCACGAAAACGTTGACTTGGGAGTGATTCACCCAAGCAAGACTAACGGAACACGAACACGAGAGAGCGGTGAACCTTGGATCAACCCTGGATTCAATTTGCCTCTAAAATCGGATTCATTTATACTCTGAAACCGGATTCAATTTGCCTCTAAAATCGGATCGCTTTACGAAAGGCCCGTTCATGAAGCAGGGAGCGCTCAAGCCGGAAGGATATCTGCCGAGGGTGTGCGACAGCGTGCTGTCCGAACTGCTGGACACGTTCGCGGCCGTCGAGGTGGCGGGCACCATGTGGTGCGGAAAGACGTGGACGTCCCTCTCGTTCGGGGAGAGCGTGACCCGGGTGGGGCGCGCCAACGTCAGGCAGGCGGTCGAGGCCGACCCTGCGGTCGCGCTTGTCGGCGCCAGGCCCCATGTGGTTGACGAATGGCAGGACGTGCCTCCCATCTGGGATGCCGTGCGCGATGCCGTTGACAGCTCGGAGGGCGGGGCCGGGAGCTTCATCCTCACGGGATCCTCGTCGCCCAGCAAGCACCTCGTGAGCCACAGCGGCGCGGGGCGGATAGCGAAGCTCCGCATGCGCACGATGTCGCTTGCCGAAACAGGAGAGTCTTCCGCGTCGGTTTCCCTTGCGGGGCTGTTCGACGGGCGGTTCGAGCCGGCGCTCGTGCAGCAGCGCCTCGCCCCGCTTGCGGAAACCATATGCCGAGGCGGCTGGCCCGCCTTGCGCAACGCGGACTTCAACAAGGCTTCGCGCTACCTCGACTCGTATTTCGACGCCGTTTTCGAGACCAGCGTTCCGCGACGGGGCCTTGACGGGGGCGAGTCGCGCAGGGTCGCGCAGTCGCTCGCACGCAACCTGGGGACGTCCGCGAAGCTGGCGACCATCGGCGCGGATGCTTTCTCCGACGAGCTGTCGAAGGCCACTATCGAGAAAAGGGCCGCGGAGCATATCGCCGCGCTCGAGGCGCTCTACGTGGTCGAGAGCGTCGCGGGGTGGGACGCGCCCATCCGGTCGAAGAGCCGGTTGCGCACCAAGCCGAAGCGCTACTTCGCCGATCCGTCGCTGGCGGCGAGCCTGCTGCACGTTGATCCGCAGAGGCTGGTGTCGGACGGGCAGCTTTTCGGCATGCTGTTCGAGGCGCTTTGCATGCACGATCTGGCGGTGTACGCCTCGGCCCTGCCGCACGCTCCCGCAGACCCGCTGCGCTATTACCGCGATTCCGACGGGCTGGAAGTGGACGCCATCATCGAGCTGCGCGACGGAAGATGGGCCGGCTTCGAGGTGAAGCTGGGCGACAGCAAGGTTGAGGAAGGCGCGGCGGCGCTCAACCGCCTGCGGGCGAAGGTGGCCGCGAATCCCGCCGCCCGCAACCCTCGGCCCGAGTTCATGGCGGTGATCGTGGGCGCGGGCGAATTCGCTCGCTACGATGCGGCGTCCGACGTGTACGTCATTCCGCTCACCGCGCTGGGAGCCTAAGCGACGAGGTCTTCGCAGGGTGTAAAACACCGAACAGGAAGAGTGTATTTTCCCGAACGGAAAGGGTGTAAAATACCGAACGAAGCGATTTCGAACCATCATGCGCGACAGGAGGCCACATGCCCGCCGAAACCTTGACCCCGAAGAACTATCGCCCCCGCCTGATCGAGGGACGCCTCGACACCCTCATGAAGGCGTTCGGCTGCGTTGAGATCACCGGGGCGAGATGGTGCGGCAAAACCTGGACGGCGCTTTCCCGCTCCGCGAGCGTCACCAAACTCGACGAGCCGGCCGAACGCGAGGCGGCGACCGTCGACCCCAAGCTCGCCCTGCTTGGGGAAAGGCCCCACCTCGTGGACGAATGGCAGGAGGTGCCGACCGTCTGGGACGCCGCGCGGCGCTACGTCGACGACTCGGGGAACGCCCGCGGGTCGCTCCTCCTGACCGGATCGACCAGCCTCCCTGCGGACAAACGCAAAGACGTGCGCCATTCGGGAACCGGGCGCATCGCCCGCTTGACCATGCGTCCCATGGCCCTCTGCGAATCGGGAGACTCCACGGCCGAAGTGTCCCTCCGCTCTCTGCTCGAAGGGGAAGAGCTTGCTCCCGCACGATGCTCCACAGACGTCGAGGACATCGCCCGCCTTTGCTGCCGAGGAGGATGGCCCGCCAACATAGGGATGCCCGACGAAGTCGCCTTGGAGACGGCGGGCCAGTACGTGCGGTCGGCGCTCGACGTCAACGTCACAGAGCAGCGGCGCTCGCCCGAAATCGCCGAAGCGCTCATGCGCGCGCTCGCCGTCAACGAGGGTCAAGCGGCCACATACAAGACGCTTGCGAAAGATATGGCGGGCGAGGGCCGAGGGGTCGACGACGACACCATCGCGTCGTACCTCGATCTGTTCGGGCGCATCCACCTGATCGAGCAATTGCACGGGTGGGAGCCTCCCATGAGGTCGAAATCCCGCGTGCGCGTCAAGCCGAAGCGCTCGTTCGTCGACCCTTCCCTCGCCGCCGCGCTCCTGCACGCCACGCCCTCACGTCTTCTGCGCGACACGCAAACGCTCGGTCTGCTGTTTGAAAGCCTCGTCCTGCGCGACCTGCGGGTGTTCCTCTCAACCTATCCGGGGCTTGGCAACGGCGTGTGCTACTACCGAGACGACAAGGGGCTGGAGGTGGACGCGATCATCGAGTACGAGGGCAGGTGGGCCGGCATCGAGGTCAAGCTCAGCGATGCAAAGATCGATGAAGGGGCTCGAAGCCTCAACCGTCTGCGTGACAGGATGTCCGCGAACGGGGCCGCCCGAAACGCCGAACCGGTATTCCTCGCCGTCGTCGTCGGCAAAGGAAGCCTTGCTTACACGCGCGACGACGGGGTGATGGTGATCCCCGCGACGCTGCTCGGAGCTTAAGGGCGGCGAGCCGGACGCCCCCAAGGGCAAGCTGCGACGTAACCCTGCCGAGGTCGCCTTGGGGAGGGCTGCTGAAGTGGCCAGCGCGAGCCGATTTTCGCCCTTTTCGGAAAATGTCGTGCGGATCGCGATCGCGCCAATCGCGGCCCTCGCGTCGAATCACCCCCACCCTGCCTATGACTAAGTGCCCGGTTTTGCACCTCGGATGGCAATCAACCTGCTCAGCCAGTTGTTTGCTTTTTGATCAGTAGATCATTTGCTTTTTGATCAGTTTCCTGTTTGCTTTTTGCTCAATGGATACTATAATGCCTGATAAATAATGCGCAAAAAGGAGACGCACTATGCACTATCTCCCTCGATTAATAGATGCAAAACTCGCCCAATACATCCGAGCGTTCGGTGCGGTTTCGCTTCGCGGCCCCAAATGGTGCGGCAAAACCACCACATGCCTGCAGCAGGCAGGAAGCGCCTACTACCTTACCGAGCGCAACACGCAAGAACTCGCCCGCATAAACCCCGAAAACTTATTTTCCGGCAATCCTCCCATTCTGCTTGACGAGTGGCAGCGCGTTCCGGAGCTTTGGGATGCCGTGCGCAGCGACGTAGACCGCGTCCAAGAAAAGGGGCGGTTTCTGCTCACGGGATCGACAACGCCGAAGCATGTGCATCACAGCGGCACCGGGCGTATCGCGCGCCTGAAAATGAAAAGCATGACCCTCAGCGAATCGGGAGAATCCTCTGCCCAAATAAGCCTTAGTTCGCTTTTCTCCGAATCGGACATATCGGGCGCGCAGGAAGAGCCGTCCCTCGAAAGCCTCATCAATCTCATATGCCGCGGCGGATGGCCCGCATCCATCGGAAGCCCTCTTGAAGCCACTCTTCTGGTTCCCCGCGAATACGTGGCCGCAGTGTGTGACCCCGATGCGGCAGATATGGAAGGCGAAGATGCGATAAGGTTCAATGCCCAGAAAATGCGCGCCCTTTTGCATGCGTTCGGCCGCACGACCGCGCAGCTGGTGAACAAGTCGACGCTCTTAAAGGATTTCAGCAGAGGCGGCGAGCATGCAGACGGCAAAGCCGAAACCATCCGTTCGCGCAACACGCTGGATGCCTATATAGATTACCTAGAGCGCTCCTACGTCATAGAAGAGCAGCCCGCGTGGAATCCTGCACTGCGCTCCCCCTTGCGCCTGCGCATTTCTCCCAAATGGCACTTGATAGACCCGTCGCTTGCGGTGGCCGCGATGGGAGCCACCCCCGAAATGCTGAAAAAGGATGTCAAAACGCTCGGCTTTTTGTTTGAATCCCTTTGCTACCGGGATTTGTCCGTGTATGCGGCCTGCATGGACGCGCAGGTATATCACTATCGGGACAATTCCGACCTTGAGGTTGATGCCATCGTGGAGCGGACGGATCAATCGTGGGGTGCGTTCGAGGTGAAACTGGGAGCCGCCCAAGTTGACGATGCCGCCGCAACGCTCAATCGTCTTGAGCGGAAAATGGCGCTGGCCGGTCAGACCGCGCCATCGTGCAAATGCGTGATTGTGGGGCAGGGACGCTTCGCCTATCGCCGCCCCGATGGCGTGGCCGTTGTCCCCATAACCATGCTGGGAGCTTAAGATCGCTCCGACGGTTTCAATTCGCGCCGATCCGTCCCTCGCCGCAGCCCAGCTGGGCAGGGGACCCGAAGCGCTCGTGCGCGACTGGCAGGCTTTCGGCACGATGTTCGAGAACCTGTGCATCCGCGACCTTCTCGTGTACGCCCAAGCCCTCCCCGACATCGGATTCGAGCCGATCAGGTACTATCGCGACGATTCCGGCCTAGAGGCAGACGCGATCATCGAGCTGGCAGATGGAAGATGGGCGGCTTTCGAAGTCAAGGTCGGCGAGGAGGGCGTGCCCGCCGCGGCCTCGAACCTCAAGCGGCTCCGCGGGAAGCTTCGCGGCAACCCGAAGGCGCGCGTGAGGGAGCCCGAGTTCATGGCCGTCATCACCGGCCTTTCCCACTATGCCCGCGAAGTAGGCGAGGGCATCTACTCCATTCCCATCCGCGCCCTCGCGCCCTGAGGGCATGCCGAGCAAGGAGCCGAGCCGCTTGCATCCGGCCGCCCGCAGCGTCTGTGAGCCGCGCTGCCCGCATCCCGCGCCCCGCCCGAGGCCCGCACCCAGCCGCCCAAGACGCCGCCCCATCTCCCGAGACGCCGCCCACACCGGCCTCTCGGGCGGCAAATCTCAAACCTCAGCCCATGCGCGAGAACGGGCCCGTGGAGTACTCGGCCCACGAATAGGCGGGCAGGTAGTCGCCGCGATACGAGTTCACCGCGACAGGATCGCCTTCGAGGAAGCGATAGCTGTCGCTGTCGACGAGCGCCGGGTCGATAGCCAGGCTGTTGCGCGAGCGCACAAGCACCGCCTCCGCGCCCGCGGCAGTGAGCGCGGCGCGCAGATCGGCCACGACGTTTTGGAAGTAGCTGCGCTTCGAGGCGTTGTAAGACGCATCCTCCCACAGCACCGCGCACGCCTCGCGCGTGGTCACGCCGCAACCGCGCCTATCCACCAAAAGCGCGAACAACTCTTTGGACTTCGAGCGCTTGAACGACAGCGGCACGCCGTCCACCTCGGCCTCGAACCCTCCGAACGTCCGCACGCGCACGATTCCCGGTTGTCGCACGCGCTCGCGGCGCTCGTCGTAGATGAAGGTGAGCTCGCGGCGCACGTCCTCAAGGCGCGCCGGCTTCAGCAGATAGCCCGTCGCGCGCACGGCGAACGCGTCCACGGCGTACTGCTCGTAGCTGGTCACGAACACGATGCGCGTGTCGGGATTCTCGTCCTTGAGCGCTTTCGCCAGCTCAAGGCCGCTCATACCGGGCATCTCGATGTCGAGGAACGCCGCGTCCACGCGATGCTCGCGCGCAAAGGCGAGCGCCGTGCGCGGCAGCGAGAACTCCTGCACCTCGTCCGCCCCACCGGCCTCCCGAACAAGGCGCGCGGTACCACGCAACGCCAGCGGCTCGTCATCCACCACGATGATGTTCATTCGCCACCCCTTCCGCAACCGGAACCGCGCGCACCACCGTCGGATGCGACCTCCGCACTACCGCCAGCCACAGCCTCCATGCCGTCGCCGAGCGCGCCGACCGTCCCCGAGGCGTCCCCGGCCGCACCGCCAGATTCAGCCCCCTCGCTTCCGGCCGCGTCGCCAGCCGCCACACCCGCGCATCCGGCCGCCGCACTCGCGTCGCCGACCGCCACTTCCACACCGTCACCATCAGGCGCGCCGACCGTCCCCGCAACGCTCCCAGCCGCACCGCCAGCCATGCCGCCAGTCGTAGCGCCCGTCTCACCAGGGGCACCCACTGCCCCCCCCCGCACCGCCTTCCGCGCTCCCAACCGCACCGCCGTCCGCGCCCTCCCCCTTCGGGATGCGCAGCGTCGCGCGCGTACCCGCGCCCGGCGTGCTGTCCACCACCAGCGTGCCGCCGCACAGCGCCTTCACGCGCGCGCTCACGTTCGCGATGCCCACGTGCAGCCGACCGTCGAGCCGCGCCGCATCCGGCTCGAAGCCCACGCCGTCGTCGGCGACCGTCACCACGAACGCGTCCGGCTCCTCCGCAGAGGCCACGCGCACCCGGCCTCCCTCCTCGCGCTTCGTCACGCCGTGGCGCACCGCGTTCTCCGCAAGCGCTTGCAGCGACAAAGGCGGCAGCGAGAACGCCGTAGCCCGCACGTCGAACTCCACGCGCAGCCGGTTCCCGAACCGCTTCTGCTCAAGCGCCAAATACGTGCGCGCATGCCGCAGCTCGCGCTCGAACGGAATGGGCACGCGACTGGTGAGCGAGGCCATGTTCTCGCGCAGATACGCCGAGAAGTCCGTGACCATGCGCGCCGCCTCGGCTGGATCGCTCAGACACATCTCGCGGATGGCCGTGAGCGTGTTGTACAGGAAGTGCGGCTGTATCTGGCTGAGCATGATGTCGGCGCGCGCCTCGGCCAGCTCCTGCTCACGCCGCGCCAGAAGCGCCTTGCGCTCGGATTGGATGCTGATGAAGATGATGAGCAGCGCCAACGTGATGGCCGCGTTCAGAAGCGCCACGCCGAACAACGCCACCTGCACCGCGTTGGCCACCATCGGCAGCAGGAGGTAGCTTGCGAAGCCCAGGCGCTCCGCTGCGGTCAAACAACCGAAATGGCGCAGAATGATAACGGCGTTGAACAGGTGCAGCGCAATGACGGACGCTTGCGATATCCAAAACAGATCGCCGCGCTCATAACCCGCCTCAGGGGTCACGACGAACAGCATCCCGTTCCACAGCGAGGCGACGCAGCAGATCGAATACGCCACGAACAGCGCTCCCAAAAGCGGCGGGGCCACGCGACGCACCGTCGGCGCAAGCTGCGTGCGACGCTCCAAGTACGACACGATGTAGCCCGTGAAGAACAGGTAGATGGGCATCACGGCCACGTAGTAGGCGAAGGAGCCCGCCATCACGAGCGCGTACTGGCCTTGATCCAGCGGCGGCGCGGGCGCCCAAGACGTGATATCCCCCAAAGCCATGACGGCGTTCGCCAGGCAGATGCCCGCGAAGCAGCGGCTCACCTCGTCTCGGCGCCCGCGCGCGGCAATGAGCGCGTGGACACCCATCATCGCGCACAAAAGCGCGCTGTACCCGTCAAGCGCTATGTTGAAGAGATCGAACGAATCCATGGCCGTATTCTATCCCTTTTGTGCGCGGCCAGCCGCAAAGAAGATCGGGCAATGCGTCCGCGACGAAAGCGTCAATCCCGAAGGCACCCAAGGGGAACGACGTACACCCCATCGTCACGCCGGTAGGCGTACTCCGTCGCCGTGAGCACCATGAGAAAACTCGGCGGCTTCATCTTGTCGGTATCGATATCGTCAGCCAAAGCGCGCAGATGCCGAGCGGCATCCTCTATAGATTCCTGGCTGGCAAGTTTAACCTCAACGGCCGCCCAGCGCCCATCCCTCAAATGCACTACGGCATCCACCTCGCGGCCTCTACCGTCCCGGTAATGGTACACGCGGCCTTTGAGCTTTTCCGAGAACACCCTCAAATCGCGAACGCACATCGATTCGAAGAGGAGCCCGAACGTGCGGAGGTCGCCCAGAAGGTCGCGAGGACCCACCCCCAGCGCGGCGCACGCAATCGACGGATCCACGTAATGGCGCGTGTTGGAAGTGCGCACGGCAGTCTTGGAGCGCAAATTGGGATTCCAAGCCGAAAGCTCTTCCACGACGTACAACCGCTCGAGAGCGGTCACGTACAACGCTATCGTCTCCTCGTCGAACGCCGTTCCCTCGTTCGCCTCCATGTCCCTCTTCATCTGGCTCAACGAGGTTTCCGAGGAGACGGCTCGCGCATACGAGCGCATGAACCGTTTGATCCTCTCGGGATTTTTGCTTTTCCTGAACACCCGGTTGATATCTTCACCCACAAGACCGTCGTAGAACACGTACGCCTGCTCCAACGCCTCATCCCCATCGAGGCTCACGACCCTCGGCCAACCCCCACGGCACACAAGGTAGGCATAGTCTTGCAGCGACAGCTCGCACCGCGCAGGGGCGACCTGCCCACCCTCGAACAAATCCGATAGGGAAACCGCACCCGTCCCGTCCTTCGATTCGAACAGGCTCATCGGACGCATCACCAAAGAGGCTATTCGCCCGATGCCGCTATGCTCGTAGGGCCTCCCGCCTTCATCATCGAGGGGAGTGGCCGATCCGGTGAGGATGAACTGCCCGTTTTCTCCCCTTCGGTCGACCTCGAAACGCACTTGATCCCAAATGAAGGGAATGTCCTGCCATTCGTCGATGAGGCGGGGAACATCACCTTCCAAAAAGAGGTCGGGAGCGTTTTTCGCTAGCGCGATATCCTGATCCCTCGTTGCGAGGTTCTGCAGATAGACCGCGCTCTTCGCAACTTGGATGGCCGTGGTGGATTTACCGCACCACTTGGGTCCCTGTATCAAAACAGCGCCGGTGCTCCTCAGTTTGAAGTCAAGCACCGCATCGGCAACGCGAGGGTAATATTCTTTCATGGCGGCTCCTCACCGATCCGTTTGATCTACCAGTATAAAGAAACTTCGGCTATTTAACAAACAGAACTTCGGTGATTTAAAAGAAGAAACTTCGGCTATTTGTCGGAAGAAACTTCGGCTATTTGTCGGAAGAAACTTCGGTGATTTGCAAATGTCTCTGTTGAATGGTTGAATAGAATCGGTGCAACCTATATTCGCTCGTCCTCGAGTTGAACTTCCCCTGATCGGATGTCTCGGAAGCCCCCTCTTTCATTCAGCGGGCGGGGCCTTCCGAAACGCCAGTAGGACCTCGCTCGGCGGGTCAGACTGGCCCAAGCCAACCCCGGTTCGACAGAGAAAACGCCTCGAAGTGGCACGGATCGCGTCTTGTGCATAGATTTCCTCTCGAAAAAGCGCGCCGAGAGGCCAGTGGCGGCTCCAGCGAAAATCCCGACCTGGAGAAACGCTCTCGCCAGAACGAAAAGACACTTGGCGACCTATGCACAAGACGCAGTCTCTGCCGCTTCGGCGCGACGTCCGTGTCAAACCGGAATCGACATAGAGTTGCAAATTTGCTGCAAACAGGACGCTGGGACGCGAACGAGCGCGAAGGAGCGTGGGCTCTACGATGCGCAAACGAACTGCGAGCGAAGAAGCACCCGACGAGAATGTCAAGACGCGTTCGCAATCCTACTATCCCTGGTCACTTACGCGCACCGCGTTCTCACCCTCAGCATGCTGGCAGACGTACTCCGCGCATCGGCCCCACCGCGTGACAGCACCCCCGTCCTTTTGTCACCCTTTTGCGCGCCGTAACCTGGGCCTTGGGGAGGTTTGCGCCCCGCAACCCAAATCCCGGACCCGAAGCTGCGAGCGAGCGGACAGGTTTATATCCTACGTCCCGCACGGACGAGCGGCCCGAGCCCTTCGAGCCTTCAACCCTCCGAGGATCCCGCCGATCCCAGCTCGATGCGGCATCGACGCCGCAAAGCCGAAGCGGTTTCAGAAGGCGTCGGGAGAGCCAACCATGACGAGGATATCGTATTCCTCGCCCCAATCCTTCGCGTCGCCGTAATTGTACACGCCGCCCACGTCGGGAACGTCCAGCGCCTCCGCGATCTCATCGACTTCCGGACGATGCTCCTCATGACGGTACGAGACGCGCGTGAAAACCCGGTTGAAATACGTCGCGTTGTCCGTCTCGACCCGCTGAAAACCGAGGGCCCTGATGGCATCGGCCGCCTCCTCGGCCGCGCCCTCGATGCCGCAGCCGTTCAGCACCAGCACATTGATCTGGTCTTTCCCTTCGCGAAGCGGGGAATCGGGCGCGCTCGAAATCGCATCGGCCTCCGCAGCCGCATCGATGACGCCGGTCGAAACCCCGTCGACGTCGCGCGCGGTTGAGCCGCAGCCCGCGAGCATCGCGCACGAGAAGACGCACGCCGCCGCAACGGCGATCAATCTCGAAAAGAGCCGTCCAACAGCGCCGACAACCCTTCTGCTTTCGACCCCCATGGCAAACCTCCTCGACCGCCTTCTCCTTTGCACCGCCAAATGCGGCTCGAGCCCGTGCCGCAAGGCCCCTGTCGGCCCTTCCGGCGCAACCAGAAAGGAGGCCCTTGCGCGCCATTCTCTTCTGACAAACCTCGGAAACGGAACAAACAACCGAGAGGAAGAGAGAAGAGAGTACAAAACGCGCCCTCTTGGCTGAGCGATGATCGTAACCTCCCCGCATCCGCAGGCTTCGCCACGTTCGCCACCTACTCGACAAGCGAAAGGAAAAGGCCGTGTTTCGGCACCTGCCGCTGCATTCGTGCAGCAACTCCACCGCGTGACATTATCCCCGTCCTTTTGTCACACACCGCGTAACAGCATCCCCGTCCTTTTGTCACAGAGCGCTTCTCCATTGCGCGCCTTATTGCCATAAGCGAAGCAACGCTTTGGGGTCAGCGGCGCAGGCGAGCGGCACCGACGGCGCATGCAACCACGCTGAGCGTTGCAACGCAGGCTAACGTGCCGGCTGCGCTCGCCAGCGGGTCGTTCGTTCGCGCGAGGGACGTGCGGGAAGCGGCCGCAGCGGCATCGGCACGCGAGTTGGACTGCGCTTCGGGAGAGGGCGCTTTGGAATCATCGGGCATGTCGGGAGCTTCCGGATCCTCAGGAGCGACAGGATCCTCGGGGCTCTCAGGATCCTCCGGTTCAGTGGGCTCTTCTGGATCCTCCGGCTCCTCCGGATCCACAGGCCGCTCCGTTGCAAACGCTTTCACGCATACGTTGCCCAGCTCCATGCCCATGTCCTGACAATCGACCCACCCCTCCTCGTCAACCGAAGAGCCGGTGGCCTTCAGGAAGCTCTCGCCAGACGCAGCATACACCCGCATTGAGGGAAATCCGGGGTCGTCATTTAAAGAAAGCGCCGCCTCCACCGGAACGGATCGATCACCGTCGCCATCAAGCAGCGACACGACCACGCTGAACGTCTGGCCTGCGTCCACCGCTACCGTTTGAGGCAAGTCGATGGTGTACCAGCCCCAGCACTCCACCGACTGGTGGAAAGAACAGGCCGGTTCCGCGCTCTCAGGATTGGTCGGATCGGTCAGCCCAACGCGCACGTCGATGAACACTTCTATGTCGTCATCAGGTACCCATACGCCCACTGCGTCCAGTGTCTGATTGTCGGATGCGGTGAACACGTTCGCACCAGAAAACTGCACGTCAGGCTGCCAAAGCTGCTGGGACATTATGGCATCGTACTGGTATGTTTCGTCGTAGGAAGGCTGATCGTTCGGCGCCTCGTCGGGAACCATCACCGCAGGCTGGGCGAGCGTCTTTTCGCAGTAGGAGAAGCGGAACAGGCCGCCGTCGCCCATCGCCATCGTTTCGCCACTACTACTCTCAACTGTTTCGCCCCACGAGTTCTTGATAATCCACGCGCCGTCGATACGGGGGACTATCCACGAGACACCGTCATCATCTCGCGCGACCTGGGCAATCTCGGAGTCATAGAAACGCTCGTCACCGTCTTCGTCATAAAGCTCTATCGCGAAGTTCCAGCGGGAATACGTGTCGTCCCAGCCGATGATCGTCACCACATGATTGGTGGTGAAGCCCTGTTCGTCCGAGTCGTGAATCCAATAGTTTTGAGGAAGGACCGCTTGCGGAGCATCGGGATCGGAGGCGTCGGCAGACGCGTAGGGATCGGCAGACACATCAAGAGCGCTGATCTCACTGGACGTATCGGAGTCGAGACTGGCAGAAACGCCAGAATCAAGGGCGACGGCTCCGCTGAGCGCATTTGGGCTGGCGAGCGCATCGGAATCGGCAGTCTCATTGAGGTCAACCGCCTCCCCTTCGCCGCTCTCCGAATCCGCATTCTCCAGACCCGCGTGGTAGTATGGACTGCCCGGATCGTCAGCATAGTAGAGCACCGACACCGCACCGGTGTCGAAGATGGCCTGCTTCGTTGCGTCGAGCGCCTCCTCCTTCCAGTCGCGATCGACCGTACCGTCCGCATTAACGCGAACGAAGGGCGCGATCTCGGGGAGTCCCTTGCTGTAATCAAGGCGCACACGCGACAGATTGTAGTTCGCTGCTGCGGCTGCCGCCATGGCGTCACGGTCATCAGCATTGAAAGGCACGTCAGTCTCGTTCGACAGGCCGCGACCCGCCGCAAGGGCTGCTGAGGCCGCCATCCAATTGCCTCCCTGATCAAAGCCGTATCTGTCTTCATCCGAAATCATATGATCGTTGTCGGAGGTGGTCAATTCACACCCTTCGAGCGTACCGTCATTCGTCTGCCCATTGAACGCTCCGTACGCCAGCTGAGCCTCCGACCAGTCCAGTTCGTTACCACCCGCCGACGAGATGCCCTGCTGCACCATCCGAGCCGATTCAAGCGACGCCACCGCCCCGAACGCCCAGCACGACCCCGTGCTCCCCTGATCTTTGACCGACGTGTACGGCGCCGTGTAGGCTGAAGGCAGAAGCGCGTTCGCCGCAATTCCCGGATCGGCGGCTTCGTCTTCCAAAAAGAGCACTGCGCCGTTTTCCGACAGGAAGGTGCGCTGAGCGTTGAGCGCTAGGGCGTCGGCCACGAGAGGACGGAGGTCTTCCACGGCCGCATCGTAAGCTGCGTCTTGCTGCGGCGCAGCAAGCGCTACCGTTGGCAGTAACGACGCAACCAGCAGCCCCGCCAGCACCGCGCGGCAACCTGCCGACAACGCCGTGCGACATCCCGCCGCCGCACGGCGTCGCGCTGTTGCACGACAACTCGCCGCCGTGTGGCAATCTGCCGCTGCACGACAGTTCGCCGTCGCATGGCCACACATCGCCGTGCGAACACGCCCCGTCGCACAGCAACTCACCGCCGCGCGCTTTTTCCGATTCGCCATCTTGCAGCCCTCCGGTCGAAGCGAACTCATCTGAAATAGCGCCACTATACCCCGCTATCGGCAACAAAAGAGCAACACTGCACTTGCGTAGGCGCATTCCCCTTGCCGACACCCGCCAATGGAGCCACGGCAAGGGGTGCGGGGTACGCAGAGTTCGGAGACGGGTGCGGAGGACTAGGGGTGCGGAGGCGGGCGAAGGGTCAGAGATGCGAGGGTGAAGCAGAGACAAGGGTGCGGGAGTCAAAAACAGGGCAGAACAGTGACGTCCAACCTTTTGCGGTAATGGATTCGACAAAAAATCTGCCATTTTTACCGTTGTGCGAGCCAGATAACTTAAAAATGACCTAAATAGGCTTTTTGGAGCTTCAGACAGCGTGTATATGCTCGCCTACGGTAATATTTCACCAAAAATTTGCAAATTCGTTACCGTTTGAAATGTGATAAAAATAGCCACGATAAAATATTGCTGAAAATATGGAAATCTATTACCAATTGCGCTGAAGTAGGGGCTCACGAGACAGGTGAGACGGTGCTGACGATGCGAGGAAGAGCGACGCGAGTAGAACGTGGTGCGAGCGATGTGGCGCAGTGTGGGCGACGGGATGCGAAACTGACGTGTGAGTGTTGGCGCAAGCGCGCGGAGTGCGGACATGCGGGACGCGACGTTCCGGGGCACGGGCGCATGGAGCGCGACCGCACGGACACGCGACGTGAGGGGCGCAGGCGCATGGGGGCGCGACCGTACGGACGTGCAAACGCATGAGACGCAACCGTGTGGGCGTGCGGACGCATGAGACGCAACCGCATAGAATATGGGGGGTCGGCGGTGGGTGACCGCCGACCCCCAGTGCATACTGTCACGCGGTGGAGCCGCTGCGCCGCGTGCGGCGGTGGATGCGCTGGTGCCGAAGAGTCTGCATCCGCGGCGCAGTTCACCGCGGATGCAACCCCACGTAACGTATCCCCGTCCTTTTGTCACACGAAAGAGAAGAGCGCGTGTGGCAGTATCCCCGTCCTTTTGTCACAGGGAACGCCTCGGCGCGTGCGACCCCGCCGCCGGGGCCGCACGCGCCCGGCCGCTTACGCGCGCTCGGTCTCCACCTCCAGCGCGCCGGCGTCCTCTTGCTCGGCATGCGGGCCGTTGGCCCGCACGAACGCATCGCGCGCCTGCTTGGCCTCGGCCTCCTTGTCGGCGAGGTTCGCCTTCGCCACGGAAATCATGAGCTTGATGCGGTTGAGCTGGTTCACCTCTGACGCGCCGGGATCGTAGTCCACGGCCACGATGTTGCTCTCGGGGTAGCGCCGGCGCAGCTCCTTGATGACGGCCTTGCCCACCACGTGGTTCGGAAGGCACGCGAACGGCTGCGTGCACACCACGTTGGGCGCGCCCGTTTTGATGAGCTCCACCATCTCGGCCGTGAGCAGCCACCCCTCGCCCATCGAGTTGCACAGCGACAGGATCTCGCTCGCATACTCGGCCAACTCGTAGATGTTCGCCGGCGGCTCGAAGCGGCTCGAAGCGCGCAGCGCGCGCGTGACCGGCGCGCGGAACCTGTCGATCACCCAAAGGGCGATGCGGCTGCCCACCTCGCTCTTCTTCGTCTTGCCCAGCTGGCGCTGGAAGATGCCGCCCGCGATGCCGAACAGGAAGAACTCGATGAGCCCCGGCACCACGGCCTCGCAGCCCTCGCGCTCGATCACGTCAACGATCTGGTTGTTCGCCGTGGGATGGAACTTCACCAAAATCTCGCCCACCACGCCCACGCGCGGCTTCGCGCCCTCGCCCGCAAGCGGCAGCGTGTCGAAGTCCTCCACGATGGCGCGCACCGTGCGCTTGAACTCCGCGCGCTTCACGCCGCGATGCAGCTGTTCCTTGCAGGTGCCCATCCACTGGTCGAACAGCGCGTTCGCGCTGCCGGGCTCCACCTCGTAGGGGCGCGTGCGGTACAGGCACATCATCAGCAAATCGCCGTACATGAGCGCGTACACGGCCTGCAGGAGCATCTTCGGCGTGATCTTGAAGCCGGGGTTGTCCTCGCCGAGGTCCTTGAACGACAGCGCGATCACCGGCACGTGCGACAGGCCCACGCTCGCCAGCGCCTTGCGGATGAGCGAGATGTAGTTCGTGGCGCGGCAGCCACCGCCCGTCTGCGTGATGATGACGGCCAGCTTGTTGGTGTCGTAACGGCCGCTCATCACGGCTTCCATGATCTGCCCGGTCACGAGGATGGACGGATAGCAGATGTCGTTGTTCACGTACTTCAGGCCCGCGTCCACCGCGCCGTGGTCCACACTGGGCAGCAGTTCCAGGTTGTAGCCGAAGCGGTGGAAGATGTCGATGAGCAGGTCGAAGTGGATGGGCGCCATCTGCGGGCACAGGATGGTGTAGCCCGCCTCCTTCATCTCCTCGGTGAACACCGCGCGCGGGAACTCGGTGGTGGCGCCCTCGCACTGACGGAAGCGCTCGCGCACCTCGGGCGCGGCCTTCTCGGCGAACGTGGCGGGGGCGCTCGCGGCGGGCGAAGCGGACGCAGCGCCCGAAACCGCGCCGCCGACCTCGCCGCCGTCATCCGCAGACGCGGCTGCGCTGCCGGCCTCGCCCGCTGCGGGGACGCCCGGCGCACCTCCAACGCTCGCGGCAGCATGCTCGCCCTCTGCGGAAACGCCGCCTGCCGCATCCACGCTCGCGGCAGCCAGTTCGGCGGCGATGCGGCCTTCCGCAGCCCCCGTCTTGGCATCGATACGCGCGTTCGCGTCGGCCACCAGCGCGTCGACGTCGAGCGACGCGACCGGGCACCCGCACGGCGTGCGCTCGGCCTCGGCCTCCTCGTCGGCCTGATCCTTGAGCGCGGCCAGAAGCGAGCGCACGCGGATGCGCGCCGCGCCGAGGTTCGACACCTCGTCGATCTTGAGCACGGTGTACACCTTGCCCGCCGCTTCCAATATCTCCTGCACCTGGTCGGTGGTGAGCGCGTCAAGGCCGCAGCCGAACGAATTCAGCTGGATGAGGTCGAGGTCGCGCCGCTCGGTGGCCACCTTCGCCGCCGCGTACAGGCGCGTGTGGTACATCCATTGGTCCACCAGGCGGATGGGGCGCTCGAGCGTGCCCAAGTGCGCGATGGAGTCCTCGGTGAGCACGGCCAGCCCGAAGCTCGTCAAAAGCTCGGGGATGGCGTGGTTGATCTCGGGGTCGTTGTGGTAAGGACGGCCAGCCAGCACGATGCCGTGCGTGCCGGTGCGCTCCATCCACGCAAGCGTCTCGGCGCCCTTCGCGCGGATGTCGCGCTTGAACGCCTCGTCCTCGGCCCACGCGGCCTCCACAGCGGCGTCCACCTCGGCGCGCGTCGGCGCAGAAACGCCTTCGCCCATCAGCTCCGGATGCGCTTCCACCAGCTCGACGAACAGGCGCTCTTTAAGGTTCTCCTTGCGGTCGTAGGGCAGCCAGGGATTCAGGAACTGCGTGCTCGATTCGCGCAGCTCGTCGATGTTGAGGCGCAGCGCCTCGGCGTAGCTGGCCACGATAGGGCAGTTGAAGTGGTTGCCCGCGCCCTCATCCTCCTGCCGCTCCCACTTGCTGCACGGGAACCAGATGAAGTCGGGGCGCTTGTCCAGCAGGTTCATGATGTGGCCGTGCGAGAGCTTCGCCGGGTAGCACACGCTCTCCGACGGCATGGACTCGATGCCCGCCTCGTAGGTCTTCTTCGTGGACGGGTCGGACAGCACCACGCGGAAGCCCAGCTTCGTGAAGAACGTGAACCAGAACGGGTAGTTCTCGTACATGTTGAGCGCGCGCGGAATGCCCACGTTGCCGCGCGTGGCGACCTCGGGCGAAAGGGGCTCGTAGCCGAACAGACGCTGGCTCTTGTACTCGTAGAGGTTCGGCACGTCCTTGGCGGCATCGAGCGCGCCCGCGCCCTTCTCGCAGCGGTTGCCCGTGATGAAGCGGCGGTGCTTGCCCGTGGCCTCGTCGATGCCGAAGTCGTTCACCGTGAGCAGGCAGTGGTTGCTGCACGCCTTGCAGCGCACGGTCCTGTGCGTGGGGGCCAGCGCCTCGATCTGCTCCAGGGTGAGCAGGGTGGAACGCACCGGAGCGGCAGAGGGGGCGGCATCCAGCTCGGCGGTGCTCCACGCCGCGGCCGCCTCGGAGGTGCGGGCGGCGTGCGCAGCCGCCTCGCGGTAGCGGTCGCGCGCCAGAAGCGCCGCGCCGTAGGCGCCCATGTTGCCGGCGATGTCGGGCCGCACGGCGTTCACCTCGGAAAGCTGCTCGAACGCGCGCAGCACGGCGTCGTTTAGAAACGTGCCGCCCTGCACGATCACCTTCGTGCCCACGTCGTGCGGGTCGCGGATCTTGATGACCTTGAACAGGGCGTTCTTGATGACCGACAGCGCCAGCCCCGCGGCGATGTCGCCCACGGTGGCGCCTTCCTTCTGCGCTTGCTTCACGCGGCTGTTCATGAACACGGTGCAGCGGCTGCCCAGATCAACCGGGGCCTTCGCGCGGATGGCCGTCTGCGCGAAGGCGGCCACGTCGAGGTTCAGGCCGCTCGCGAAGCTCTCGATGAAGCTGCCGCAGCCCGAGGAGCACGCCTCGTTCAGCATGATGTGATCGATCACGCCGTCCTTCACGCGCAGGCACTTCATGTCCTGCCCGCCGATGTCCAGGATGAACTCCACGCCCGGCAGCATTTCCTGCGCGCCGCGCAGATGCGCCACCGTCTCAATCTCGCCCGAGTCCACGCGCAGGGCCTCCAGCAGAAGCCCCTCGCCGTAGCCGGTCACCGTGGCGTGACCGATCGTCACGAGCGGCTCGCCCGTGTCGGCGTCCACCGGCATGTCGTTGTACAGGTTGGAGAGCGCGGCGCGGGCGCAGCCCAGCACGTCGCCCTTGTTGCTGGCGTAGTGGCTCCACAGAAGCGCACCGTCCTCGCCGATGAGCGCCGCCTTGAACGTGGTGGAGCCCGCGTCGATGCCCAGGTAGGCCATCCCCGTGTAGTCCATGAGGCTGCCGCGGCGCACGCATTCGGCGTCGTGGCGGCGCTTGAACTCCGCGTAGTCCTCCTCATCGGCGAACAGCGGGGGCAGCCGCACCACCTCGGAGCCCTGGATGTCGCCCAAGCCCTTCAAGCGTTCCAGCACGTCGGCTAGCTGCTCGGCTTTCACCGTATCGGACGCCGCGCCCGCGATGGCGCAGCCGCTGGCCACGAACAGGTGCGCGTTGTCGGGCACGATGATGTGCTCGTCGTCCAGCTCAAGCGTTTCGTAGAAGCGCTTGCGCAGCTCCGGCAGGTACTGCAAGGGGCCGCCCAAAAACGCCACGTGGCCGCGGATGGGGCGGCCGCACGCAAGGCCACTGATGGTCTGCGTGACGACGGACTGGAAGATGGACGCGGCGATGTCCTCCTTGCGCGCGCCCTCGTTCAGCAGCGGCTGCACGTCGGTTTTGGCGAACACGCCACAGCGGCTGGCGATGGGGTACAGCGTGGCGTGCTCGCGCGCCAGCTCGTTCAGGCCGCCCGCGTCGGTGTTCAGAAGCGCGGCCATCTGGTCGATGAACGCGCCGGTGCCGCCGGCGCACGTGCCGTTCATGCGCTGCTCGATGCCCTGGTCGAAGTAGATGATCTTCGCGTCCTCGCCGCCCAGCTCGATGGCCACGTCCGTTTTGGGGATGAACGTCTCAACCGCCGTCTTGGAGGCGATGACCTCCTGCACGAACTCAATGCCCAGCCACTGCGCCAGCAGAAGCCCGCCCGAGCCCGTGATGGCAATCGTCATGCGCTCGTCGCCGAAGTCGGCCGCGGCCGCCTCCAGCACCTCCACGATGGTGGCGCGCACGTCGGCGTGGTGGCGCTGGTACACCGCATAGCGCACCTCGTGTGCGTCGTCGAGGATGGCCAGCTTCACCGTGGTCGATCCCACGTCGATGCCGATATGGAGGTTCGTGTTCCCGTCCATGGTTCCTCCGTCGCTCTCGCGGATCCCTTCGATCCCGCTTCCGTTGCCCTTGTCCCGCTTCGCTTCCATCCGCGCCCCTCTACAACGTGATCGATTCGCCCGGTTTGATGAAGAACAGCCGCATGGCGATGAGCGCCATCTCCTCCGAGCTTTCCCGCATGCCCGTCTCGATCCACCGCTGGATGACTCCGAGGTACGCGGACGCGAAGAACGCCACGTAGTACTGCACGAACGGCTCGGGGTTGTTCCGGTAGCGCTCGTGCAGGATGGATTGGATGAGGTTCGTGCACACGGCGTCGCGCAGCCGCGGGCCGAAGCGCACGTCGCCGCCGGGGCCGAGCACCGCGTGCAGGAAGTCGCCTTGCTCGCGCAGGTAGTCGAAGAGGTCCACGAGCAGCGGCAGCGGCTTTCTGCGCGCGCGGTAGCCGAGCAGCTTGCGCACGGTAAGGTCCTGCATGCGTCCCTGGAGGCGGTCGAGATCGTCCATGACCTCGTCCTCAAGCGTGGCGAGCAGGGCGTCTTTGTCGCGGAAATGGTTGTAGAACGTGCCGCGGTTGAGGTCGGCCCGCGCGCACAAGTCGTTCACCGAAAAGCCGTCAAATCCGCGCTCCTCCATGAGCGCGATGAGCGCGTTGCGCAGCGCGCGCTTCGATTTGGTGATGCGTCGATCCTCGCCGCAGGCAGGCGACGGGGACGCCGCAGCGGATGGCCGAGCGGCGTCCGACGCGGAAGCGGAGCGGCACGTGGAAGCGGATGCGTCTGCGAAGGAAGATGCGGAACGGGAAGCCGGAGACGGAGTCACCGAGCGGGACGCCGCGACCGACCGAGATGCCGGAGCCGGAGCCACAGCCGAGCGGGGCGCCGAGGCCGCAACCAACGTCGAAGCAACGGTCGAGCGGGGCACCGCAGCCGACCGGGACGCCGGGGCTGGGACCGGAGCCACAGCCGAGAGGGACACCGGGGCCGCGGTCGAACGGGGCGCCGAGCATGCGGCCGTCGCCGAGCCCGACTTCGGCATCGGAACCGAATCTGACGATACGAACGGCATGATCCTCCAATTGAACACAGGGGCCATTAATGAACAAGTTGTTCATTTACTCGCATTATAGCTGGGAAACAAGGGGATGGCAACGCTCCTCCCGCAAACGACCACGACCGCAGGGCTCCGCACCGCATACTCGGCAAAGGCACTATGTCGAACGAATGTTTCACGTGAAACATTCGGAGTGGAGAGTCGAAAGAGCTCCGAAGCGATGTCCGGCTTGCCCGATCGCAACCGGCTCGGCCTCGGTCTGTCCGGGGCAGCTTGCAAACGAATTGGCATTGCCCTGCGCATCGCCCCATCGACCTTCCCGGCCCCCATCTCACCGCCTCCTTGGAAGGCGTCGCTCCAGGAAAGGACGGCGAACAGGGCAGCAGACCACAAGCCCGTTCAAGCCAAACGCTTCGCCGGTCCTTCTCGAATACCGCGCTTTCTCAGATGCCGACCCTGCCAGAATGCCAACCCCGCCAAAATGCCGACCCTGCCAGAATGCCGATCCCTCCCGAATGCCGCGCCAATCCGAATCCGGCCCCCTCGCGCCGCAATGGAGCGACTTTTCCGCACCTCCGCTTTCCGCAAACTCATAGACGAACGGATGTTTCACGTGAAACATCCGGGATGAAGCGAAATCGAGGTTGCTTCATCTGAGTCCACCCAGGTTCGCAAACCCATCCCGTAGCCGCCATCACACCGAACAAGCTTCCGGGAACTGCACGCAAAACGACCCAAACGGAATGAGCACGCATGCCTCGCCCCCAAAGCGTACGGAGCCATGGGCACCCCCCCCCCCAAAAAAGCGCACGACGCCATGAGCATGCGCGCCCACCCCAAAGCGTACGGAGCCGATGGGGGCGAAGACTCGAAGGCCCCTTTCGCACCGCAAACAGCGAGCGGCGGCACGCAGCGGAAAACCATCGCGACGAAGCCGACCAGCCCAACGCGTCCGAACAGCCCGCGCATCGTGCGGCACGACCTCGCGCGGCGCAACCTCATCCGAACGCGACCTCGCCCTATGCGCCCCAGAGCGCCGCCCGAACGCATCCCGAAACGCACCACGCCGAAACGCTTCACGACCCCTCGAAAACGCCCCGATGTTTCACGTGAAACATTCGTTCGTTCCGTGCTCGCAATTGTCACCCTGAATCCGCACACATGTTGACACGGGCCGCTTTTCGCCCCTACCATGCGCACCATGCAAACCATGAACACGAAAGAACAGGTGCTTTGTCTGCTTGAGCGCAATCGCGACCGGCACGTGTCGGGCGAGCGGCTTGCGGAGGCGATCGGCGTGAGCCGCAACGCGGTGTGGAAGGCCGTGCGCGCGCTGCGCGCGGAAGGCTACGCCATCGACGCCGCCACGAACCGGGGCTACCGCCTCTCGCAGGACAACGACCTGCTCTCCCCTGCCAGCATCGAGCGGTTTCTGTCCGAAGGGCACCCCTTCGCCATCACCGTGCGCAAACGCGTGGACTCCACGAACGCCGAGGCGCGGCGTCGCGCGCTCGAGGGCGCGCCCGAGGGCACGGTCATCGTCGCCGAAGAGCAGTGGGCCGGGCGCGGCCGACCGGGGAAGCGCTTCTTCTCGCCTGCCGGCTCGGGCGTGTACCTGAGCGTCGTGCTCAAGCCGCGCATCTCCGCGGACCAGGGACAGCTCATCACCTGCGCCGCCGCCGTGGCGGGCGCGCGGGCCATCGAGCGCATGACCGGCCAGGACGCGCTCATCAAGTGGGTGAACGACATCTACATGGACGGCCGCAAAGTGGCCGGCATCCTCACCGAGGGCGTGGTGGACATGGAATCCGGGCGCTTCGAGCACGCCGTCATGGGCATCGGCGTGAACGTGCGCCCGCCGCACACGGGCTTTCCCAGCGAACTGGCCGAGGTGGCGGGCACGATCGCGGACGAAGGCGACGGGACCATGCGAAGCGAGCTGGCCGCCGCCGTGCTTGAGGAGTTCTGGAAGCTCTACACGCGCCTCGGCG
The DNA here is from genome assembly GCF_002899695.1 of Rubneribacter badeniensis. Taxonomy (GTDB): domain Bacteria; phylum Actinomycetota; class Coriobacteriia; order Coriobacteriales; family Eggerthellaceae; genus Rubneribacter; species Rubneribacter badeniensis. The sequence continues at coordinate 59,788 of NZ_PPEL01000008.1, forward strand.
AGCGCTCCTTCCACGAGGAGTACCGCCGTCGCTGCTTCCTCATCGGACAGCCCGTCGTGATCGCGCGGGACGGCTCGCGCATCCGCGCTCGCGCCGTCGACCTCACGCGGGACTTCAAGCTGGTCGTCGAATTGCCCGACAAGACCCGGCTCGAACTCCCTCACGGCGAGGCCAGCGCCGCCGTGCGCCCCGTGTAAGACCCGCTGCGCGCACGGCGACCGGCCGCCGCGACGCGTCGTCGCCGAGGCCCGCTGCCCCCGCGCCCCGACGTGCTGGGGCGGGAGCGCAAGTGGAGAACGGAAAGAGATCACTGGGACGCGTTGCTGCCCGAAGCGAGATCGGCGAGGCAGACGGCGTCGTGCCATCGTCCGGCATCCCAACAGCCCCGCATCTTTCACCCCGCTTCCGCAACCTCCCGCCCATCGCCCTACCGCGCAGCGTAGACCCGGCGCTTGGCAGAGGCGGGGCGAGAAGGGCCCAGAGCCGACCGGTCATGCCAAAATGCGACCGAAGGCGACATCTCGGGGGGTGCGGACGTTTTTCCGGACGGCCTAGGCGGCCAGCCCCAGCCGCCTCCTGCGGCCGGCTATCGTATCGTACACCTTGCGCCCTCCCTCGTCGAACGCCTTCAGCCTCCCCTCCCGGTACCAG
>NZ_PPEL01000009.1 GCF_002899695.1 Rubneribacter badeniensis
AGCTCGGCCGCCTCGGTCAGGCTGAACCCCGCCGCGACGGCCTCCACGGCGAGCTCCCTGGTCTCCAACGGGTACATGCGGACTCCAATCCGGACACCGGAGTGTCCAACTTTTTGTCCGCACCCCCTACTCGCTCGAAATCACCCAAATCGGTAAAAATATCGCCGACAATCGTCGATCCATTACCGAAACGGCCCGAAGGAAAATCATTGCGGTAAAATATCGATGGAAAAATTCCAATTCGTTACCGAAATGCACCCGATGCGCTTCCGGAACCGCAGGGCGATCGGCGCGCGAGGGGAAGGCGCCGTCTGCGCGCGGCGCAAAGGCGCCTCGAGCGCAAGGCGAAAACGCCCGCACGCAGGACAGGTCGTCCGCATGCGGGTAAAATCGCCGCAGAGCAACGGAAACGCAAAACGCACAAGAAAGGAGCCCTCATGAAAGCACTCGTCCACGACGGCAACGGCATTATCACGCTCACCGAGCGCCCGCGTCCGCGCATCATCGAGCCCACCGATGCCATCGTGCGCGTGACGCTATCGTCCATCTGCACGAGCGACCTGCACATCATCCACGGCGCCGTGCCGCGCGCGCTGCCGAACACGGTGCTGGGGCACGAGTTCGTGGGCGTGGTGGAGGAAGTGGGCGGCGACGTGCGCGGATTCGCCCCCGGCGACCGCGTGGCCGTGAACGTGGAGACGTTCTGCGGCCAGTGCTTCTTCTGCAAGCGCGGGCATGTGAACAACTGCGAGCAGGGCGGCTGGGAGTTGGGCTGCCGCATCGACGGCTGCCAAGCGGAGTACACGCGCGTGCCGTTGGCCGAACAGGGCCTCACGCGCATCCCCGACCACGTGACCGACGAGCAGGCGCTGCTTCTGGGCGACATCCTGGCGACGGGCTACTTCGGCGCGGAGATCGCCGAGATCGAGCCGGGCGACACGGTGGCCGTCATCGGCGCGGGGCCGGTGGGGCTGTGCGCGATGGCGTGCGCGCGGCTCTACGGCGCGGCGCAGGTGGTCGCGCTCGACATCGACGCCGCGCGGCTTGCCGTGGCGAAGCGCGAGGGGCTGGCCGATGTCACCATCAACCCCGCAGGCCCCAACCCCGCAGCGGCGGCCAAAGGCGCCGAGCTGGCCGTGCGCGACCTCACGGAGGGCCGCGGTGCCGATGCGGTGATCGAGTGCGCGGGCGGCACCGGCACGTTCGAGATGGCGTGGCGCGTGGCGCGACCGAACGCCGTCGTGTCGGTGATGGCGCTGTACGAGCAGAACCAAGTGCTGCCGCTGCCGCTCATGTACGGCAAGAACCTCGTGTTCAAAACCGGCGGTGTGGACGCCCACTGCCTCGACCGCGTGATGAACCTCATCGCGGCCGGCCGCTTGGATGTGAGCTTCCTCATCACCCACCGCTTCCCGCTCGACGACATAGAGGAAGCCTACCGATTCTTCGCCGCCCACGAGGACGGCTGCCTGAAAGTGGCCATCACCCCGCCGCGCGGATAACCCAGTCCTGAGCCCATCTGCAAACGAATGCGTTCGACGATCCGACGGCCCGGCAAGATGGCCCTACCCCACCGGCCCTTCTATCGGCTCTCGAACAATCCCGCGAAGTAGACGAGCAGGTACACCTTTTCCAATTAATATTGGATTCTTCTATTCACCTTTTTCCGTGAATTTTGAAACGAGATTTCACTTTCCCACAAATCGATGTTCTTGAAACCCTCATCCGATATCCCCCCCCCGCCAGCCACCGACCGGTGCCGGGACGTCCGCATGATGCCGCACTGCGGGACAAGCTGCGCCGCCGTACTAGGCCGCCGAACCGCCGCCCCGCCTACTCACGCCGCTGCGTCAGTTGGTAGGCCACCAGCAAAACGGCCAGCCAGACAGGCCCCACGATCACGGCCACGCGATAGCTGGGCGAGAAGCACATCGCCACCACCACGCACGCCAGAAACGCCAGCACGAGGTAGGGCATCACGCGCGCGAAGGGCAGCTTGAACTGGATGCGATCCACGGCCTCCTTGCCCGTAAGCCCCGCCAGCTCCCCCGGGCCGCGCCCGGCGGCCACCGCGCGGCGGAAGCGCAGCTGGGTGACCATGATGATGGTCCAGTTGATGATGGCCGAGATGGTGGCGATGCTCATCAGGTAGTTGAACGCGAACTCCGGCCACAGAAACACCACCACGACGGCCACCACGGTCACCCCGGCCGAGGTCAGCACGCCCGCCGCCGGCACGCCCCGGCGGCTGAGCCGCTTCAGGTACGCCGGCGCGTTGCCCTGATGCGCCAGCGAGTACAGCATGCGCGAGTTCGCGTACAAACCCGAGTTGTACACGCTCATCACCGCCGTCAGGCACACGAAGTTCAGGATGCCGGCCGCCGCATGCACGCCCACCGAGTCGAAGATGCGCACGAACGGACTCACCTGCCCGTCAAGGGTGTCCCACGGCACCACGGCCATGATGACGCCCAGCGCGCAGAGGTAGAACACGAGGATGCGCCAGATAATGCCGTTGGTGGCCTTGGGGATGGTGCGGCGCGGATCCTCCGTCTCGCCGGCGGTGACGCCGATGAGCTCGGTGCCGCCGAAGCTGAACATCACCACGGCAAGCGCCATCAGAAGGCCGGTCCACTGCCCGTCGGGCCGCTGTTCCATCAGCCCGTTCGGCAGAAAGCCGCCGTCCAAGGCGAACAGGTTCGCGAACGACGCGGGAATGCCCGAGTCGGTGGGCAGCGCCAGCATGATAACCGCCAAGCCGCCCACGATCATCGCGATCACCGCCGTGATCTTGATGATGGCGAACCAGAACTCGAACTCGCCGAACTTCTTCACGCCCAAAAGGTTCGCCGACGTGATAACCACGAGGAAGAACGCCGCCGACACCCATGCGGGAATGCCGGGGAACCAGTAGTTCACAAACGACCCCACCACCGACAGCTCCACCATCGACACGAGGATGTAGTTGAACCAGTAGTTCCACCCCGAGACGAAGCCCGCGCGCTTGGACCAGTAGCGCGTGGCGTAGTAGCTGAACGCGCCGGCGCGCGGATCCTCCACCGACATCTCGGACAGGGCGCGCACGATCATGAACGTCAAGAAACCGCCGATGAGGTAGGCCAGAAGGATGGAGGGGCCCGCCAGCGAGATGGAGTCGCTCGAGCCGTAGAACAACCCCGTGCCGATGGCGCCGCCCAGCGCGATCAGCTGGATGTGGCGGTTCTTAAGCGAACGGCGCAGCGCGCCCTCGCCCTCGGCAGCAGCGGTACCGCCCTGCGCGCCCTCGGACATGCCGGCATTTTCGGTCGCACCCGCGCATTCGCCCGCGCCTCGACCGGCGCTCGTCGACGCGCCGCCGCGCAGCACCCGGCTGCACACCGCTTTCGGATCGTTCTCCTCCATGCCCCTCGCCTCTCGTCCCTGCCCACATAGTGCGGGCGGCTTGCGCCCGAAGCGCTCATTATACGGCAAGCCCAACGCGCAGAATGCGGGAGGCGGCAAGCGATTCGACGGAGGTTCGCGGAATCGCGGCTGATCTTCTGCATTTGATTCCGCTCCCCCAACGACCCGGCAGCATCATCCCAGCATCTGACGGAAAGCAGCTTCACGCCTCCACGATGAAGCGCTCCGGCAGGGCATCCTGCTTCAGGAACGCGGCGGCGTACCACGGCAGGTAGGTGATGCGGCCGCACCTCTCCACGTTCCCGCGGCACAGCACCATCGCCTCGCCGAGCTGCCATTCCCCCACCGCCATCAGGTTATCGAGCGCCACGTGCTTGGCGTAGTCGACCCCCGACTTCGCCTCGAGGGGGATGACGCGCGACCCCTTCTGGATGAGGAAATCGACCTCGCCGATCTTGCTCTTGTCGTAGTAGAACAAGTCGAACCCGTTGACCGCAAGCTCCTGCGCCAGCGCGTTTTCCAGAAAACTCCCCCAGTTCACGGACACATCGCCCTGCACAAGGTCGAACTGCACAGCCCCCACCGAGGCGGCGCTGAGCAAGCCCACGTCGCACAGGAACAGCTTGAACAGGTTGTGGCGCGCGTTCACCGCAAGGGGGGCTTGCGGCGCCACGGCGTTGTAGCACGGCAGGGCCACCCCCGCGTCCACCAGCCACATGAAGTCGCTCGCATAGCGCTCCATGCGAGCCGATTTGGCGAGGTCGGACAGCTTGAAGCGCTTGTTCTTCTTGTCGAGTTCCGCAGGCAGCGCATCGAAGATCATGTGAACATGCGCCTTGTCAGCCGCGTATTTCGCTATGTCTTGGCGGTACATCCCCACGATGTCGCGTTGCACCCGCAGCACGCGCGCAAGGTCACTCGTCTCCACGAACTCCTGCACGGCCGCGGGCATGCCGCCCACGGCGAGGTAGAGCCGAAACAGGCGCATGAGCCTTTTATGGGCGACCGTCGGAACCGGCCGGCCCTCCTCGCAGCACCGGCGAACGAGGTCGAGCGTTTCTTGCTGGACGCCGTTTTCCAGAAAGAACTCCGTAAGCGACAAGGGGTGCATCCGCAGCATCTGCTCGTAGCCCACCGGAAGCGAGGGAACCTCGCCGGAAAGCACGCCGAGGAGCGACCCCGACTCGATGTAGTCGAAGCGCCCGTCATCCACGAGGAATTTTATGGCCGTGCGCGCTTTCGGGCATTCCTGCACCTCATCAAGAAACACGAGGGTGCCGCCCGGTTTGAGCGCCGTGCCGCTGAACGCGGTGAGGTTCGCGATCAGCGTCTCGGCATCGAGATCCCCTTCGAAAATGGATTTTGCGCTGGGCGTCTCAACGAAGTTGATCTCAAGAAGCACCTCGTAGTTCTCCCGCGCGAACTGGCGGATGAGGAACGTCTTGCCCACCTGACGCGCGCCCGCAACCAGCAAAGCGCCGTGGCGGGGCGCTTCTTTCCAAGCCTCGAACTGGGAATAGATACTCCGCGTAAGCGCCATGTTTCTCCTTTGCGACGTGCTTCACCAAAAGAAACCCGGTCTATGCGACGCATTTTAGCAGAATATCTTCTACCTGCGCGACGTGTTTCAGTATTTTTGGCAAGCAGTTTGCGACGCGTTTAGTCCCAGCGGAACGCGCAGGAGGGCATCGGCGAGGGCTAGCAGATGGGAGAAGTAGCCATCCGGAACGGCGTCCTCCACGGCGGCGCGCAGGGAGGAAAGCCACGCGAGAGGGTGGGCCTCGATGAAAGAGGCTACCTTGCCCGCCGCGGAGCCCTCTGCCACAGAAAGGGACTCCGCTTCTGCGACGGTTGCGGCAGCCGCAGCGGATGGGTCGGTCGTGGCGGGCGCCGCCTTCTCTTCGACGGCCCCCTCCTCCCCCTCGGCGGCGCGGGCGCAGAGCGCGGAGAGGTAGAGGAGCTCGATGCCGATATGGTCCTCGTACTGGTTGTTCTCGTTCTTCACTTCGAGACCCGCTTCGCGCAGAAGCGCCCGCATCTCGAAGGTGGCTTGGCCGAAGCCCACCGTTGCGCCCCCGACGGCCGCGCCACCCCGGTACATCGTCTCCCACGGGGCGGCCGCGGGACGCGGCGGGCCCACGAACAGGCGCGTGTACTCCACCGCGCAGCACTCCACCGCATCGCGCCCATCGGAGGCGGCAGCTTCGCGGGCAGCGAGGGCGTAGGCGGCCAACGCAGCGCAGACCCCCGCGACCTCGGAGCTGCCGAACGTCGGAAACGCCTCCCAAAACGCCGGATCCAACCCCACGTCGGAGGTCTGCGTCATAGGCTTCAGCAGGGAGTTCCCCACGAAAGCGTAGGCTTCGGAGAGTTCCTTCCAGGAAACGTCGACAGGCATGGCATCTTCCTTTCTCGAAATGCCCCGCCGGACAGAGCGTCCGGCGGGGCAGAATGGAACCCCTACACGGCGGCGTCAACCCCGCCGGGGGTCGGAGCTGCGGCGGGCTCGCCCTCCGCGACCACGCCCTTCCCCAGCAGCTTGCGGCACAGCACCATGAACGCCAGCGCGCCCAGCGACACCACGCCGATCACCACCACGAACTCGACCCATGTGGGCATGTACGAACTCGCCACAGCCCACACGTCCATGCCCGAGGCGCCGCGCGCGGTCGTGGAGCCGGAGATCACGCCCGGCGCGCCGGCCACGTTGAACTCCGCGAACGACGTGAGCAGAAGCCACACGCGCTTGCACAGCACGCCGGCCACCACGAGCGCGCTCGCCAGCGCCACGAGGTCCATCCGGGCACGGTTGCGCGCGAACACCAAAATGCAGAACGGCACCAGCACCCCAGCCAGAATCTCGAACCAGAAGAACGGGGCCGTCGCGCCCGTCGCCATGATCGCCAGCGTCTCGGCGCCGGCGGCGCCGGGATAGGCCATCGTCAGCACCTCGCAGCCCACCATGAAGCCGTCGATCGCCACGCAAGTGGCCAGCAGCCCGGCTAGATTCGACAGCAGCTTCCTGTCGGTCTTGAACCAACCGGCCTTGTCCAGCCCCAGAAGCGACAGGATGAGCAGCGCCAAGCCGGAATCCATGGCGCTCACCACGAACAGCGGCGCCATGATGGCCGAGTACCAGCCCTCCTTCGCCATCTCGAGGCCGAAGATCCACGCGGTCATGCTGTGCACGAGGATCGCCACCGGCAGCGCGAAGCGGCTCACGACGGCCACCTTGCCCTGCGCGCCCGGCTTCTTCGAGGTCATGAACACCAGGTAGACGACGTTGATGACCAGATACAGCGTGATGACGCAGATATCCCAGAACAAAGGAGAGGTCGGGTTCGGCCCCGTCACAATGCGCCACACGCGCTGGATGCCGCCGAGGTCGATGAGCACGAACATGCCCGCGCAGCAGATGCACACCGTTGACAGGATGACAGCCGGCAGCGCCACCTTCTTGTACTGCGCCACGTGGAACACGCTCGCCGACGAGGCCACGATGAGCCCGCCCGCGGAAAGCCCCACGAAGAACATGAACATCGTGATGTAGAGGCCCCACGAGGTGCCGTTGCTCATGCCGGTCACGCCGAGGCCGCCCGCCAGCTGGTAGATCCACGCCGCCAAGCCGGCAGCCGTCAGCGCGCCCAGCACGCCGGCGACTGCTTTGAATTTCATTGAAGCTCCCATAGCTCGCACCTCCCCTTAATCGAAGTAGTAGACTTGCGGTTTCGTGCCCTGCTCTTCCAGCAGCACGTAGGCGCTTCGCTCGCGGACGATGCGCGATATCTCGCTGTCCGGATCGTCCAAGTCGCCGAAGATGCGAGCGCGCGTGGGGCAGCACACTACGCACATGGGCTCCTCGCCCCTGTCGGTACGCTCTTTGCACAGCGTGCATTTCTCCACCACGCCCTTCGAGCGCACAGGCACCGCCGCGTCGCCGTAATTGAAATCGGGATCGCGCACCGGTTCCGACCAGTTGAACACGCGCGCGTTGTATGGACACGCCGCCATGCACATACGGCACCCGATGCATTTGTCGTAGTCCACTTGCACGCGCCCCTTATCGTCCTTGTAGGTGGCACCTGTAGGACACACCCGCTGGCACGCCGGATTCTCGCAATGCTGGCAGGCAAGGGGCAGGTAGGTGCGCGTAAGGTTCGGGAACTCGCCTAGGGCACCGTCCTCGACATCGCAGCCTTCGGTCAAGACCCGATTCCAGCGCATGCCCTGCGGCACGCCGTTTTGCATCTTGCACGCGAAAGCGCACGTCTGGCAGCCGATGCAGCGCGTTTTGTTAATCGCCATTCCAAGCTTCGTCATGGCGCATCACCTACGCTTTCTCTATTTGGACAAGGGTGTCGTTGTAAGGAATCTGCGGACCGAAATACAGCGAGTACGCGCGTTCGATGCGCGCCGAATTCGTCACATTCTGCAAAAATCCCTCGTCATAGTAGCGGGTATAGGTGGTCTCAGCCATGAACAGCACACCCGGCTGCAAACTGGGGTTCACATGTACGCCGCATTTGAACTCGCCCCGGCTGTTGAACACGCGCACCTTGTCCCCTGTCGAAAGGCCACGAGCCTCGGCATCCTCGGGACTGATGTTCACGTACGGACCGAAATTCTCTTGGAACCACTGGTTCGACGTGTAGTACGCATGGATGCGGTAACGGGTCTTGCCCTGCATGAAATACAGCGGATACTGTTCTTTAAGAGGATTGGCTTCATATGCCTCATTGGCATCCTCGTACACGGGGAACTGGTGCCCGAAGTCGCTCAGATACTCGAAGTAGCATTCTATCTTGCCGGATGGCGTAGGTATCTCATCCACCCCGCCATCAGGACGGTAATCCGGCCCCGCGCCGGCCACCGGCAGACACCCACCGCTTTCAAGCAGTTTCTCGTAGGTGATGCCTTTCATATTCGGATCGAGTTCCTCCACCCCATCCAGCATGAAACGGGCCAACTCTTCGTAGGTTTCCGGCAGCAGATGCTCAAGCCCCCATTCGGCAGCCAGCAGACGCTCGATCTGCAGGTCGGACTTCGATTCGAACAGGGGCTGAACCATGCCGTTCGCCAACATCACATGGCCGTAGCTGGCGCGAAGGGCCTTCACGTTCTCCTCGCACTCGAATTTCGAGCAAGCCGGCAGCACGATGTCGGCATAATCCACCGCAGAAGAATGATAGATATCGACGATGGCGAAGAAGTCCAGGCTTTTAACCCAAGCCAAGGTGTCGTTGGCCGCTGCAGCTTGCAACGTGAACGCATCACCGAACGTAAGCGCCACGCGAATGGGATTCTCCTTATACGGCATATCGTACATGGATATCCCGCACGTTGTGTATGCGTACTCTTCGGGAAGGGCCCAAGCGTTCAACGTGGCGGCAGGATCGTCGGCGCCCAACCCGCCATGATAGAAACCGAAGCCGGCGCCCGGCTTGCCGTAGTTGCCCGTGATGGCAACCAAGATGGAGGTCGAATGCCCCAGCACATCGGCATTGGTGTACTTGTCAGGACCGCCCAACCCGAAGTCGATGATAGCGGGCCCGTTGTTGGCATAACGGTCGGCCAACGCGGCTATCGTCTTCTGCGAAATGCCGCACGTCTCGGCCGCCCACTCCAAAGAGTAATCGGCCAGCCATTCCTTCATCAGGGTGAACTCGGTCGAATACTCCTTGCCGTCAATCACCCACGTGCCTTCGAGCGCCGGCTGCACGCCGGATTCGCTGTACAGACGCGGCTCGCCGGCGGCCTCATCCCACACATGCGGCGCACCCACTTCCTCCAAAGAGACGACAGCGGGATTGGGGCACATCGCTTCGGCGCTGCGGTACGTCTTGCCCGCCGCGCGATCGACCAGATGTACCAACGAGGTGTTCTCCTTTATGAACTCCTCGTCATACCAGCCCTCGTCCAAGATGACGCGTATCATGCCTTGGATGAGCGCCGCGTCCGTTCCAGGACGCACCGGAAGCCACTCATCGGACTTCGACGCCGTGCCGGTGAAGCGCGGATCGACGGTGACGATATGCACGCCGGCTTCCTTGGCGTCCATCAACGCGCGGGACCACACGATGCCGCTTTCCAGCGGATTGTGCCCCAACTCGATAATGGTGGAAGCGTCCGTGAACTCCCAGATGGAGCGGTTCGGACAGTAGCTGAAAGGCCCGAATGCGCACGCCGTTCCATTGGGCTGACCGCGGTCGAGGCCCCACTCGCCGCCGGAGTCCGCCTTGATGAGCGCTCCAAAGAAATCGAAGTCTATACCGGCCTCGGTTGATTTGCGGACGAACACCGATTCCTCGCCGTATTTCTTTTGGGCTTCCTTGATGGCATCGGCGATGGTCTTGATGGCTTCTTCCCAGCTTATCTGCTCGAACTTGCCCTCGCCGCGCTCGCCCACACGCCTAAGCGGCGTCTGGATGCGATCCTGCGCGTAAATGTGCTGAACCTCGGATATGCCACGTAGGCAGATAGTGCGATGGTGCTCGTCCACCAAATCGCTCGGCTCCACCATAGCCACACGATCATCGCGAATGGTGCACTTCAGATTGCAACCGGTCAGGCAATGAAACTGATGGCACAGATGGGCCACCCGCTCCTCTGCCTCGGCGTGAGCCTCGGCGGGCGAAAGCCAGCCGTCGGTCGTCGTCATGCCCGCAGCTGCCGCAAGGCCAAGGGCGCCGGCAGCGGCGCCGGAGGCTTTGAGAAAGCTCCTGCGCGAAAGCCCGCTGTGCGGGCTGCTCGTTCCTGACATGTCTCCTCCTCAAAGATGTCGTCAGGATATCCCCGATATGCCGGGTGCGTGGCCTTCGCCGGTCCAGCCAGCAAGCCCCATACGAGGACACCCCCGTTTCTCCTCGTGAGAATTGGCCAAATTCCACTGGCCTCAGTGTACAAAATAATCATATGACAATCAAGGATTGTCATATGATTATTTGCAAGCAGACTATCCTATTTTGAGGATATATTTCTATAATCTTGCAGGTCATACCATGTATATCCTCTCGACGGCGATATCTGCGCGCAGGGTATCACAATCGAGCGCGCACGACGGAGAGAGTTTCCGCAAGCCGATCAACTCATCAGACGAGGCTTCGGCATCCAAGGCGAAACGCGCCTCCAGGCACCCTCGCCTCTGTCGCCATCTCAGGAAAACCTCGGCCCTGCGGCATCCCCCTCGCGCGATCCTCCCAGCGCCTTCGCCCTCTCGAAGAAAAGCGCGTCTCACGATAAGAGGCGGGGGCTTCGCCCTCCCCTCGCACGATCCCCCCCGCGCGCCCGCAAAACGAGCTTCAAACGCCCAAGAAGAGGCAAGTCCCTTGGACGTGCTCCGTTCAGACCGATTTCCACCGCGCTGGGACAGCTGCCGATTCCGAAGAAACGCACGATCGCCGCATCCGGAGAAATCGGTGCCGCCGCAAAACCCAACCTATCGCACGCCGAAAGGCCCTTTTCGGCACGCACCTTCGACAAGCCCAGGGCAACCCGACGCGAGAACCCGCCCGAATTGGCGCAGAGCCCATCTTATGCATAGGTTCCGCACGGATGGCCGACCCGCCGGAAGCACAGGCCGTCGACTCGTCTGCATTTCTCCACATCGCGAGCCCTCACCTGCCGACAAGCAATTCAAACCCCTCCCAAACCCATGCGCAAGACGCGATTCGTGCCAGTTCGAGCGAATTCTCGTGTCGAAGCGCTCCGGCCACCTCGCCGCCGAACCTCGTTCGGATCACCATGCGCGAAATCAGCCCGAAAATGGCCACGAAACCGCGTTCTGGCACGGGATGCGTCCTCCCAAGGATCGGCTTGCGCGCAGTCGAAGACAAAAGCCCAGGTCGCCTTTGCCCGTCGATTGCATTCGCTTTGCATCTGCCCCCTCTAGCGCTCCGACACGTACCAGAACGCGGTTTCGTGGCCATTTTCGGACGATTCTGCCGCACGACCTCATCGGACCGGCGGCAGACAGCCCGAAGGTCGAAACAAAAGAAAGGGCGCGCACCAACAACGAAAGAGGGCAGGGCGATCAGGCCCGTCCCACCCAAACGCAGAAGGATTGCAACACCCCTTCGAGGTCTGCCGCAGCTTGGGGCGATCAAGCCCCGTCCCACTCAAACACGGAAGGGCCCGAAGCTACAGCTTCCCGCCCTTGAGCGCGTCCTTCGCGGCATCGCCCAGCACGTCGCCGAAGCCCTCGCTGAAGCTGCTCGGCACCACAACGGTGCCGCCCGTTTCGCGCACGCTTTCGTACAGCAGGTGCATGGCGCGCAGACGCAGCGCGGCGTCGTTTTCGGCGTAGGCATCGCCCATCTCGCCCATCATCTCGCAGATGTCCTGCTCGGCCTCCATGAGGATGATGCGCGCCTTCTTGCGCTGCTCAGCCTGGGCCTCCAGCGACATGACCTCCTGCAGATCCCGCGGCAGCAGGATGTCGCGCACCTCCACCGACAGCACGGCGATGCCCCAAGGCGCCACCTTCTCCTCGAGCACGCGCTTCAGCTCGCGATCAAGCTGCTCGCGACGGATGGCCACCTCGGCCACGCCCGCGCGCCCGATGGCGTCGCGCAGCGCGGTCTGCGCGGCCAGCTCCACGGCGCGCGTGAAGTCGCCCACCTCGGTGCAGGCCGCCTTCGCGTCCCACACGTGCCAGAACAGCACGGCGTTCACGTCGAGCGGCACGAGGTCGGCCGTCAGCGTCTCCTCGGCGCCGAACGTGGTGGCGCGCACGCGGGTGTCCACGCGCATGGTGTTCTGCTCCACGATAGGAAGCGTCCAGAACAGCCCCGGCCCGCTCACGCGGTTGAACCTTCCGAACCGCAGCACCACCACCTTCTCCCACTGCTGGGCGATATGCACGGCCATGGCGGCGAACCCTGCCGCGACCAGCGCGCACGCCGCCGCCACAGCGCCCACCGGGCCCGCGAGCGCCGCCCACGCGCCGAGCACCGCGACGAACACGACGAGGAACACCGTCAGCGAGAACAGCGCCACGCCCGCGCTCGACGCGCGCTCGCCCACCACCTCGGTGCTCGCATCGGGCGCGACAACGAACCGCCGCCCTTTCTTGGCGGGTTCGACCGCGTCCGTCCGCGTCCCCTTCACCCGATCACGCTCCCGTCCGCGCATCGCGCACCTCGCTTCCCATATCCACCCGCACGATGCGGCCCCGACCGTCGCCGGACGCCCCGCCCGAGCCGAGGCCTTCGTCCTGCTTCATCCGCTTGATCTTGCGCGCCATGCACCGTTCGATGTCGTCGAGCGAAAGCCCCAGGTCGCGACAAGCGGCCACGCAGTCCGACAAAACGCCGTCCACCTCGCTTGCGTGCTCCTCGTCCACCTCGGCGTCCAGATCGCGCACGAACACGCCGCGCCCGCGCGTCGACTCCAGATAGCCATCGGACACGAGGCTTAGATACGCCTTGTTCACCGTGTTGTAGTTGATGGATATCTCGGAGGCCAGGCCGCGCACCGTGGGCAGCTGGTCGCCGGGCTTGAAGTAGCCCGAGTTGATGAGGTGGACGAGCCGTTGGCGCAGCTGCACCCACAAGGGCACGTCGGTGGTGGCGTCCACTTCGAACGGAAACATGTCACATCACTCCCATCGTCTGAAGCGCAGGATGCGCCCCCGCGGCCACGACGCACCATCTCATCGCGAAGCCGCCCGCCAGCACGCACGCCGCAGCGGCGAGCGCCGCATGCGGCAGCGGACGGCGTGCGCGGGCGAGGACGAGGTCGAGCGCGAACGGCACGACGAGCCCCGCCAGCGCGAAACCGCCCCAGAAAAGCCACGCGTCCGGCCCGGCCACGAGCGCCTCGGCCGACGCGACGGCCGCCTCCTGCGAAGCGCCGCCCATCGAGCCTCCCGCCGCCGCGAACGCCACAAGCCCCCACGCCGCGGCGGCCTCGGCGACGATCGCGACCGCATCGACGGCGGCGAGAGCGCGAAGCACGCCCGGGAACAGCCGCGCCGCGCCCGCAAGGTGCGCCGCGCCGATGACGCACGCGACGCCGCACGACAGCGCCGAGACGACGAACAGCGCCGGAAGCCACGGCGACGCCCACAGCGGCACCGCGCCCACGCCGCCGAGCAGAAGCCCCGTGTACGCCATCGCCACGAGCGCGTCGACGGCACCGAGCACGCCGAGCGCCCGGACGACGGCGAGCCGCCAACCGCGCGCCGACGACCATGCCGCGCACGACAGCGCCGAAAGCAGCAGGCCCGCAGCGAGCGCCCACGCGCCCACCGTCAGATGCGTCGCGCGCGGCCGCACGAACAGCAGAAGCGCCCCGTCGAAGCTGCCCAGATCGACCGCCAAGCAAACGGCGCCTGCCGCGAGCAGCGCGAACGCCGAAGCGAAACCCGGCGCCAAAAGCCGCCGATACGCAGAGGTCGCGCGCAACCGCCCGCCGCGCGCCAACGCAGCCGCGCGCGTCGAGAGCAGCCCGAGCGCGCAGAGCACCAAAAGCGCCCCCGCGCCCGCCCCGCCGAGGAACAGGTAGCACACCACAAGATCGCTCAGCAACGCCCCTCCCCTCGCCCGTCCGTTCTCCCGCTGCGCCTCACGCAAACTTCGCCGCCGCAGCAGCCCAAGCCGGCCCCGCCACAACCGCGAAATCCCGCCGCGCCGGAGCCTTCCGAAAATCATAGGATAATTCTAGCACGGCACGCCCCGGAACAACCCCGACGGAACGGAAACGGCACCTTGGGCAGGAGGCGAATCGGGCGACGAAAGCGGGCCCCGCTCATGGAGATTCGCACATATCTCGCCGGTTTTCCCCATTTTCAGCGCTTCGCGCATCGAACAGGCTCCATAATAGACGGTCGCTTCACACGAAATTCTTTCTCGTCTCTTCTCGCGCATTCGCAGGACTGCAGAAAGCGGCTCGCGTCAAGCGCAAGGCACGCCGCAGGAGCGGGTGCGAACGGAAGCGCGCCCTGCGCGCACGAAGAGAACGGAACACCATCATGTCGAACTTCGCCGACCTCGGCTTGTCCTCGTCTGCCCTCGCAGCCGTCGATCGCTTGGGCTACGAGCAGCCCACGCCCGTGCAGGAGCAGGCCATCCCGCTTGTCCTCGAGGGCCGCGACCTCATCGCCGCCGCCTCCACCGGCACCGGCAAGACCGCCGCGTTTCTGCTGCCCACGCTGTCCACCCTCCCCCGCGGCACGCGCGGCAAGCGCGCGCCGCGCGTGCTCGTGGTCAGCCCCACGCGCGAGCTCGCCCAGCAGATCGCGCGCACGTGCATGCAGATCGCGCGCAAAACCGGGCATTTCGTCACCACCGTGTTCGGCGGCACCCCCTACGGCCCGCAGATCAACGAGATCCGCCGCGGCACCGACGTGCTCATCGCCACGCCCGGCCGCCTGAACGACCTCATGGAGCGCGACGTGGTCGATCTCGGCCGCATCGAAGTGCTCGTGCTCGACGAGGCCGACCGCATGCTCGACATGGGCTTTTTGCCCGCAGTCACCACCATTGTGGACGCCACGCCCGCCGAACGCCAGACGCTTCTGTTCTCGGCCACCATCGACCGCTCCATCGAGAAGAACCTCGGCTCGCTTCTGAACGACCCCGCCATCGTGGAGATCGCCCGCAACGGCGAGACGGCCAAGACCGTCGAGCAGTTCATGATGCCCATCAAGAACTTCGACAAGCCCGAGCTTCTGCGCGCGGTGCTCGAAGAGAAGGGGTCGGAGCGCGTCATCGTGTTCGCGCGCACGAAGTTCCGCACCGAGGAGTGTGCCGAGGAGCTGCGCCGCGCGGGGTACCGTGCCGAGTCCATCCACTCCGACAAGTCGCAGGGCCAGCGTCGGCGCGCGCTTGAGAACTTCCGTCGCGGCAAGACGTCCATCCTCGTGGCGACCGACGTGCTCGCGCGCGGCATCGACGTGCCGGACGTCGACCACGTCATCAACTTTGACCTGCCCGACATGCCCGAGGACTACGTGCACCGCATCGGCCGCACGGGGCGCGCAGGCGAGCAGGGCTACGCCATCTCGTTCGTCACCCGCGAATCCCGCCGGACCCTCGCCGAGATCGAGAAGCTCATCGGCAAGGAGATCCCGCTCATGGAGCTTGAGACTTACGAGCTCGACCTCTCGCTTTTGAAGAAGCCGGCAAGGAGCAAGGGGCCGCGCAAGGGCGCAGGCAGAGGCGCGAAGCCGAAGGGAGCTCGCAGCGGGCGGCCCGCGTCGCCGGACAGACGGCCCGCGAAAGCCGCGCACGGCGAGCGCGTCCGCGACGCACGGCCGGGGCGCGCCCAGCGCGCAGACGGCCGCAGCCGCAACGCCGAGCACGCGAAAAAGCGCCTCGAATTCAAGGAGAGGCGCGCGCAAGCAGCTGCGAAGAAGCCTGCCGTCGCATCGTCCAAGAAGCGCCTGTCCGGCGGCTACGACTACAGCAAGTTCGCATCTGCTAGCCGTTCGGCCGAGTAGATCCGCGCAAAAACCGCTTGAACGCCTCTAGCGCACCGCGAGGAGCCTCCTCAAGGAAGGCTCCTCGCGTTCTTTCGGCATGAGAACAGCCGACCCCTCCCCCACTGCGTCCCGACTCCCCGTCATGCCGACAACGCTTTCCGCTCCCCGGCAACCTTCCTTGCGCCGGCATTCACAACCGGAGAAAGCCTTCACTTGCGCCCTTTTCGGCAAAAAGAAAGGGACGCCGCAAAAGCAGTTAGGCTAGACCCGTTGCGACCAAAGAACGCCCAAAAACGCGCCCCCGTCACCCTTCCGCATCCGACCTTGGCAAATTGAATCCATCGGCCAACGCGCTGGGAGCCAGCAGCACGCCCTTCGAGTCCTTCGCCCCCTCGTAGGCAAGATTCATGGCGCGCAGCCGCATGGCGCGCGGATTGCGATCGTAAACCTCGGCGGCCTCCACGAACATCTCGGAGATGTCCTTCTCCACCTCTGCCAAGACGATTCGGGCGTTTCGCTCGCGCTCTGCCTGGGCCTCTTTCGACAGCGCATCCTGCAGCTCGCGCGGGATCATGATGTCGCGAATCTCCACCGACATCACCGTCACGCCCCATTGCTCGCATTTCTTTCCCAGTATCTCCTCGAGATCGCGATCGATTTGCTTTCGGCGCATGGAAATGTCAGCGAGGTTGAGCTGGCCGATCACGTCGCGCATGGCGGTCTGCGCAGAACGCAGCACGGCTTTCGGATAGTTCTCCACCTCCAAGCACGCCTTTTTCGCATCCCACACCATCCAGAACAAGATAGCATCCACATCGACGGGAACGAGATCGGCCGTGAGCGCCGCTTCGGCCGAGAAGGAAGCGGTCGCAATGCGGCAGTCGACGTGGATGGCCGCGTACTCGGCGAACGGTATGCAGCAGTACAGCCCCGGACCAGCAATACGGTTGAATCTCCCGAACCGCAAAATGACCACGCGCTCCCATTGCGGGGCAATGCGCACCGACGTCGCCAGAACAAAGCCCGCGACCGTCGAGACCGCCACCGTCAACGGAGACGCGAAAGCGACGGTCGCAAAGAACGTCGCCGAAAACCCCACCGCGAACATGGCAAGGAAGAACAGGTACACGCCCCCGCGGGAAGCGTCGTTCGTCTCGATCTCCGTCTCGGCGACCTTTCGCTCGCTTTCGGATCCGCGCTTCAAATCATCGCGTTTGAACAACCCCATCGCCACCCCTCCGATCGATCGACGCTCAGTTCTCCTCGTCGATGCTGTCCAATCGGCTTTGCACCAGATCGGCGATGTCGTGGCGGGGAACGCCCAGCTCGCGGCATTGCCGAATGAACTCGTCTGCCAAAAACTCCACTTCCGACTTGGCCGCTTCTGCCTCCGCCGGCACCCGTTCGGCCACGAACGTGCCCCTGCCTCTTTTCGACACGATGTAGCCGTCGCGCTCGATGTCCTGGTACACCTTGCTCACCGTGTTGTAGTTGACTCCGAGGTCAACCGCCAACTCGCGCACCGTCGGCAGCTTGTCGCCCACTTTGAATCTACCCGATGCTATCAGATAGATCAAACGATTGCGCAGCTGAAGCCACAACGGTATGCCGCTGTCGCTATCGATGGTGATCTGGACGGTTTGGTTGGCAGCGCTCACTCTGTAGTAGTCCCCATCTTCGTTCGTTGAGCTGTACCATCGTATGATAGCATTCCTCATTCCGCTTGCCACGCAGAGCCGCCGACCGCAATCGCGCAGCATGCCGTCGGGATTCGACGCGGTCGAACCAAGAGGGGAGGGCGATCGATCGCGCCGAATCCCGACGGCGAGCATCCGCACGTCAGCCGAAAGCGCTACCCCGCGTCAAGCTCCTCGCGTTCAAGCGACAGGAACCGCCGCGTCATCTGGGCCAAACCGCGGTACAACCCCGATTTCGCACGCGCTTCCAAGTCGTCGCACATTCGCGGCATCCAAACGAGCAGATGATCGCGCACAAACGTCTGCTGCGTTCGCCGAACGTCCCAAACAGCCCCTTCATCGCCTCCGGTCATCGCATCGAGCTCCTTGCGGCACAAACGCGCCATGAATTCCAGTTCGATGCCCGCATGGTCTTCCGGGATGTTCAGATCGCCGACACGCCCAAGCCCTTGCGACCGATACAGAGCCAGCACTTCGTCGCGCGCGTCCTGCATCATCAAACGCTCAGGGCTTGTGTACACCGACTCGTAAGGATGGACAGGATCAGCGGACATGCCCAGTAGCAACGCCGCGAATTCAGCAGCTGCGTCCCTGCGCACTGTCGAAAGATCGGCAGTCGCCAACCCCACGGCAAACCCTTCCAGCTCCCCGCCAAGATGGGGCGGCTCCGCAGCCAGACGCTCCAAAAAATCCTGCGAAACCTCCCGCAAAAACATGCCCGACAGAAACAAGTACGTGGCCGCCCTCGCCTCGACGTTCGCGAGAGCCTCGCCTGTCTCCATATCTGCCTCCCTCCGGGCGTGCATGCGCGACGAACGCGCATGCACGCCTCATCTCGATCGTCACGAAACGAACAGCAGCACGCCCTGAACCGCCTGCAGCGCCGCCGGACTGACGAGCGCGGCATGCAAACCCGCCGCCAGCACAAGAAACCGCAGCGTGAACCCGCCCACAAGCGCGCACGCCGCACCGCCCACCGGCACGGCGGGCACCAACGCCGCATCTTTCTTTCGCTTCGCCGTCGCCACCTGAACAAGAGCCGCCAAAAACGGGCCGACCAACCCTACAGCCACCACGAGCGCCCAGAACTGCATGCTCAACGGGCCACTCACAAGCAGCCCGGACGCCAAAGCCTCGTCGGCGCCCGAGCCCTGCATGGTCGTCAAAAACGCCGCAAGCACGACGGCCTCGATAGCCACCAAGCACAGCACCGTCCATTCGAGGGCCGTGCGTAGGCCGTGCGCGCCTTCATCCTTCTCCAGCACCGCAGCGAACACCGACACCGCCGCCACGCCCGTATCCAGCGCCGAAACCGTGAACAGCGCCGGCAGAAGCCAGGTTCCCCACAAAGGGATGGCCGGAGCCGCACTCAGCAGCACGCCCGTGTACGCCGCAACCGCAAGCGAGCACGGGATGCCCACGATGGCCAGCACCTTGTTGATGCCCGCCCGCGCGCGTCCGAGCGGCTTGCACACCTTGCCCAGCCAGTCGGCCAGCTTGTCCGTGGTGAACAGCGCGCTCAGCACGAACACGACGAACGTCACCAGCAGAAGCCAGGCGCCTATGGTCATCCAAGACGACCCGTTGACGAAGCTCTTGAACAGGATCATGGCCTGGAAGGGCTTCTCCACTTCGGACACCAGCGCCAACAGGCCTATGGCCAAAGCGGCCACAGCCGTCCACACGCCGCCCGTCACGGTTTTCTTGAACCGGTCGGGCTTCACCAGGTGCAGGATGGACACTGTCAGAAACGCTCCGGCGCTCAGACCGCCAAGGAACAGGTAGATCGCCGGCAGCCAGCTCCAGGTCGTCTGCAACTCAACCATGGATGAACCTCCTTTCCGTCTTTCTCACCGGGGACGCGCCGCCCACGGCGGCACGTCCCAGCGCCGAGTTGTCACGACACGAAGACCGAGGGGTTCGCCGCAGCCGCGCCCATCTGCTTCGCTGTCTTGCCGGACACCTTCTCAGCCAGCTCTTCCATCGTCCCGAATTGCAGCGCCTTGGTGGGACACGTCGCCACGCAGTGGGGCGTATCGCCCGGCGTCACGCCGTTGCCGATGCAGCAATCGCATTTGTCCATGCCCTCGTCGGTGTACTGGGGCACGCCGAACGGACAGGCGAAGAAGCAGTAGTGGCACCCGATGCACTTCTCCTTGTCCACCACCACGATGCCGTCCTCGCCACGCTTCGAGATGGCGCCCGCAGGACATACCGCGGCGCACGCGGGCTCGGCGCAGTGCATGCACGACATCGACACGAACGTGCGCGTGACGTTCGGGAACGTGCCGCTTTCCACCTCGTGCACCTTGCGGCGCGCGATGGTGCCCGCCTTGATGCCGTTCCATTGCTTGCACGCCACCTCGCACGCCCAGCATTTGATACAGCGCTCGGTGTCCATATAAAAGCCGTATTGCTTCGCCATGGCTAGTTACCCTCCTCCAGCTTGCTGATCTTCACGAGCGTCTGCTTCGACATGGCCGAGTTGAACGGGTCGAAATTGGCCAGCTCGGCATCGTAGAGCACGTTGATCTCGCTGCCGCCATCCAGGTGATCGTAGCCGGGCAGGTCAAGCTCCTCGCACGGCTGCCACCATCCGCGACGCGACATGAGCACGTCGGGGGCGATGCTCTCAAGGTAACGCGCGACCATCTTCACCCAGCCGTGGGGCGACTCGATCTTCACCCAGTCGCCGTCGGCGATGCCGTATTGCTTGGCCGTGGCCGGGTTGATCTTCACCCAGGGATACGGCTGCAGCTCGCGCAGGTAGGGCACATCAACGTAATAGCTGTGGTTGCACAGGCGGTACGCATGCACGTCGGAAATGACGAGCGGGTACTCCTCGGCGATGTCGGGCGTGCCCGCGATGCTCTCTGCCGGCCCGTTGTACACGGGAAGCGGCGAGATCGTTCCGGTGTCGTCGCAGTTCGGCTTGTTGCCGATCCACTCGTTGTAGCACTGCACCTTGCCGCCCGGCAAACTGGCGAACATCTTCTCGTAGTCCTGGTACTTCGGCTCCGTCGGCTTCGCGCCGTCGGTGCGCTCCACGAAGATGCCCTTGTTCGCGGCGCGCAGCTCCTCCAGATCGATGCCCGAGCCGTCCAACTGCTCGCGCAGGCAGGCGTCCATGTCGCCGTTCCAGAAATCCTCGCCGTAACCCATGCGCACGGCCAGATCGAGGTAGTACTCCCAATCGGAACGCGATTCGCCCATCGGCTCGGCGATCTTCTGGTTGATGGCGATGAACGTGCCGTCGGCGCTGTTCTTCGTGCCGAACTGGTAGCTGCTCTCGTAGTTCGTGCACGCCGGCAGCACGTAGTCGGCGAAATCGCACGACGAGTTCCACTGCGTGTCCATCACCACGTAGAAGTCGAGCTTCTTCAAAGCCTCCTCAACCTTCTTGGGCTGGCGCGTGGCCGAAAGCGGGTTCGACGACTGCCCGAAGATGCAGCGCAGCGGATAGGGGTCCTCCGTGAGAATGCTCATGATGCCTTTGAAGTAAGCCGTCGTGGGGCCGGACTCCTGCGTCTCCATCGTCTGGAACCAGCGCGGGGTCTCGGGACCCACGAGGTCGGACACGCCGGCCATGAAGCCGTTCTTCTCGTCCTCCTCCGTTTTCGGAAGCTTGTCGGTCAGTACATCGATACTCTTCGTCTTGATAAGCGATGGAGGCGCCACCATGCCGGCTCCACCGCCGCCCGCGATGCCGAGGTTGCCGGTGATGGCCTCGATCAGGCACGCGCACGCCACGGTCCAATGGCCGTCGTTTTGCTGGTCGCCGATGCCGTTGCCAATGTTGATGCCCATGGGCTTGACGGTGCCCATAAGACGCGCCACCTCGTAGATCTGCTCGACGGGAATGCCCGTGATGGGCGAGGCCCATTCGGGCGTGTACTGCTTCATATGCTCGGCCAGCTGGTCGAAGCCGTTGCACCAATTCTCAACGAAGTCGTGGTCGTACAGGTCCTCTTCGATGATGACGTTCAGGATGGCCATGGCCAGCGCGCCGTCCGTGCCGGGACGCACCGGCACCCAGATGTCGGCCTTCGCCGCCAACCCGTCCTGCATGGGACGGATGTCGATGACCTTGAGGCCCTTCTCGATGGCGTTGAGCCGCGCATACGGATTGCCTTGGTTGATGGCCGAGTTCTCGCTGTTGTAGCCCCACACCACCAAAAGCTTCGTCTTGTCGAGCTGTCCCGGAGCCGTGTCGGTGGCCTGGGCATGGGCCGGACCGCCGATGGTGACGAGACGGCTGAACATGCGCTGCGAGTTGCAGATGGCGCTGTGCATATAGTTCGGGCTGCCATGCACGTTCAGGAAACGGCGGCCCATCGTGCCGAGCACCGCGTAGAACTGCGGGGACAGCACGCCGTAGGACTTGGCGCCGTACTGCTCCTTCTGCTCGAGCAGCTTGGCGGCGATGGCGTCCATGGCCTCGTCCCACGTGCAGCGCTCGAACTTCCCCTCGCCCTTCTCACCCACGCGCTTCATCGGGTACAGCAGACGCCCCGGCGCGTACAGCACGGCCATGGCGGCGTTGCCCTTGGCGCAAAGGCTGCGGCTGCCGCGACCCCAGTTGTTGCCGGCCTCGGGGTTGCCCTCGACGTTCGTCCAGCGACCGTCCTTTATGTAGCACAGCGTCGAGCAGTGCGTGCGGGCCGGACCGCACATCTGGCACCATGCGTGACGCACCTCGGCTTCCCCCGCTTCAACGGCGGGCGCCCCGGCAGAACTCGGTTCGAGCGTTTCCTGGCCCGCACAGCCTGAAAGCGCGGCCGTCGCGCCAAGAGCCGCCGTCCCTTGCAGAAACGCGCGCCTTGTCAGCTTTCCTTCTTTCGCCATGCCTTCTCCTCCTATCCTCGTCTTACCCGAAAGCCCGCAACCTCTTTCGCGCGAGCCCGATCGCCCAGCATCGCTCCGCGCACCTTGCATTCTCGACTCTTGCGGTTTCCCCGCCGCAAAAGACATGGCTTCGCCCTTCCTCGCAGCCAGAGGCCCTGCAATGCGAATATGGACAATGATTGAAACGTCAGATGCGACCGATGCGAATCAGAATCCCACTCTCATAGAACCAACTCCCCCGAGCCTCCCCCGGCCCTTCAGTTGTCTAATTGAACTATTGTCATAGTGTCATAGTGTTTTATTTTAATCAAGAGGAAAGATTATCCTATTTTGTAGATAAAGGAGGGCTTCGGGGAAGCGAATAGAGGGTGGGGTGCGCCTATAGAGCCACGGTGCCCGCCGACACCTTTTCTTTCCCCGCACGAAACGGCTCTTGCGACAAACCCGGAGGAAGCACGCGGCCCGCATTGCGTCGTCCGATCCATGCCGCCCGCACGACCCAACCCACTCCGCACCGTGCGGCCCGCGCCGCACCATCCTCCCCACCCAACACGCCGTCAGCCCTGCGGATCCGCATCGGCGCCGATCGGCTGTCAGAACGCCTTTGGCCTGCAGAAGATGGACCGGCGAACCTCTCTGTGCGCCCGCAAGGCAGACCGGCACGACGGTCTGCCGTTTCGCTTCACCCCCTCTTTTTTGCTCGGTTGCAGAAAACGAAGCACAGCCGCTTCTCGTTGGAATTTCCCGCAACCTGCGGTTGCGGCATCTGAGAACTGGAACGATGCAAGCCCGCACAACGAAAGCCGCAACGATGCGAGAGCCCTTTCGCCCCGGAGCCCCGAACTTCGCCGAAGCAAAACGGCAGCAGGAAGCGGACGAAAGTCCGCAGCGAGGCACGGCGCACCGGGTTTCGTGGCGGGTTTTGACGGAAAACCGCCATAGCATCCGCAGCGCGTTTTCCCCTGCGCGGTACATTGCTTTCGTTTCCCCAAGTCGCACGACACTGAAAAGGAGGCGCTTCAAACGCGTCCCCCTTTTGCCCTTTCGCGATAGCGGATTTCCGTCAAAACCTGCCACGAACGACCGATTCCCGCGCGCAACCGCCGCGCAAAAGCCAAAGCCGTCGGCGTCACAGCTTCCGGCGGCTGATGTCGAGGATCACCCACACGCTGAGGATGGCAGCGCCCAGGTAGCCGAAAAACGCGAGTACGGGCACGCCGAGCAGCCGCGGCTCCATGGACGACAGCGACAGCATGCTCGAGCCGATGAACAGCCCGGCGATGATGATGCCGATGGTCAGCCGGTTGATGATCTTCGCGAGCTTCGAAAGCGGCGCCTCGCTGCCCAGAACCTCCATGTTCATCTTGAGCTGCCCGCGCGTGAGCATCTTGAGCGCCTCGCCCGAGAACCGCGCCGCGTCGAGCATGCCCTTCGATGACGAGCGCAGTGAAAGGGCGAGGTCCTCCATTGCCTGCGCCAGCTCGCCGCGCACGCTCTTCGAGCGCTGGATGTGCGCGTTGATGATGGACACGACGTTGTCGTTGGGGATGAACGGGGCGATGGTGCCCTCGAGCGTCACGATGCCGCGCGAGACGCTTGTGATGGACGCGGGCAACGTCACCTTGCACGAGCGCGTGAGCAAAAGGATGTCGTTGAGGAACATGCCGATGTCGATGTCGGCCACGTCGCAGGAGCCGTAATCCGAAAGCAGCAGATCGAGGTCGGCCAAGAAGCGCGTGTGGTCGATGACGCTGTTGTCCTTCGCGATGGCGAAGGACAACAGCGCGTCTTTGAGCTCGGCAGCACTCTCCATGCCCACGGCCTCGATGATGCCGCCGAACCCGGCGCGGTCGCGCGGCGAAAGACGGCCCATGATGCCCAGGTCGATGTAGACGATCTTCCCGTTGCGGATGAGGAGGTTGCCCGGGTGAGGATCGGCGTGGAAGAACCCGTGGTCGAGGATTTGCGTGGCGTAGTTGTCGAGGATCTTCTGGCCGATCTCCTCAAGGTCGTAGCCCGCCTCGCGCAGCCGATCGACGGCCATGATGGGGATGCCGTCGACGTACTCCATCACCAGCACGTACTCGCCGCACAATTCCGGGTACACCTTCGGACAGTCGATGAACGCCACGTCTTCGTTCAGCCGCGCGAACTCCTCCAGGTTGGCGGCCTCGCGCGCGAAGTCCGTCTCCTCCAGAAACGTGGCCCACAGCTCCTCCACCACGTCGCGCAAATCGAGCATTTGCTCGTCTTTCATGAAGCGCGACGCCTGGCGCGCCACCATGCGCATGATGTCGATGTCCTGCGCCATCGTGGCCTTCACGCCGGGGCGCTGGATCTTCACGGCCACCGTCTCGCCCGTCGCGAGGCGCGCCTTGTGCACCTGTGCCAACGACGCGCTGCCCAAAGGCGTGGGGTCGATGGCGTCGAACACATCGCCGCGCGCGTCGCCGTATATCTCGTCGAGCGCGGCCAGGATCTGCTCGAACGGCAGCGGGTCGCATTCGGTTTGCAGCTTCGCCAACTCGTCGCAGTACGCTTTCGGCAATATCTCCGAGCGCGTGGACAGCGTCTGGCCGATCTTCACGAAGCTCGGGCCCAGATCCTCCAACATCGCGCGAAACTCCTCGGGAGAGAAGCCTTTGAGGAAATGGTGCTTCTGCACTATGGCGTAGATCTCCCGCAGACGGCGCATGCGCGTCTTGCGGCTCAGGTTGAACCGACCCTCGGGATCGACCTCGGCACCTGAGCTGAAGAAGTATTTGAGCAGGGTGTTCTCCACCATCGGCTACCGCACGGCCCCTTTCGCGGCCCGAAGGCGCAGCTCCCTTCCTAGCTGCACGGCTGCACCGGTTCCACCGGGGTCTGCGCAGCCCCGGACGCAGCGGGATCGTCGGACGTCTCGACCGCGGACGCGTCGCCCACCTCGGCTCCCGCCTTCTCCTGCGCGTCGACGCGCGCGGCGATCTCGGCCGCCTTCGCGGCGAACTCCGCGCGCTCCTCGGGCGTCATGGCCGCCATGCGGGCCTCGAGCGCGTCGTAGCGCACCGTGGCGACCGCCTGCTCGGCCTTGTGCTTGAGCTCGGTGTTGATCTGCCTGCCCTGATCGACCGTGAGCTCGCCTTTGGAGATGAGCTGGTCGACCAGCTCCTTGGTCTTCTCGCCCGTGATGGCCATCGCGCCGACGCCGGCCAAGAAGATGTCTTTGAATCCGTCGCTGAGGTAAGCCATGAAAGCCTCCTTTGACTGCGGCCATCCACCGGATGCGGACGGCTTGTGACCATGATGCACCAAATCGGGCGAAAGGGCAATGCGCATGTGCGCGTCGATGCGGAAGAGCGCCGAAATGAAAAGGGGCCGCCAAGTCGACGTCGACTCGGCCCCGCCCGCACGCGCGAAAGGGGCCGCCCTCCGAAGGGGCGGCCCTGCAAACCCGGAACTCAAACGAAGCCCCTCCCCGATGCGGCAGACTCGGCACTCCACCTGCCGACCGGACGCCCAGTCCCACTGAAGCGCGCTATGCGGTCCGATCCGCGGCGAGAGAGCGGCGCTCGGGCAGCGGAAGCGCCACCTGCGGCAGCTCGACCGCTTTCGAGGCGGCCTCCGCATGCGCCCCGGAGGCGGGCGCATGCGCGAGGCAGTCGTCGGCGTCAGCCGCCCGACGCCCCTCCAGCCACGTGGCGGCGACGACACCGGCCACGATGACGGCGGCGCCGGCAAGCCCCGTCATCGAAAGCGTCTCCCCCAAGATGACGAACGAGAACAGCGCCGTGAACACCGGCTCACCCGTCAGAAGCAACGACACGGTGGAGGACGGGAGCGCGGACAGCGCCACGTTTTGCAGGAAGAACGTGAGGCAGGTGCTCAGAAGCGCGAGGAACGCGACAACGCCCCACGCCATGGGCTGCACGGACGCCACGTCCATCGGCGGCTCGAAAGCCAATGCGCAGATAAGCGCGATGACGAACGAGGCCCCTATCTGCGTGCCGGCGATCGTCGCGGCATCGAGCCTTTCAAGACCGCGCTCGCCGAACACGAGCGCGCCCGCCAACGTCATCGACGACAGCAGCGCAAGCGCCTCCCCCCAGCCAAACGACGGCGCGCCGCCGTTCGCGCACAGCAGGTACAGCCCCGCCACGACCGCCCCTTGGAACGGAAGGAACGCGAACGGGTAGCGGCTGCGGTTCACGATCGACGACAGCAGCGGAGCGAACACCACGGGCAGCGCCACGAGGAAGCCCACGTTCGTGGCGGTGGTCAGATCGAGCGCCACGTTGCAGGTGATGAACGACAGCGCCATGCACAGCGCGGCCGGCAGCCAATCGCGCACGCACACCGAGCGCAGCTGACGCACGATGCGCGGGCCCAGGAACAGGCCGAACACGAGCGCGGCAAGGCCGAAGCGGACAACGAGGCACCACAGCGGCGTGATGCTCTCGTAGGCGAGCTTCGTGATGGCGCTTCCCGAGCCGAAGATGACGGTCTGCAGCACCACGCAGGCCACGAACGGCCAACGAGCGGACGAGCGGCGAGCCATACGGGCCTCCTTTCGAGCGGACGGCGCAAGACGACCATGCCCCGCGCGGGACCGCGTTCACGTTGAAATCGGATTCGTCCGTCATGGTAGTGCTTCCCCGCATCAAAGTAAAACGAGAATATCTTTAAAGAAATTAAAGAAATACTTGTTATACCTGGTCACAATCATTGCAAAACAAGTCAGGTTGAGCCATCATGGACAAAGTCGCCAAGGGTTCAGGAACCGAGATGCGCACAGGCAAAAGGCGCGCACCTCGAACCCCGCCGCACCCATCGCGCAGCGAGGGAGCGCGAACGCCTCCCGCTTCACCGAGCGCCCCCCCCCCGAGCGCCCCCGGCACGATAAGAGAGGGCAGACCATGGCCAACCAGAAGTACGAGGCGTTTCTCAAAGTAGCCGAAACGGGCAGCTTCAAGCAGGCGGCGCTCGAGCTGGGCTACACGCAAGCGGGCGTGAGCTACCTCGTGAGCGCGCTTGAACGCGAGCTCGACCTACCGCTGTTCGTGAGGGACTACGGCGGCGCGCGCCTGACCGCCGACGGCGCCGAGCTCCTTCCCTGGGTGCGCAGCGTGCGCGCCGACGAGCGTCGGCTTGAGACGCGCGTGGCCGAGCTCAAGCACCTCGCGAGCGGCGTCGTGCGCGTGGGGGCGTTCACCAGCACGGCCATCCAGTGGTTCCCTGGCATGGCGAAGTCGTTTTTGGCGCAATACCCCGGCATCGACCTGCAGCTTCTCTGCCTCGACGACCAAGACGAGCTCGAAGGGGCCGTATGGCGCGGCGACGCCGACTGCGGCTTTTTCGTCTTCCCCATCAAACGCGACCTGCATGCCGTGCCCCTGCGCCACGACCCGCTCCTCGTGGTGCTGCCGCCCGACCACCCCTTGGCCGACGCGCCGTTCGTGCCGCGCGAGGCGCTGGCCACCGAGCCTTACATCCGCCTCAAAAGCGGCACGTCGTCGGAGATGGAATCGCTGTTTCGCAACAACGGGGTCGAACCCTCCGTGCGCTTCACCATCGACAGCGACTACGCGGTGATGAGCATGGTGAGCGCCGGGCTCGGCTTCAGCGTGCTCTCGGGCCTCATCCTGCGCGACGCGCCGTTTCCGCTGGCCATCGTGCCCCCGGAGGTGGAGACGAGCCGCGAGATAGCCCTTGCGCTCCGCTCTCGGAAAACGGCGTCCACCGCGACGCGCGCCTTCGCCGAGCACGCCGAGCGCTGGATAGCCGCCACGTACGGCGCGTGAGCCCCGCCGCCGCGCGAGGGGCGCGAGGGGCGCGGTGGCGGGAGGCGACGTCAAAGCCCGAGCAGGGCGGGAACCTCGATGCCGTCGGCGCACACGAAGCTCGGCCGCTCGGCCACAAGCGCCTCGCGCGGGAACATCCCCCACAACGCCGCCGCCGTAGGGCACCCAGCCGCGTTGCCGGCTTGGATATCGAAGGGGCTGTCGCCCACATAGAGGCATGCGGCGCTGTTAAGGCCCATGAGGTCGCATCCGTGCGCGACGGGGCCGGGCGCGGGCTTGTGCTCGGGCCAGTCGTCCGACCCCACGACGAAGTCGAAGCAGCCTTCCAGCCCGAACGTCGCCAGCCCCTTCACGGCCGGCTCGTGGCGCTTCGACGTGACCACGCCAAGCGGCACGCCCGCCCGCCCAAGCCGCTCGAGCATGGGCTTCGTACCGGGAAACAGCCGGATCAGGTCGTCGTGCACCACGGCGTTGCGCTCGCGGTACACGCGGCACAGCTCCTCGTGAGCCTCCTCGCTGTCTGCGAAGTCCCACATCTGGACGGCAAGCGGCTGCCCCACCTTCGCCATGAGCAGCTCGTCGGGCACGGTGCGGCCCAGCACGGCGCGCACCGTGTAGCGAAACGTCTCCAAAATGAGATCGTGCGTGTCGAGCAGCGTCCCGTCGAGGTCGAACAGGACGGCCTGGATCGCGCGAGCAGTCATAGGTCCTTCACAGATCCTTCCCTCAACGATCGATTCATGCGGCGCGTAAGCAACCGCGCTGGTCGGTGCAATGCGTCCGCGCGAAACGTCCCCACGCCCGAAATCGCGAGGACAGCGGGGCACCGCGCGCTTCGACGCGGAGCGAGCAGCCCCACAAATTTCCTTCCCCGCACCGCGCGCCCGAGCGGACGCGCGCCGATCGGCGAAGCCGAGACGAGGCAAGGCGGGGGCAATCCGACCTCGCCACGAGATTGGGCGCCAGGGCGCATCGCAGCATCGGCTTGTTCCGGCGGCTGGCAAGCCGCCGGAAGGCTACTCGAAGAGCGCCCCGAACAGGCTCACCTCGGAGCCCCACACCTTCGCGTTGCGCTGCGAGAACGCGAGCGCATCGGTGAGCGCGTCGAGCGGAATGTCGCGACGGGCGCCCGTGCTGCGGCGCTTGATCTCCACTTTCTGCTCGGCCAGGCCGCGCTTACCCACGATGACCTGCAACGGCCAACCGATAAGGTCGGCGTCGGCGAACTTCACGCCCGCGCGCTCCTTGCGGTCGTCGATGGCCACCTCGAAGCCGAGGCGCGCCAGGTCGGTCGCCAGTTTCTCGGCGGCGGGCTGCACCTCGTCGTCGCCCACGGTAAGCGGGATCACGCACACATGCGCCGGAGCCACGGAGAGCGGCCAGGCGATGCCGTGCTCGTCGTTGTGCTGCTCGACGATGGCGGCCACGGTGCGCGAGATGCCCACGCCGTAGCAGCCCATGAGGAACGGCTGCTCGGAGCCGTCTTCGGCCATGAACGAGGCGCCCATGGCGCGGGAGTACTTGTCGCCGAGCTGGAACACCTGCGACACCTCGATGCCGCGTGCGCCCTCAAGCGGCAGACCGCACGCAGGGCAGCTGTCGCCGGGCCGCACCACGCACAGATCGGCCCATTCGTCCACCTGGAAGTCCTCGCCGAGGCGCGCTCCCACGTAGTGGTAGCCGTCCTCGTTGGCGCCCACGACCCACTTCGGCACCGCTTGCAAGCTGCGCGCCGCGATGACGTGCGCCTCCTTGGGCAGCCCCACCGGACCCATGGAGCCCTTGTGCAGGCCGAAGCCCTCCATCTCCTCGTCGGAAAGCAGCGTGAAGCCGCCCGCCGCACGCGCGGCCTTGAGCTCGTTGAGCTCGTGGTCGCCGGGGATGAACAGCACGACCAGGCGTCCCTCGTCGTTCTTGCCCGAGAGCGCCTTCACCGTGGAGGACTCGGGGATGTCCAAGAACTCCGCGAGCTCGGCGATGGTGTGCACGTTCGGCGTGGCGATCTTCTCCATCTGCGGCACATCGTACACGGTGGGACGGGCCAGGCAGTCGCCGGCTTCGGCGTTGGCGGCCCAACCGCACGCGCAGTGCACGAGCTCGGCCTCGCCCGTCTCGGCAAGCGCCATGAACTCGCAGGTCACGTTGCCGCCGATCTGACCGGGATCAGCTTCGACGGGACGGTAGTCCAGATCCATGCGCTCGCAGATGCGCCCGTAGGCCGCGCTCATGTCGTCGTAGGTCTTTTGCAGCGACTCTTGGTCGGCGTGAAAGCTGTAGGCGTCCTTCATGATGAACTCGCGGCTGCGCAGAAGCCCGAAGCGGGGACGGATCTCGTCGCGGAACTTCACCTGGATCTGGTAGAGCGAAAGCGGCAGCTCCTTGTACGAGCGCAGCTCGTTGCGGACAAGGGAGGTGATGAGCTCCTCGTGGGTGGGCCCGAGGCAGAACTCGTGGTCGTGGCGGTCGACGAGGCGCATGAGCTCGGGGCCGTAATCGTCCCAGCGACCGGATTCGTGCCACAGCTCCCCAGGCTGCAGCGCCGGCATCATGATCTCCTGCGCGCCGATGCCGTCCATCTCCTCGCGAACGATGTTCTCCACCTTCGCGAGCACCTTCTTGCCAAGCGGCAGGAAGGTGTACACGCCCGAGGCCGTCTTGCGGATGAATCCCGCGCGCAGAAGCAGCCGATGGCTTGCGATCTCCGCGTCGGCGGGATCCTCCTTGAGCGTGGGCGCGTACAGCTCGCTCATGCGCATGATGTTCACGTTCGTCATAGCCTTCCTATCTCCTCCATCAAAGCGTCCACGATGGCGCTCTCCTCCACCTTGCGGACGACGGTTCCCTTGGAAAACACCGCGCCGGAGCCTTTGCCGCACGCCACGCCGATGTCGGCGTCGGCGGCCTCGCCCGGCCCGTTCACCACGCAGCCCATCACCGCCACCTTGAGCGGCTTGTCCAGGCCCGCGATGCGCTCCTCCACCTCGCGCGCGAGCGCGATGAGGTCCACCTGGCAGCGCCCGCACGTAGGGCAGCTGATGAGCTCCGGGCCGCGACGGCGCAGATCGAGCGCCGCGAGCAACGTCCAGCATGCGCGAACCTCGGTCGCGGGATCGTCGGTGAGCGAGATGCGCAGCGTGTCGCCGATGCCCTCTTCCAAAAGGATGCCCAAGCCGCACGCGCTTTTGACGAGGCCCTGAAACGCCGTGCCCGCCTCGGTGACGCCGATGTGCAAAGGCACGTGCGGAAGCTCCTCGCTGAGCAGACGGTACGTACGCACCGTGGTCATCACGTCGTGGGCCTTCGCGCTGACCACCAAGTCGTGGAAGCCGCGCGCCTCGCAGTGGCGCACGTAGTCGGCAGCCGAGCGGGCCAGCTTCTCCGGAAGCGCAAGGTCGTCGCGCGCCGCCAACTCGGCGTCGAGCGAGCCCGCGTTCACCCCGATGCGGATGGGGATGCCCGCCTCCCCCGCCGCGTCGAGCACGGCGTCGGTCTTGGCAAGGCCTCCGATGTTGCCGGGATTGATGCGCAGCTTCGCCGCGCCGCGCCGGGCAGCCGCAACGGCGATGTCCGCGGAGAAGTGGACGTCGGCCACCACGGGCAGGGGCGACTGCTCGCACACGGCCGCGAACGCATCGAGGCAGCCTTTGCGCGGGATGGCCATGCGCACAATCTCGCAGCCCGCCTGGGCGAGCGCGTCGATCTGCGCGAGGTTGGCCGCCACGTCGTCGGCCGGCGCGTTGAGCATCGACTGCACTGCGACGGGCGCGCCGCCGCCCAAGGGCACGTCGCCCACCATGACCCGCCGGGTCGATTCGTTCGGTTTGACTGCGCCGGGCATCCGTCCCTGAGCTCCTCTCGTTCGCGTCTGCCTTCGTCATCGGCCCCGCCTCGGCGAAGCGGCCGCTCGCGCGGCTTTCGACGACGGCCTTCTTTCGCGCTTCGTCTGCGCGTTCAAGCGCTTCTGGCCATTCTACCCCTCCTTGACCCGCACGCGCCCAATTGCACAGGGATTTCGCGAGCGCGCGGCGATAAGCGCGTGAGCGGGTGGGCGGCGGCAGAAGCCGGGGCGGCTGCGGGCGGCAGGAGGCAAGTTGCGGCGAGAGAGCGGCTCGCGCCGACCGACAAAACGCCTATCCCCAGTTGCCGAACACGAAGCGCTGGATGTCCTGGTTCGCCATGACCAGGAAGAAGCACACGAACAGCGCCATGCCCGCAAGCGACAGGTAGTTGAGCGCGCGCATGGACACCACGCGCCGCGACACCTTCTGGAACACCTCGATCACGAAGCGCCCGCCGTCGAGCGGAGGGATGGGCAGCAGGTTCATGACGCCGAGCGACACCGAGATCGAGGCCACGAACATCATGGCGCTCATCAGGCCCATGTCGACCGCCTGCTTCGACATGGCGGCGATGCCGATGATGGACGAGGAGCTCTGCACGACCTCGCCCGCCGTGGCCGGGTTGAACAGCCCCGCGACGAGCTGCACCACCATGCCGATGTACATGAAGCCCAGCTGCACGGCTTGCAGGGGTCCCACGGTCACATGGCGGATCTCGCCGGAGGACAGCTGCACGTCCACGCCGATAACCGAGTAGATCACAACGAACAGCGCCACGGCGAACAGCAGGTTCACCGCCACGCCGGCCACGAGGATCACCGAGCGCTTCCAGAACGGAAGGCTGCGGTACTGCTGGCGGTACTCGCTCTCGAACAGCGCGTGCGCATCTTCCACCGGACGCGCCTCGCCCAAGTCGTAGGCGGCGGCTCCGGCGGCAAGCGCCTTCTTCGACGGTCTGACTTCGGGAGCGCGATACGTGTTGAACCGGTCTTTCTTCGTGGGGCCTTTGGCGCTGCCCCACTCGACAAGCTCCTCGAGCGCCTCGTAAGCCTCGTCGTCGGTGATGCCGCAATCGCGCGCGACGTCTTCCATGTTCGCGGTGCCGCGACGGTGCAGGGACGCGAGCGCAGTCTCGAGATGAGGGCTCATCTCCCCCGGCTCCATGCCGCACACCTTGGCGTAACCGCCCAAGAGGATGGGCGTCACGCCGAACTTCGTGCCCCCTTTCGTGAAGCCGATGCTTGGACCTGGCAATCCCAGCATGAACTCGGTCACCCGCACGCCGAACGCGCGCGCAGCCAGGTAGTGGCCGCCCTCGTGGATGAACACGAGGAACCCCAGGATGAGGACGGCGTAGACGATCGTGAGAACAATATCCATGAACTCGAATCCTTCCGAATGCGAGAGCGCGTGTTTCGGGCACCATTATAAGGATGCCGGACCTTGTGCACCGATCTCGAACCGATGTGCGAAAAAAACCTACAAGTGCCCCTCGATTCCCTCACGAACCGAGCACCGCGCAACCGTCTGCCGCCCGCCGAACGGCACCCGTCCCGTTCGCAGCCACACGTCCCTGCCCCCTCCGCAACCAGACCGCCCCCGCCCTTTCGCTTTTTTCCGCTGCACCCCTTCGGTAGACGACCAGCGCCCAGCGAGGACCGCACGCCAGAGCGGACGGCGACGCCCTCGCAGCAGCGCGGAACCCAGCGGAAGCGAGGTCGACGCCATCGAACGCGTGCAGACAAACGGCTGTTTTTTTGGCCACGAAACCGCGTTCTGGCACAACTCCGGCGAAACACCCTTCAGAATGAATCCAACGACCTGGGGTTTTCCGAACTGCCGGATCTCGCTCATCCCGAAGACAGCCGGAAACCGCCTCCGAACGTGCCAGAACGCGGTTTCGTGGCCAAAATCGAACGATCTCGCCGCACGGGCGGCAGCGTTTCGCGGCGCGGACGGTCGCGCACGATCGTCGAGCATCCGTCGAGGGCCCCGTCCCAAGCGATGGGCATGCATCGCCCTTTCCCACAAGTGTCCTTCATCGAGCACGCCGCGGATCCGCGCGCGACGGGCATTTTGCACAGGTGAAGAGGTGCGGCAGACCAAGCATCGCCGCTCCCTTCCCCGCACCCGCTAAACAGCATCGCACGCAGCAGTCGCTTACGCGATCGCGAGGGGAGCCGTCAATACGAGCGCTCCCCTGCCACCGCATGATGCCGCACGAGCGAAGCATTCGCCCGAAACGCCGACAGCGCACCGAAATCATGTTGGCTAAACGTCAGAACCGCATCGAACACACACCCGAATCACATGGGAAGCGCGTCGGATCCGCATCGGAACCACACAAGCTTTCGCCGAGCATCCGCTGGAGACGCGCCATCGGCACGCAAGATCCGCCCGCTACAATGAATCCAGCGGGCCCGCGCAACGACAACCAAAGCTTCTTTTGAGAGGACGACCATGCCGGAATTGAGCTCCTTCTACGGCATCCGCATCTTCATGCGGTTCGAGCAAGGCTCGAGGCACCACAAACCACATTTCCACGTTTTACTATGGAGGCCGTGAAGCGGTATACTCGCTCGATGGGACGTGCCTCGCCGGGAGACTCCCACCCAAGCAGGATAAGCTCGTGCAGACGTGGACGTGCCTACACGAGGAAGAGCTTAAAGACAACCGGTATCTTGCAATCAGAAATTGCGACTGCTATCGGATAGCGCCGTTACGCTAGGAGCCTCACCTTCATGACATGGACGACCGACAAACGGATTCTCGATTTCTCCACCACCGACAACGGAAAGCTCGTCATGGATTGGAGCGACGACACCCGCCGCGTGTTCGACACCCGACCGTACGCCCGCGGCTTCCTCGCCCCTTTGAGCGATCCCTCCTACTTCGAAAAAGCCTATCTGCAGAACCGTGGCAGTACCATCGCCTGGCCCGACGGTCAGGACTTCGCACCGGAGTGGCTCTACGAAGGCTCGGACATCATCGAGCAGTCGGGGCAACTCCCGCCCCGAAGCGACCTGATGACCTGGAAGAACGGGAAGTTCATCTTGCGCTTGGAACCGGTCTGCGACGACACGCTCGTCCTTCACTGGAGCGATGGGACCGTGCGCGCGTTCAGCGTATGGGGAAATGCGGACAGCGAGTCCATCGAGAGGCTCTCCGACCAGGCATACCTTGCCCAAGCGCGCATCTCCCTCAGCAGAGATGCCGGCACCTGGCCAGGTGGAGAGCGTTTCGAGGCACGGACGCTCTACGAACGCTCGAGGATCGCGGGCGGCGTCCGAAGCGAGCGCCAAACAGCCCCCTCCTCCGAAGCGAACGTAAAGCCTAACGATAGCGCCGCTCGGAAGCCGAAGGAATGCCGAGCTCTTGACGGAACCGAGCAACAGTCCTTCGAGAGAGGTTGACGCCGCGACGCGCAAACTCTTCGGATATCTTCTGATCGCTCAAAGGATGGGAAGACCGCTCGTTTGCCACGATATCGCGCAACACCATGCGCAGATCGCCGTCTGCCGAAGGTCGAGCGATAGTCGAATGCGAGAACAGCGACCTCATGGGAAGCACGCCCCATCGGCATTGCACATAGGATCCTTTGACCGCGCGGCTCACCGTCGACACGCTCAGGGACAAGTCTTCGGCAACTCGACCCATAGTCACTTCGCTTCGGTAGCGAGGACCGAACATGAAAAACGCCTTCTGTCTCTCTGCCAACCTCTCGGCGATGCTCAGCATAAATATCGGGAGCTCCCCGTCCGGCATCGAAGACCGTCTCTGCCCGAAAACCATCAGCACATCCGCGAAGGCCATCGGAAAGAAAACGTCCGCGCAAACCACCCGCAACGTCAGCAAGCACAAAATGCGACATTTTCTCCACCGTCCACAGTGCCATCCTCAAAGAGCTCATCGATAGCAAGTCTTTTTCGCTGCGAGTAAAGCGCGCTCGCAGCAAAAAAGACGGATACGCTGCACGACACCCGTACCGAAAGTTCAAGCGTTCGAAGCGCCAGACTGCGAACCGCTCGCTCGCACCTCGAACACGAGATCGCCCGAGAGGATCGTCCGAACACCCTCGTCGGGAACCTCGACAAGAAGCCTACCCTCCCCGTCGATGCCCAAAGAAACACCGCTTACCTCGCCGTCGACGTCGCTTATGCGCACCGGCTCGCCCAAGCCGATGGCGTGAGCGATCCACGAATGCCTGATCTGAAAGAACCCATCCTTCAAAAGGCGGCGGTAATTCGCCTCCAGCCTTTCAAGCACCGCGCACGCACACGCCTTCCGCGACACGGGCGCGCCGGCAAGCTCTTGCAAGCTGGTCGCTACGTCGGAAAGCTCCTTGGGAAACGATACCGAGCCCACGTTGATCCCGATACCTACGTTTACCCAAGCCACGCGATCGCCTTCGACAGCCATCTCCGCTCGGATACCGCAGAGCTTGCGCCACCGATACGGTCCGCTTGCTGCAAGCACGTCGTTGGGCCACTTGATGCCCACGGAAAATCCCAGGCCGTCAAGCGCCTCCGCAACGGAAACCGCCGCGGTCAGCGTCAAGAGGGGAGCGCACTCAGCCGACAGGTCAGGCCGAAGCAGCGCAGTCATCCATACGCCTTCCCCCGGTGGCGAGTACCACCGACGGTCGAAGCGGCCCGACCCCGCTGTCTGGCAATCGGCCACTACCAATGTGAATTCGGCTTCGCCCCGCTCGGCCAAACGCTGGGCCTCTGTCATCGTAGATGCCACAATCTCATGAGCGTGAATGCGCCAGGAGCTGTCCGATCCAAGCCCTTCCTCTATATCCTTTGCCTCAAGCACCTCTCCGTCCCTCCCTTGAGCAGTTGCGAATGCCCCCTAGCGCACCTCAACAGGGAACGAGCCGCTCTCCCATAGATGGCAGGCAACCGTGACCGACAGCAAATCGGCGCTGCCGCCCGGGCTCAACCTGCGCTCGCGGCAATAGCCGTCGATTCGACCGTACGCCTTGCGCCCTGCGTCAGTGAGCAGCCCGCCCGAACGGCACGCCTCGTCGGCCAAGGCGCGCAGCCCCGAAAGCCCCTCAACTCCTCCGCGCCACAGCACCGTCGTGTCCTCGACGCCCCGCATGAGGTGGACAAGCGCATGCCGCAACGAATCGGAAAGCTGCAACCCCGCCGCGAACGCCTCGCGCAACGCGGGCAAGCCCTCGTGCTCGACATGCGGAAACCCTGCCTCCACTTCCCCGCGAATGCCCGTGGCCCCAAAAGCTCGGTACAGTTTTTCACCCGCCGTGACAGGCTCCTTCACACCATCCAGCTCGCGCTCGACGATCCCGCGAGTCGCCTCGCGCACGTACGCGAACACCTCGTCGAGACGCACCTCCCCGTACAGCCCTTGCACCCGGGCAGCGGCCGCAGCCAAAAGCCCGAGCGCGAACAGGGCACCTCGCTGCGTGTTCACCCCATGCGTGGCCTCAAGAAGATCGTCTTCCGCGACCACGCCAAGACGGCGAACCTCCCTCAGAAGCTCGGAAGGCTCGCCATCAAAGTGCAATCCCGTCCCGACGATACGGTAAAAATGCGGAAGAAGGGCAACGGATCCGCTCATGAACGTCAGGATGCTCATGTCGTCATGACTTCCATTTCCGTCGGAGCACACAAGACCAGGTTTGCCCGGTGTTGCCACTTCCAGCAAAAGCCCATGCACAACCGGCTGCGTCAAACGCCAGCAGACCGCATCCATGCCCTCTCCCTCCGCAACATTTGCGTTACAACAGCGTCGTCATCGCCAAGTACAGCACCGACGGACACAAAAGGCATCCAAGCCCCGTGTAGAACGTGGCAGTCATGGCCCCATACGGCACAAGGCGTGCATCGGTGGCCGCAAGACCCGCCGCCGTTCCGCTCGTAGTGCCCATAAGGCCGCCGTAGATCATCGCCGCTTTAGGATTGTTGAGCCGCAACGGCTTGGCCAGCACCGGAGTGATGATCATGACAACGATCGATTTGATCACGCCGATGGCGATGCTGATGGCCACCACGTCGGAGGTGGCTCCCACCGCAGCACCGGTGACCGGCCCCACGATGAACGTGACCGCGCCAGCCCCGATGGTGGTCATGCTGGCCACGTCCGTGTACCCGAAGGCAAACGCGAGCACAACGCCCAGAATAAATGCCAGCACCACGCCGATAAGCAACGAAAGAATCCCAGGCAGACCCGACTTTTTGATTTCCTCAAGCCGCGCGCCAAACGCCGTGGAGATGATGGCGAAGTCACGCAGCATCGATCCTCCCATGACGCCCAACCCGCTGAACAGGGCCACATCGCTCAAGCCCTTGCTGCCGCCCGTGGCGATACCGCCGATGAAAGCGAGCACCAACCCCAGCACGATGGCGATGGCCGAGCCGTGAATGCGACCCTTCGTCAGCTTCGAGAGCCCGTACGACACCCACATCACAACGCCAACCACGGCAAACGACATGACCAGACCGTAATCGGTCATAATGCCGACAATGATATCCATGATATCCATAGCGCTTCACCCCTATCCTTGCTCGATGGGAGGCAAGGGATCCGAAGGCTTGCCCAGCTTCTGCAGAACGGGAACCAAAAGAAGCGGAATAACCACGACCACAATCCCCGAAATGATGGCGAGCGCCCCGCCGCCGACGATGGCTGATGCCACGTCCTGACACGCCGTCATAGCCACCACGACGGGGATGTACATTGCGCTCCAGAACGTGATACCGCTCTGAGCCTTTTCGGAAAGCTTGCCCTCCTTCGTGAGCTTGCTCGATATCAGGATGAGCGCCAGCATGGCGAAACCCACGCCGCCGACGTTCGAATCCACACCTGTGACAACTCCGAGCACGTCACCGCAGAACATACCGAGGAACATGCAGCCAGCTAGCAAGGTCAATCCGTAAACAACCATGTCATGCCTCTCTTCAATCGCCGGAAGCGGCGCCCCGCTACCGGGACGCCGCACGTCCGCCTGCTACTCGATGACGAACATCACATCGCCTGCGTTCACGCGATCACCGACAGAGAAACGCACCTCCTTAACCATACCGTTGGCAGGACAGGCGATGCTCTGGCGCATCTTCATGGCCTCCATCACGCCGAGGATGTCCTTCTCATGCACCTCGTCGCCCACCTTGACGTTGATCTCGAGCATCTTTCCGGGAACCCTGCTCTTCACGTCCATTTCCTTCTCCTTCTCTTCGTAGAACCCTTTATCTATGATTCATAACGACGGCTTCTTCCTTCGAGAAAAGCCGCACGTCGTTGAACCCTTTGGCAAGAACGCTGCCGCTGTCGGAGCAGAACTCCCCGAGCTTGGCGGCCCATCCGCCCTCAAGCTCGATCTCGGCGTCAATCCGCACGCCTGTCCGCTCCTCCACATCCAGCAGCCCTTCGTGCAACCGCTGCGCCTCGTCCGACCCCTCGCAACGCACGAGCAAATCCAGATCCGAGGTGCCGTCGCAATACGGCAGCCCCGTGGCCAGCTCGAGCGCGGCGGAGCCGAACACCCCGCACGCCAGCCCTTGCCCGCGCGCGAAGCGCAAGGCGCGCGACAAAGCGTCGAACACCGGCAGTGGGCGCAGCATGGCCGTTCGGGCCAACCCCGCCACCTGGTACGGATCGCGCACCAGCGTCACCGCCGAGCGGGGGACGCACGACGACAGGCGCAAACGCATGCCGTCTTTGCGGAAGGGGGACGAAAACCCCACGCACAGGCCCTCCGCCCCCTGCTCCTGGCGCCGCACGATGCCCGGCACCAGCACGCCGTCGAAGCCGTCGACCGCAAGCTCGCGGATCTCCTCCTCCGACCACGCCTTCGCATCTCCCACCACCTCCACCGCCATGGCCCGGCGCGCCGAAGCGGTCAAGGTCACCAGGTCGTGTCGCCTGAAGAGAGCTTTCACCCCCCTACCTCCGCTTCATCCACACCGGGTCGGACTTCGACTGCGACTGGAAGCGCTCCTGCGCCTCCAGAAGCCGTGCGAACAGCACGGTCTTGCGAGGGTCGTCGATCAGATGCGACGACCCCTCAAAACCGGTGGCGGGCCGAAGCTCCAGCACGTTGGCGACCGCGCCCGTCTCCAGCTCGGGATCCACCCGCACCACCCTGCCCTTGATGCGCAGGATGCTTCGCGCCGCCCGCTCCACCGTCATGGCGGAACGGGCCGTGCTCGCCTTCACCACCACGTCGTGCTCGCACCTCGTGCGCTGGCGAGCGTAGGTGGGCAGGCTTCCCTCGCCGCCCAGCACATGCCCGCCGCTTGCGGGAAAGCTATCGCCCGTGGGCAGTCCGCCCACCGCAAGCGCAAGCCGGCCCTCTCCCTCCGGCAGCAGCGAGAGGTCGTCTCGCAGCGGCTCGCCGTCCATGGCGATCCAACCGAACTCCTGGCAGCCGTACAGGTCGTGCACGGACGCATCCAGCGCCCGCGCCGTCTCCAAAAGCTCCAAGTCAAGCGGCGTCCCACTCGCAAAGAGGACAAGGCCGCGCGGAACCAGGTCCCAAAGCCCCAGCCTCTTCGCATCTTCAAGCGCCGCCCGCAAAAAGCTCGATTCGCCGATCACCAGACGCGGACGGTCGCGGCACAACGCGACCAAAAACGCGTCCCGCGAGGAATGCGACAAGAACCGGGGGCGCACCGCCGTATCGTCGAACACCCGGCGCGAGAACACGTTGACCAGCGGCGGGTAGCACACAAGCAGGTCCTCCCCCGCCTGCGCGCCGACGCGCTCCAAGGCGGCCACGCCGGCGGCAACGCGCTCGGGCAGCTCCTCGTGCGTGACGCCCACGATGTTTTGGAACGCGGTGCTGCCCGTGGTGAACGTGACGTAGGCCACGTTCAGGGGCGTGTGCACCTCCTCGATCACGTGAGCGCTCGTCGGCCCCGCCGCAAGCTTGTCCTCCAGCGCGCGCCGCGGCATCTCCGCGAAGCTCGGCGCCGTGGAAAACTCGTCAACAGCCTCGGCCATCTGCTCGAGAACGGCTCGCGCCTCCCGATCCTCCATCGCAAACCCCTTACAGGTACTCGCCCGCCACTGCGGCGAACTCCTCGCGCATCCGCGCGATAACCGGCAGGCGCACGGTACGCCCGCCGCGCTCCTCGCCAAGCTTGCCGTGGTACATGGGACCCGAGGCGTCAGGCTCGCCGGAGAGCTTGGCGGCCTCCACCTCGCCGATATGGCGCTCGACGGCGCTGCCCATGTCCTCGACGTTCTCCACAAGCTCGTCCACGCCGCCCAGGCGGTAGAAGAACTCGGGGCCTGCGGCGAACACGGGGTTTTCCTTCGACAGCTTCTCCAAGCGCTCGATGTCCATCTTCGTGATGCGCGAGATGCTCGTGATGGGCATGACGTGGATCATCGTGCCGAACTCCGGCGACAGCGAAAGAATGTGGTCGGCCTGCAGGCCATGGCACAAAAACGCGCCCGAGATGGCGCGCCCGATGACGAGCGCGATCACGGCATGCCCCGCCTTGCGGGCCTCGGCGAGCGCCAGCTGGTAGGCTCCCGTGGCCTTGTTCATGCCGAAGATCTCCTCGATCTTGCCCGGCCCGTTGCCCGGCGTGTCGACGATGAGCACGAGCGGTCGCTTCTCGCCGATCTCCTTGTCGGCGTCCTGGTCGATGACCCGGTACACCGTCTTGGCCATCTTGTAGGCCTCTTCCATGCCGATGACGCCGAAGTACACCACCGGGAAGCGCTCGTTGAAGGCCTGGGCGTCGTTGGCGATCACCACCACGTCGCGGCCGCCGAGCCTCGCCTCGCCCACCACGGCGCCGGGACCGAGATCCGCAGGGGCCTCCCAGTCGCCGATTTTGTTCTCATGGAAGCTGCCGTCCTCCACGATCATGTCGATCGCGTCGCGCCCTCTTCCGATCATCGACTCTACAGTCATGGCTTCCCTCCTCTACCGACGCTTGGCCGCACGCAGGAACTCTTCAGTGGTTTGCTCGGGGATGCCCGCAGGATCCTCGTTGCCGAAGTACGCCCACACGTCGCGCGCATCCTTCGGCTGGATCTCGCAGGACAGCTCCACGAGGTCGAGCTGCTCGTCGACAAGCTCCTCGGAGCCGATGCGACGGTTCTTCACGATCTCGTCGTAGGGCTTGGACAGCACGTCGGCAAGCGCCTCCTTGAACGAGGCGATGGAGTCCTCGACCAGGTAGTTGCAGTCGCGCATGATGTACTTGTGCTTGCCGCCGGTGGTGCGGTAGACAAGCGCGCGGTCCGCGGAGTCGAACTCGGCCTTGCCCATCTCCTGCTCGATGACCTCGGGGCCGGTAAGGCCCAGGCGCCCAAGCTCGCTCATGACCACCACGTCGGTGGCGGCGGCCACGAAGCCCATGCCGCCGAAGCAGCCCACCTTGCTGCCGATCATGGCGATGACGGGGAACTTGCCCTTCGTCTCCTGGATCTGGTCCATCACCTCGGCATGGGCGAGCAGGCCGGCGTTGGCCTCGTGCAGGCGCACGCCGCCCGTCTCGAACGAGATGACCACGGCGGGAAGCCGCTCGGCCAGCTCGTCGGGATGCTCCTCGAGAATGCGCTCGTACATCTGGCGAGCCAGCTCGAAGGTGCCCACCATCTTGGCCCCGTGAACCTCGCCGACGGCGCCGC
Organism: Rubneribacter badeniensis; assembly: GCF_002899695.1. Lineage (GTDB taxonomy): Bacteria > Actinomycetota > Coriobacteriia > Coriobacteriales > Eggerthellaceae > Rubneribacter > Rubneribacter badeniensis. The sequence continues at coordinate 42,602 of NZ_PPEL01000009.1, forward strand.
CGATGAAGCGGCCCTCCTGCGAGATCACGAACACGGGATGCTTGCCGACGAGGCCGACGCCCGTCACCACGCCGTCGTCGAACTCGATGGCCTCGCCCAGCACCGGCAGGTGCGGGCTGCTCATGCGGTCAGCCGGACCGCACAGCTCGGTGAAGGTCCCCTCGTCGACCAAGCCCCGCGCACGCTCGCGCGCGGTGGCCTCGTAAAAGCTTTTGCCCGAGAGCTTGTCCTGATCGGTCATCGCTTACGCCTCCTTCCGCGCCTCTTCGACCGCCTGGCGCATCCTCATGCCCACCACGACGGGCGTCGCATTGTTGTCGTTGATCTCCACGCTCACATCCGCCAGGCCGGAGTCGCGCACGAAGCGATCGAGCACCTTCTCCCACACCTGGTCGAACCCGGTGACGGGCGTGATCACCTTGAACTCGACCGCGCCATCGAGATCCTTCCTCTCGAACATGACCTCCATGTCGCCCGAGCCCACCACGCCGGTGTGGCTCCATTCGACGGGCAACGGCTTGGGGTCGTCGGCTTTGAACGTGAAGCTCAGTTCGGTCAATGCCATTGCGTGCCTCCTTCGATCTTTCCGTTCGGGTTACCAGTTGCGGAAGCGGGCCGGCGGGTTGTACAGGCCGTTAGACCACTTCACCAGGTCTTTCACGTTCTTCGCCGCAAGCATGCTGCGGTTGGCGCGGGCAACGTCGATGCCGAGGTCGGCCGGCGTCTTGAAGATGCCGCGCTCGCGCAGCCCGGCCGTCTCGGCCGGATCCTCCTGCATGCCGACGGAGGTGAAGCCCGCCACCGCGCGGATCGCGGCCATGCGCTCGGCCATGGTCGTGCACTTGTGCAGGTAGGCGATGCCCTCCTCCGTGACGATGTGCGTGAGGTCGTCGCTGTAGATCATCACGGGCGGCAGATCGAGGTTGGCGTTCTTGGCCAGCTTGACGGCGTCAAGCTCCTCCACGAAGCCGGGGGCCAGCTTCTCGCGGAACGTCTCCTGCAGCTGCACCACGAGGCGCTTGCCGCGCGGCAGGTCGCCCACCAGCTCGCTTTGGATGCCGTACTCCTCGCCGCACTTGAGCCAGCCCGGCGTCGCATGGCGGCGGCCCTTCGCGTCGCAGCCCATGTTGGGCGCGCCGCCGAACCCGGCCACGCGCGTGGCGGTGGCGGTGCTGGAGTTGCCGTACTTGTCGATCTGCAGCGTGCCGCCGATGAACAGGTCGAGCGCGTAGTGGCCGGCCGTCTGCGAGAACGCGCGGTTGGAGCGCATGGTGCCGTCGGGACCCACGAAGAACACGTCGGGACGGGCCGCCACGTAGTCCTCCATGCCCACCTCGCCGCCGAACGAGTGGACGGACTTCACCCAGCCCGACTCGATGGCGGGAATGAGCGTGGGATGCGGGTTGAGCGAGAAGTACGAGCAGATCTTGCCCTTAAGCCCCAGCTCCTCGCCGTAGGTGGGCAGCAGAAGCTCGATGGCGGCGGTGTCAAATCCGATGCCGTGGTTGAGGCGCTGGATGCCGTACTCGCCGTAGATGCCCTTGATCACCATCATGGCGCGCAGCACCTGCGAGTCGGTGATGAGGGCGGGGTCGCGCGTGAACAGCGGCTCCACGTAGAAGGGCTTGGGAGCCTGCACCACGAAGTCCACCCAGTCGCCGGGGATGTCCACCCGCGGCACCTCGTCGACGATCTCGTTCACCTGGGCCACCACGATGCCCTGCTTGAACTTGGTCGCCTCCACGATGACGGGCGTGTCCTCGGTGTTGAAGCCCGTGAACAGGTTGCCGTTCTTGTCGGCGCTCACGGCCACGGTCAGCGCCACGCGCGGCGTGAGGTCCATGAAGTAGCGGCCGTACAGCTCCAGGTAGGTGTGGATGGCGCCGATCTCTATCTTGCCCTCGCGCACGTACTCGGCCAAACGCCCGGCCTGCGGCCCGGAGAACGAGAAGTCCAGCTTCTTGGCGATGCCCTTGTCGAACACGTCCAGGTGAGTGCCCATGGACAGCACCGACTGCACCATGTGCAGGTCATGCACCTTCGCCGGGTCGACCTTGCACAGGCACTCGGCCAAGAAGTCGGCCTGCTTCTGGTTGTCGCCCTCGATGTTGAGCTTGTCGCCGGGCCTGATAACGGCCTCGAGCAACGCCACCGTGTCGTCGGCGGCCACCACCTTGCCCTCCTGAACGTAGGGCCGCGCAGCGGCCCGGCGCTCTTCGGCGTCCCGCTTGAGCGAGTCCCAAACTGCGGTCGGTTGGTTCGTCATGCTCTCTCCTTTCGATAGTGGAAGTTGCGCGGTCGGCCCGCGTCGCCCGCCCGCTCAGTCGGGCAGATGCATCACGCCTAACCCCACGCGCTCGTGGCACGAGAGCGAATGGAGCGACGACGAGCCGAACAGCGCAACGGCGACCCATTTGTCGTTGCGAACGATGGCCACTTTCACAGCCAGGTTCACCGAGGAGGCCACGTTGACGATCAGCCCCCGTTTCGCCTCCTCGGACGCGTGCACCAGCGCATGGACGGATCGGGGTTCCTTCTCCACCAGGCCCGAGTTGAGGGCCGCGCCGATCACGGCGCGTGTCATCTTCTGCTGAAAATCCCCCTCGCTCGAACCGCCCACCTCCGTGGCAACGCAGCGGAACCCCTGGAGCGAGAGCGTCCTTCGGTACGATTCCTCCTCGGCGTCGGTCTCGGTCATGGCCAGCAAGAGCGCTTTCCTACCCAACCCAAGCGGAGTCACACTCTCGTTCCTGCTGCTCGAACCTGCGTGCCGCTCCATGCGCGATCACCCCTTTTTCCTCAGGCCCTTGCGGGCGATTTCCGGAAGAAAGCTACAGGACAAGCGATATGGTCGCCACGAACACGCCTGTGGCGATGGCGGAGACGATCACACCGCCGATGTTGCACCCCATGGCGATGGGGATGATGATGGCGAAGGGGTTCTCCTCCTCGGCGGCATGCTGCGCGAGCTTCGTCGTGGTGGGCACGCACGACACGCCCGCGATGCCGACCACCGGGTTGAACGTCTTGCCGCGGCGCTTGTCGAACAGGTACACGATCCAGCCGCCGGCCAGGCCGCCCACCGCCGAGATGGCCAGGGCGAGGATGCCCAGGATGAGCACGATGCCGACCACCGGGTCGAGGATGGTGCTCGCCTCGCACAGCGTTCCGAGCACCAGGCCCAAGAACATCGAGGAGACGCTGGTGATGACGCCTTCGAACAGCTCCTGGTAGGGCAGGATCTTCGCTTCCTTCACCGCCATGCCCAGGAAGAACGAGAGCATGAGCGGAGCGGCCACCGGCAGAAGCAGGCACAGGATCAGGCACACCACCACGACGAAGATGAACTTGGACTTCGACGAGGCCTGCGGCATGTCGAACTCAACGTCAAGCCCGCGGTACTTCTTGGGCACGAGCGCCTTGATGATGTAGGGGTAGCCCGCGTAGGTGAGGCTCAGGTACAAGTAGGCGATGATGGACACGGACACGAACATGTCAGGCGACATCATGAGCGTGCCGAACAGCACCATGGGGCCGTCCGCGCCGCCGATGGTGGCCACGGAGGCCGCCTGCGCAGGATCAAGCCCGAAGAGGTTCACGCCCAAAGACAGCGTGGCGAACGTGCCCATCTCGGCGAAGATGGCGATGATGATGCACGTCCAGGGGCGGGCGAGCAAAAAGCTCAGCTCGCTGCGGGCGCCGATGCCCATGAACACCAAGCACGCGATGAGGTTGTTGCTGAACGTGAAGTTGTAGATGGGCTGCAGGAAGTTCACCTGGATGGCTTGCATGAGATCGTCGGTCTCGGAGACAAGCGGGTCGATGATGAGGGTTCCCGTGGAGCCGTCGCCCAAGAACAGGACGCCGGCGTTGACAGCGATCATGCCGAGGCCCATGGGAACCATGATCAACGGCTCGAGCTTGCCTTTGAAGCCATAGAACGCCAGCACGAAGCCCAGCAAGATGAGGGCGACGCGCACGGCGCCAATTAGGGGATCATCGAAAAGCGTGAAGATCCCGGGGAAGATTTGCATCAAGATATCCATCTGGACATCCGTTCCTTTCCGTAACTGACGATCCTACTGCTCAGAGTCTTGGGAGCCTTTTCCGTTCATAGCTTTGTTGATCAGGACGACGACTCCGATCACGAAGAACGATATGAGGGCCGTCAGCCCATACGTGAAAAGCATGTACACGTTGATGTCCACCCCGGTTTCACCTCCTTAAGCACAAAAAAAGAAGCAGAGAATCGAACTTTGAGCTCTAATTCTCTGCTTCTCGAAAGCCTGCTATGATGCCTCGCCCTCAACGGGCGGTGCATGTTTGTGTGGAGCTTCGGGATCTCGCGCACGGGCTTGAACGCCCGCGCAATTTCTATAGGCGAATCGTATATCGGGCCTTTACCGTTTGTCAAGAGAGAATTTTACGGCAATGGCGAATGACGGAGGCGGGGGACGCGGGGCGCGGGGATGCAAGCGCCTGCCGGCCTACGGCCGACGCGGCAAGTGCGGAAAAGAGGGCGGCAACCCGGCAAACGCGGCCCTTAAGCGCCTGCGGCGAGGCGCGCGGCTAGGCGGCTAGCGCACGTTCCGGCGCGCTTCGGCGCGGGCCCATGCGTCCAGCTCTTCCAGCTGCTCAAGGCTCTCCACCCGCTGGACGCCCGCAGCCTCGTGCGCCTCCATGACGGCTTCCACGCACTCAGCAATGCCGAGATAGGTGCCCTCCCCCGCCAGAAACGCGGCCACGGCCACCTCGTTGGCGGCGTTCATCACGCACGGCAGCGTGCCGCCGGCGGCGCCAGCATGGCGCGCGAGGGCAAGGCAGCGGAACGTGCCCTCGTCGGGCGCGGCGAACTCGAGGCCGCCCAGCCGCGTGAAATCGAGCGGCACCACGGGGGCGTCCCAGCGCTCGGGGTAGCTGAGCGCGTACTGGATGGGGATGCGCATGTCGGTGGTGCCGAGGTGCGCTTTCACGCTGCCGTCGGCGAACTCCACCATCGAGTGGATGGCGCTCTGCGGCTGCACCACCACGCTGATGCGGTCGTAGGGCATGGCGAACAGGTGGTGCGCCTCGATGACCTCCAACCCCTTGTTCATGAGGGTGGACGAGTCGATGGTGATCTTCGCGCCCATGTTCCACGTGGGGTGCGCGAGCGCCTCAGCCGCCGTGACGTCCGCCAGCTGCGCGCGCGTGCGCCCGCGGAAGGGGCCGCCCGACGCGGTGACCCACAAGCGCGCCACCTCGCGCGCGTCCTCGCCGATGAGGCATTGGTAGATGGCGCCGTGTTCCGAATCGATGGGCATGAGCGCGCCGGCGGGACCGTGCGCGGGGGCCGTGCCGGCCGCACGGCGACGGGCGTCCGCCCGGGCGGCCAGCGGCATGATGAGGTCGCCGCCCACCACGAGCGATTCCTTGTTCGCAAGCGCCAGCACCTTGCCCGCGGCGAGCGCGTCGCAGCTGGCGCGCAAGCCCGCCGCGCCCACGAGCGCGTTCACCACCACGTCGGCCTCGGGCAGCTGAGCGAGCGCGGCCACGGCTTGCGCGCCGAAGCCGAGCGAGCCTTCGCCGCGCTCGGTGCCGGACGAGCGCGCATCCGCATTCGACGCGTCGGACGTGCCCGCAGTCGCGCGCAGCCCGCCTTGCGTCGCCCGAGCGCCCGCAACCCCCGACACCCCGACCGCCGCCTGGGCCGCGGCGCATCGCAAGCCGCCCTCCGCCTGGGCGCGCAGATCGTCCGCGACGGCCTCGCCCTCCAGCCGCTCGTCGCCCACCGCAAGGTGCCGCACGCCGAACTCGCGCGCCTGGGCCAGCAGTTCCTCGGCACGCGAATTCGCCGCCAACGCCACGACCTGCAGCTTGTCGGGATGCCGTCGCGCCACGTCGAGCGTCTGCGTGCCGATGGATCCCGTGGACCCCAAAACAACGATCCTCTTCATGCCCTCACCTCGTCGCTTGATCGCACTTTCGCCTCGCAGCCCCACATCAGAAGACAGCACCGCAGGCATCCGCAGCCGAAGGCCTCCCGTTCGCGCCGTCGGACAACACCGCTCGTCTCCCCGCCCGCTTCGTCAGGCCAGCGGGACAGGGTACGGGATGCAGCCGAACCCCACCAGCAGGATGGCCGACGTGACCGCCACGAGGAACAGGGAGTCGCATCGGTCGAGCAGCCCACCATGCCCCGGCATGATGGTGCCGGAGTCCTTGAAGCCGCTGTTGCGCTTGATGCGGCTCTCGGCCAGATCGCCCAGCACGCCCATGAGCCCGCTGATCACGCCGAACGGGATCGCCTGGGCGATGCTCATCTCAACGCCGGGTATGAGCGTCATAAGGCACCAGAACGCCGCCGAGCCCGCAAGCCCTGCGAAGAACCCCTCCCAGCTTTTCTTCGGGCTCGTGCGCGGCGCCAGCTTGTGCTTGCCGAACCTGCTTCCCACCAGATAGGCGAACGAGTCGTTCGCCCACACGCTGAGGAAGATGGCGAGCACGAGCACGCCTCCCCACGGATCGGGCAGAGCGGTGCGCACGACGATGATGCCCGAGAGCAGCATGCCGCAGTAGGCCGCGCCGAAGAAGCTCACGCCCACGTCGGGCACGCGCGCCCGCATCCAGAACACGTACCACACGATGAGCGCGAGCAGAAGCGCCAAACTCACGTACAGCGCGCCGGTCAGGCCAAGCGCGAACACGCTCGTCGGATAGAGCATGGCGGCGATGATCCCGAGCATCTCGTTGGGCAGCTTCGCGTCCTGGCGCAGCATGTAGTAGAACTCGCCGGCCGTGATGCCGGCCGTGGCCACGAGCAGCGCGAGCGTCGTCCAGTCGCTGATGAGCGCGCACAGAACCGACACCGCCACGTACACGAACCCGGTGCGAAACCTCACCTGCAAATCGGTGGCGTTCTTCAGCTTCTCGGGCGTCTTCTCGTAGGCAAAGTCTTTGATGCGCCCCGCACGCGTGCGGTCGCCATCCCCCTCGCGCGCGCCGTCAGGCCGCGACATCGCTTACTTCACCGCCCCGAAGCGGCGGTCGCGCCCCTGGTAGTCCAGAAGCGCCCGCAAAAACTCGTAGCGGTCGAAGTCGGGCCACAGCACGTCGGTGCAGTAGAACTCGGAGTAGGCGATCTGCCACAGCAGGAAATTCGAGATGCGCATCTCCCCCGACGTGCGGATCACAAGGTCGGGGTCGGGCATGCCGGTCGTGTACAGGCCGCGCGCGAACGCCTCCTCCGACACGGCGGCCAGCGGGTCGCGCCCCTCGGCCTCCTCCAACAGCGCGCGGCGCACGCACCCCTCCACCGCGTGCAGTATCTCCTGACGCGAGCCGTAGTTCACGGCCACGGCCAGCGTCATGCCCGTGTTGCCGCGCGTCTTCTCCCACGCCTCGTCGAACGCGGCGCGCGTGGCCTCGGGCAGCGCCGACACGTCGCCGATGGTGCGCACGCGCACGTGCTCCTCGTGCAGCCCGTCCACCTCGGCCAGCATGGTCTTGGCGAACAGGTCCATGAGGCCCACCACCTCGTCTTCGGGCCGCTTCCAGTTCTCCGTGGAGAACGAGTAGATGGTGAGGTAGCGCACGCCCACGTCGGAGGCGCAGCGGATCGTCTCGCGCACGGCCTCGATGCCGGCCTTGTGGCCGCGCAGCCGGTTGAGCGCCCGCTTCTTCGCCCAGCGCCCGTTGCCGTCCATGATCACGGCCACGTGCTGCGGCACCCGCGCAGGGTCGAGTTGCCGCGGGTCGAGACCCTCCGGAGGATTCGGGAATATGTAGTCGAGCGGCTTGTTCAAGGAGGTAGCACTTTCTGTCGTACGCCGAACACCCAGGTTGATCTTACGGTCGCAGGGCAAACAGGCAAGCAGCCCAAAACTCACAGGTTGGCGCAGTAAGTCAGCGAGAAGCGTCGCGGTGCCCCAGATCGTGGGGAAGGCGATGGCGAAGCGTACTTCGGTACGCGAGCTATCGGCTTCGCCGCGAGATGGGGTGCCCCGACGCTTCGCAGCGTCGACTTCGTTCCGCCGTTCGGCAGAACGGCGGAATCCGACGCAGCGTCGAGCAGTTCCGCGGGCCGTAGGCCCGCGGAACCCCTAGATCTCCATCACCTCGGCTTCCTTCTTCTTGAAGACGGCGTCCACCTCGGCGATGTACTTGTCGGTGAGCTTTTGCACCTCGGCCTGGCCGCGGCGCTCGTCGTCTTCGGGAAGGCTCTCCTCCTTGACGGTGCGCTCGATGGCGGAGTTGGCCTCCTGGCGCGCCTTGCGCACGGCCACGCGCGCCTCCTCCGCGTAGGTCTTGCACTGCTTCACCAGCTCGCGGCGGCGCTCCTCGGTGAGCGCGGGGAACGGCAGACGGATGACCGAGCCGTCGTTGGAGGGCGTCACGCCCAGGTCGCTCTCGAGGATGGCATGCTCGATGGCGCGAAGAACGCCCTTGTCCCACGGCTCGATGACCAGCAGGTGCGCGTCGGGCGACTTGATGCCGGCCATCTGGTTCACCGGTGTGGGCACGCCGTAATAGTCCACCTTGATGCGGTCGAGCAGCATGGCGTTCGCGCGACCCGTGCGCACCGAGCCGAAGTTGTCGTGCAGCGAGGAGACGGCCTTCTTCATGCGCTCCTCAGCCTGCGTGAGAATGTCGTTGACCATTGTTGCGGTTCCTTTCACCCGACTTCGGACGCGCGCCCCAGGGCATCGGCGCGCGCGTTCGCCTCTGCCTATTCTACCGTGGTTCCGACGTTTTCGCCCTTCAAAGCGCGCGAAATGTTGCCCTTCTCGGTCAGGTCGAACACGATCATGGGAACATGGTTGTCCATGCACAAAGACGTGGCCGTGGAGTCCATGACGTTGAGGCCGCGCGACAGCACGTCCATGTAGCTCAGGCGGTCGAAGCGCTTCGCGTCCGGGTTCGCCTTCGGGTCGCTGTCGTAGACGCCGTCCACCTTCGTGGCCTTCATGAGCACGTCCACGTCCAGCTCGCACGCGCGCAGCGCGGCGGTGGTGTCGGTGGTGAAGTAGGGGTTGCCCGTGCCGGCCGCCAAGATGACCACGCGGCCCTTCTCCATGTGGCGGATGGCGCGGCGGCGAATGTAGGGCTCGGACACCTCCTGCATGGTGATGGCGCTCTGCACGCGCGAGAAGATGCCGTGGCGCTCGAACGCGTCTTGCAGCGCCAGCGCGTTCATGACGGTGGCCAGCATGCCGATGTAGTCGGCCTGGGCGCGGTCCATGCCCTCGGCCGAGCCGGCCAGCCCGCGGAAGATGTTGCCGCCGCCCACCACGACGGCCAGCTGCACGCCGTCATGCACGACTTCGGCGATCTGGTCGGCCAGATCGTCGACCACCTTCGGATCGATGCCGTATCCGACGTCTCCTGCCAGCGCCTCGCCGGACAACTTGAGCAGCACGCGGTCGTATCGGTATCCTCCAGACATAAGCCCTGTCCTCTCGATGGTCGATCGTTCTCCTAAGCGCCCCCATCTTACCTGAAAACGCAAACAGCCGCGACAAAGCGCGACCGTTTCCCGTCACTTCACGCAAAGGACAGACAGAAACCTGCTGGAAGGAGTGCCCGTTCGCGTGCGCGGCACAGCGCGCTCGCACCTGCGGCGAACCCCGATGCGACGCGAGCCCCCGACAAAACGGGGGCTCGCAAGGAGAGAGGGGAAAGGAGTGGGCGTCTTATGCGGCGTTCTGCTGGGAGCCTGAGCCACCCCCGAAGAGGCGGTCGAGCAAGGACTCCTGAGAGGTTCCGCTCTGCTGTTGGGTCGAAGCGCTTTCCGAGGAATCGTCGGAACCGAGCGTGACTTCAACTTCCTTCGTCTCGCCGTTGCGGTTCACCTCGAGCGTCACCTTGTCGCCAGGGTTCTTCGAGCGCACGGCCAGCATGAGGTCGCTCGCTGACTCCACGGCGCCGCCGTCGAACTTCGTGATGATGTCGCCGGCCTCGATGCCCGCCTCAGCTGCGCCGGAACCGGGATTTACACGGGCCACGTACGCGCCGCTGTCGGCAGGAAGGCCGTAGCGCTGGGCGTTCTGCGCGTTCACGGTGGACAGCGACACGCCGAGTTGCGCATGGGTGGGCGTCTTGCCGTCGATGATCTGCTGGGCGATGTTCACCGCGTAGTTCACCGGGATGGCGAAGCCCACGCCGGAGTAGTTGCCCGAATAGGACGTGATGAGCGTGTTGATGCCGATGAGCTTGCCGTCGGCGTCCACGAGCGCACCGCCGGAGTTACCGGGGTTGATGGCCGCATCGGTCTGGATGAGGTTCGCGTAGATGGTGGGCTCTCCCGTGCTTTGGCCGCTGAACGGGTCGGTGCCGCTGTCCATGATCTGCGAGCGGCTCGTGGCCGACACGATGCCCGTGGCCACGGACTGCTCCAGCCCGAAGGGGCTGCCGATGGTCATGACCCATTCGCCGATGATGAGCTCGTCGGAGTCCCCCACCTCGATGGGCGCAAGGCCGCTCGCGTCCTTTGCCTTGATGACAGCCAAATCGGAGCTGGGATCGGTGCCGACGATCTCAGCGTCGTACTGCTCTCCCCCGACGGTCACCTTGAGCGCGTCGGCACCTTCCACCACATGGTTGTTCGTGATGATGTAGCCGTCCTCCGTGAGCACGACGCCACTGCCGAGCGACGACTGCGTGAGCGTGTTGGAGTCGGCGCCGCTGTTCGCGCCGGATCCGTAGCCATAGCCGTACAGCCCGCCCATGGACGACTGATTCGTGTACACGTCGATGGCCGCGACGGAGGGAAGCGCCTTCTTGGCGACGGCCTCGGCGAGCGTGGGATCCTCGTCGCCGGCGTCGACCGAGCCCGAGCTTTGCGCACCGAGCTGGGTGTGCTGGCCGTCGTCGGACGAGCCGCCCGAGTTGCCGGTCGCGGCCTGCCAGATGGCGAACCCGCCCAGGCCGATGACGCAGGCGAGCGCCGCGCCGCAGAACGCGAGCAAAAAGGTGCGCAGACCGTGCGACTTCCGCTCAACCGAGACAGGCGCGGGCGCGCGATAACCTTGGGGCTGCACCGGCGCTTGGTACGAGGATTGCTGGTACGTCTGCTGATAGGAGGGCTGCTGGCCCGCAGGGGCCGTGTGCTGGGCGTGCTCCTCGCCCGGCTTCGGCGGCTGCGCGCCGCCCTCGGGAGTGACGCCATGCATGTCGGTCATATGCTTCACGCTCCTTGAATTCGCAATGGTCATGATTCGTCGTGCGTATCTGTTGTGATGCGGTCACCTTACCACGAGGGTTTCCGAGCCGGGCATCCTGCGCCCAATTGTCATCTTCGCGTCACGGAATTACACCGACCGGTGTACATCGGCCGACCGCGCGTACACCGGCCAGAGCATGCGCGACAAGGGGCGTGACAAAGCGTGACAAAGGGACGGGGATAGTGTCACATTGCAAGGCAAGATCGGAGAGAAGAAGATGGAAGAAACGGCAAGGGGCAAGGCCGCAGCGCAAGCGCGGCGCGCGCACCGGATCAAGCCGGATGAGGCGAGGGGCGTCGGACACGGATCGCAAGACCCCCCCCCCCGCAAGACCTCCCGCGAACCGTGCGGCGAAGACTTCGCGCTTTTCCGTCGCGACCATCAGCAAAACGCGCGCCGACGGAGTATCATACGAATGTCTCCGCCGTCATCGAAGGAGCCTCATGGACGATCGACCGCTTTCGCCCCGCACGCTGGGCCAACGTCTTCAAGCGCTGTACGTGCGCGTGCTGCTGCGGCTGCTGCCGCACCTCATCTCGCTGTTCCGGCACGTCTCGCCGAAGATCCGCGCCGAAGTGGACTATTTGAAGCCCGGCTACGCGTTTCTGCTCACCGTGCGCGGCACGAACCTCGCGTGCGTGTGCCGCCGCACGGAATCGGGCGCGTTCAAGCGCGTGCCGCCCGCCCGCCTCGCGCGCGACGTGGAGCCCGGCAGCGGGCTTCCCAGCACCGACGCGTCAGCCGTCACCGTGGACTACGTGATCGCGTTCCGTTCGCTCGCGTTCGCGTTTGCCTGCTTCTCCGGCGGCGAGACGCTGAAGGAAGCGCTGGCCGAGCGCGCGTTCTCCACCCGCGGCCCCAACGACACGGGCGTGGCCCTCACCTATATGTTCACCGCGCTGCTGCGCATGTTCTTCGGCTGGCGCGGCGCGTACCGGGCGGCGAAGCGCGTGGCGCGCGGCTAACCCGGCGGCCCATCCACTTCCGAGGAGGTTCCCTTGAACGGTTTTGAATTCTTCTGCCCCACGAAAATCGTGTGCGGGGCGCATGCGCTCGACAAGCTGCCCGACGAGTTGGCATCGCGCGGGGTAAAGCACCCGCTCGTCATGACCGACGCGGGGCTCATGAAGCTGGGCGTGGCGGCGAAGCTCACCGACGTGCTGGACGCCGCCGGCGTGCCGTACGACGTGTTCGACCAGGTGCCGCCCGATTCCTCGATGGACGTGGTGAACGAGGTGGCGCAGCTATACGGCCGACGCGGCTGCGACGGCTTCGTAGCCATCGGCGGCGGCTCGGTCATCGACACCACGAAGGGCGCGGCGGCATCGCTGGCGTGCAAGGGCGTCGATTTCGCCACGTTGCAGGGCTCCGAGATACTGAACGCCGACCTGCCGCCGTTCATCGCCGTGCCCACCACGGCCGGCACGGGCAGCGAGGTGACGCTCGTGGCCGTGGTAGCCGACACGAAGGCGCACGCCAAGCTGTCGTTCACCTCGTACAAGCTGGTGCCGCACGCGGCCATCCTCGACCCCGCGCTCACCGCATCGTTGCCGCCGAAGCTCACGGCCACCACCGGCATGGACGCGCTCACGCACGCCATCGAGGCGTACACGTCCATCCAGAAGAACCCGGTGAGCGACGCGTTCGCCGTGAAAGCCATCGAGCTGATCGCGGCGAATCTGCCCGTGGCTTGCGCGAACGGCGGCGATACGGACGCGCGCACGAACCTGGCGCTCGGCTCGCTCATGGCGGGCGCGGCGTTCTCGAACGCGATGGTGGGCATCGTGCATTCCATCGGCCATTCGCTGGGCGGCCTCTGCCACATCCCGCACGGGCAGGCCATGATGATGCTTCTGCCCCACTGCGTGAAGTTCAACCTCGACCGGGGGATTCACGCCGGCCAGTACGGGGAACTGCTGCCCTATCTGGCACCGGAAAAGGCCGCCGAGCTGGGCGCGAACGCCACCGCCGCGCAGCGCGACGAGGCGATGTGCGCATCGCTGTTCGCCCTAAACGCGTTCTTCCACGACACGTACGGCGTGCCGCTGACGCTGGCCGATCTGGGCGTTTCGCGCGACGCGCTGCCCGCCGTGGCAAAGCAAGCCCGCTACGACGGCTCGGCTTTGTACAACGCCACCGAGATCACCCTGGAGGACGCCACGACCATTCTGGAGGCCGTATATGAGTAGGCAGGTTTTCAACTCCGTGGCCGACGTTGAGGCCGCCGCGCAGAAACTGCGCGATTTCCACGCCACCGGCACGCCGGCGCACGTGCCCTACCGCCGCGAGGCGCTGGTGAAGATGAAGGCGTACCTGAAGGCGAACGAGGAGCGCATTCTGGAAGCCCTGCGCGCCGACCTGGGCAAATCGCGCTTCGAGGGCTACGCCACGGAGCTCGGCATCGTCTACGACGAGATCAACACGTGCCTGAAGCACCTCAACTCGTGGACGCGTCCGCGCCGCGTTGCCTCCCCCATCGTGCATTTCCGCAGCTCGTCGAAGGTGTATCCCAGCCCGCTCGGCGTGGTGCTGGTGCTCTCGCCGTGGAACTACCCGCTGCAGCTGGCGCTCGTGCCGATGGTGGACGCCATCGCCGCCGGCAACTGCGTGGCGCTGAAACCCTCGCGCACGTCGAAAGCCACAAGCGAATTCCTCATCGACATGCTGACCGACATCTTCCCGCCCGAATACATCTGCGGCTTCCCCGGATCGGGCCAGATGAACGACTGGCTGCTGGAGGTGCGCTGGGACAAGATCTGCTTCACCGGCAGCCCGAACGTGGGCCACACCATCATGGCCGCCGCCTCGAAATTCCTCACCCCCGTGCTGCTGGAACTAGGCGGCAAGAGCCCCTGCATCGTGGACGAAACGGCGAACGTGAAGCGCGCGGCGCAGCGCATCGCGTGGGGCAAGGGCATCAATAGCGGCCAAACCTGCGTGGCACCCGACTACTTCCTCGTGCATGAGAACGTGGTGGACGATCTGATCAAGCAGTTGGACGAGTGCTTCCACCAGTATTACGGCGCGGACATTCTGACCTGCGACGAATGGCCGCACATGATCAACCGCCACCATTTCGACCGCGTGATGGGGCTCATCGAGAACCGCAACCCGAACGCACGCGTGGCGTTCGGCGGGCGCGGCGACGCGGAGACGCTGCGCATCGAGCCCACGTGCCTTACCGGCGTGACGCTCGACGACCCCGTGATGGGCGAGGAGATCTTCGGCCCCGTGCTGCCCGTGCTGACGTACCGCACGCTTGACGAGGCCTTTGACATCGTGCGCACGTTCGAGAAGCCGCTTGCGTGCTACGTGTTCAGCGACGACAAGCAGGTGCAGCACCGCGTGCTCACCGAGCTGCAATTCGGCGGCGCCACCGTGAACGACGTGGTGATCCACCTCGCGAACAACCACATGGGCTTCGGCGGCGTGGGCAACTCCGGCATGGGTGCCTACCACGGCAAAGTGGGCTTCGACGCGTTCACCCACTACAAATCCACCCTGAAGAAGGGCACGTGGCTCGAACTCCCCGTACGCAACCCCCCGTTCGGCGACAAGATCAATCTGCTGCGCATGCTGATGCGGTAAGCGGGGCGCGACCGCCCCACGCGCAGGAGGTCGCCGTAAAATGCGGAGGTTTTGCGGCGGGCGAAACAATTCGGCGACGAAGAGCGTCTTATCATCAAAGAGGAAACGGCCCGACAACAGGTCGGCGGCATTGCGCTGGCAACCAACCGCCCCATCCATAGCTTCGCGCGTCACCGAACGGGAAGCGAACGGGCCGCCCCGATGCCATGCCGAACGCCGTCGGTCTGCCGCGGGCGCCGAACCGAGAGGAAAGCACCTGGCCCTTATACACATCT
>NZ_PPEL01000010.1 GCF_002899695.1 Rubneribacter badeniensis
CCTATCTCCCTCCTGGTCAGTTTCTCCCCTCCCTCCCTCCCTCCCTCCCTCCCTCCCTCGCCCTGCTCCATTCCCGTCCCTCCCTCTTCGCCTCCCCCTTCGCTTCGCCAACCTGTGAAGTTTTAGTGCGCGTCCTGCGCGTTTGCGATTGAAATTAAATTTGTAACAATTTTAAAGCTTGTTTTCGGTCGAACGGCCCGCTACCATATATCAACGCTGATTCCAAGCAAAACCACAACATATAGTGGAAAACTAGGGTGAAAACCGGTGGAAAGCGCGGCTGCAGCCACGGCAAACCCACAGTTCGCACGCATAAAACGGCATGGCCGGGAAACGACGGAAGAGAGGAAGCTTCAGCATGGTCACCACCATCATCAAGCGCGACGGTCGCAGGGCGGAGTTCAGGCAGGACAAGATCGCCGAGGCGGTGGGGCGCGCGTTTCAGGCGTGCGGTGCCATGCAGGATCGCGCGGCTGCCGACGAGATCGCGCAGAAAGTGGTCGACAAGCTGGAGAGCGGGGCCATCGAGGGTGTGCCCACGGTGGAGGGCGTGCAAGACCTCGTGGAGGAGACGCTCATCGAGGAGGGCTTCGTCCAGACGGCGAAGTCCTACATCCTCTACCGCGCCGAGCGCAGCCGTGCCCGCGACGTGAACAGCCGCCTCATCCAAACGCTCAAGGACATCACGTTCTCCAAAGCCGCCGATTCGGACATGAAGCGCGAGAACGCCAACATCGACGCCGACACCGCGATGGGCACCATGCTCAAGTACGGCAGCGAGTCGGCCAAGCAGTTCTACGAGATGTGCGTCATCGAGCCGAAGTTCGCACGCGCGCACCGCGAGGGCGACATCCACATCCACGACATGGACTTCTACACGCTCACCACCACGTGCTGCCAGATCGAGCTGCGCAAGCTCTTCAAGGGCGGCTTCTCCACGGGCCACGGCGTGCTGCGCGAGCCCAACGACATCGCCAGCTACGCTGCGCTCGCCTGCATCGCCATCCAGTCCAACCAGAACGACCAGCACGGCGGGCAGGCCATCTGCGACTTCGACTACGGCCTGGCCGAAGGCGTGCGCAAGACGTACCGTCGCCTGTACAAGAAGCATCTGGCCGAGGCGGTTGACCTTCTGGCCGACGGCGTGGTGGACGACGCGCGCTCCTTCGCGCAGGATGCGCTCGCCCACATCGAGGGGCGGACGGGCGTGTGGGCCAGCCTCGAGATGGACGAGGGCTTCGAAGCGGGCGTGCGCACCGCGCTCGTCGAAGCCGGCATGGACGAGGCCGCAGCGGGCAAGGCGCTCTCCTACGCTGCGAAGAACGCCTTCGCCGACACCGACCGCGCCACGTTCCAGGCTATGGAAGCGCTCGTGCACAACCTCAACACCATGCATTCCCGCGCGGGCGCGCAGACGCCGTTCAGCTCGGTCAACTACGGCATGGACACGAGCCCCGAGGGGCGCATGGTGGTGAGGAACATGCTGTTGGCCACCGAGGAGGGCTTGGGCTCAGGCGAGACGCCCATCTTCCCCGTGCAGATCTTCCGCGTGAAGGAAGGCGTGAACTACAACCCCGAGGATCCGAACTACGACCTGTTCAAGCTGGCCATGCACTGCTCGGCCAAGAGGCTGTTCCCCAACTTCAGCTTCCTGGACGCGCCGTTCAACGCGCAGTACTACAAGGGCACGCCCGAGACGGAGATCGCCTACATGGGCTGCCGCACGCGCGTGATGGGCAACGTGTTCGACCCCGATCGCGAGGTCACACCCGGCCGCGGCAACCTGTCGTTCACGTCCATCAACCTGCCGCGCCTGGCCATCCGCGCGAAGGGCGATCTTGATCTGTTCTTCGACCTGCTCGATGCGAAGCTGGCGCTCGTGGTGGGGCAGCTCGACGAGCGCTTCGAGATCCAGGCCCGCAAGAAGGTGTACAACGCGCCGTTCTTGATGGGGCAGGGCGTGTGGATCGATTCGGAGAAGCTTGCGCCCACCGACGAGCAGCGCGAGGTGCTCAAGCACGGCACGCTCACCACCGGCTTCATCGGACTGGCCGAGACGTTGGTGGCGCTCACCGGCAAACATCACGGCGAGTCGAAGGCCGCGCAGAACCTGGGCTTGGAGATCGTGGGGCACATGCGCAACTACGTGGACCGCGTGTCTCGCGAGCGCGGCATGAACTACACGCTCATCGCCACGCCCGCCGAGGGCCTGTCCGGGCGCTTCGTGCGCATGGACCGCGCGCGCTACGGCTCCATCCCCGGTGTGACCGATCGCGACTACTACACGAACGGCTTCCATGTGCCGGTGTACTACGACATCAGCGCGTTCGAGAAGATCGAGATCGAGGCGCCCTATCATGCGCTCACGAACGGCGGGCACATCAGCTACGTCGAGCTGGACGGCGATCCCACCGAAAATCTCGAGGCGTTCGAGGCCGTCATTCGCCACATGAAGGAAAGCGGCATGGGTTACGGCTCGGTGAACCACCCGGTGGATCGCGACCCGGTGTGCGGCTACAACGGCATCATCGGCGACGTGTGTCCGAAGTGCGGGCGCACCGAGGAGGAGCACGGCGTGGCCTTCGAGCGCATCCGCCGCATCACCGGCTATTTGGTGGGCACCCTTGACCGCTTCAACGATGCCAAGCGCGCCGAAGAGGCCGACCGCGTGAAGCATTTCATCGCGTCGCCTGATCAGCCGATGCGATAACCGGCGCTGCGGGCAGCCGTGGCGCCCCGATCTTGCGGCAAGGCTGAGGGCTTGCGCATCGAAGTGCGCTTCGTTCTCGTCCTCTCCGCGATCTCGGGCGCCACGGCCGTCCTCGCTGCCTTACTACGCCGACTCGTCCGATCATTATGCGCCCTCCGGGCGCATGCGAGGTGCCCATGACCGCTCCCACTGCCATTCGCCTGTACGGCACGGTTCCGGATTCCATCGTGGACGGGCCGGGGCTGCGCTATGCCGTGTTCGTGCAGGGCTGCTCGCACGGCTGCCCCGGCTGCCACAATCCCGAGAGCCAGCCGGCTGCGGGCGGCGTGGTGCGCTCCATCGACGAGGTGGTGGCCGACATCGCGGCGAACAAGCTGGCGCAGGGCGTCACGATATCGGGCGGCGAGCCGTTTGAGCAGGCTGCCGCGTGCGCGCAGCTGGCGCGCCGGTGCCGCGCGCTCGGCTTGAACGTGTGGACGTACTCAGGCTACCGCTACGAACAGCTGGAGGCCGGCGTGCCCGACGAGGCGGTCCGCGCGCTGCTCGACGCCACCGACGTGCTGGTGGACGGCCCCTTCGTCCAATCGCTCCATTCCCACGACCTGCAATGGCGCGGCTCTCGCAACCAACGGTTGATTGACGTTCCCGCCACCCGCGCGCTCGGACGCGTGGTTTTGTGGGAAACTCGCGAATACTTCCCGGAAAAGCCACCCTCGTGGTGAGGTTCCGCGTCCGTGTTTGTCGGCGGTGCGGACGGCATGGTAGGATAACGTCATGGAACAGCTTTCGCGCATAATCGAAGGATTCGCCCGCAGCGACTGGATCGCCACGGCCATCACGGCGGTCGTCATACTCGCGGCGACGGCTGTGTGCGCGCGGATCGCGCGGCGCTTCATGCGCCGGCTTCTGCATTTCAACGAAGGGAAAGACCTTCCGTCAAGCTCCATTTTCGTGAACATCGTCCGCGGCGCCGTCTGGTTCCTCGGCATCTGCATCATGCTGTCCACGTGCTTCAACGTGAACGTGAGCGCCGCCATCACCGCGCTGGGCATCGGCGGCATCGCCGTCTCGCTGGGCTTTCAGGACACCATATCGAACCTGATCGGCGGGTTGCAGGTCTCGCTCATGCGCATCGTCAAACCGGGCGACAACATCGAGGTGGGCTCGTCGTCGGGCGTGGTGAAGGACGTCACGTGGCGGCACACCTCCATTCGCAACAGCGCGGGCGAAGAGGTGATCATACCCAACTCCATCATCAACAAAACCGCGCTCGTGCATCTGCCGCCCACCAATCAGGTGAAGCTGCCCATCGTGGTGGTCACCGACGGCGAGCGCCTTGACGAGGTGGCTGCCGCCATCGAGAGAGCCGCCGCCGAGGCGGCCTCCACCTGCGCGAAGCTGACGAAGCAGCCGGCGCTTACGTTCACGGGTATCGGAGACGCGGGCTTTCAGGCCTCGCTTGCATTCACGGTGGCCGACAGCCGCACGGGTTCCCGGGCGGGCGACGCGGTCCTGCGGGCCATCGCGCCGCTTACGCGGGCGGGCGGCGTCCCGCTTGCCGAGCGCGTGCTGGACGAGGCCGCGCATGAGGTGACCGAGCGCGAGAAGGGCGAAGGGGAGCAGCAGCACGACGTCGCGCGCTCCAAGCCCAAGGCGAAATCCGCATCCCGACGAGCGGGCGGGAGGTCGAACGTGCGCAACCGCGTTGCGCATGCGCTGCGCGCGATGAAGGGAGAGGGTCGGTGAGCGGCTTCGAGGCGCGTCTGACGCCGGGTCCTCTGCACCGGCTCGACGGCTTGTTGGCGGAGAGCGGCTGGGCGACATCGCCGGTGCGCGCGTACGAGCGCGACCGTCTCAAGGTGCCGAAACGCTGGATCAGGGAATGGGATCGGTATCTGGTGCACGACGACGAATTCGTCGTCATCCTGTCGGTGGCCGACTTGGGTCATGTCGGGTTCGCGTCGGCGTCGGTGGTCGACTTCTCCCAAGCCGCGTCGCATACGGCGAGCGTGGTCGTGCCGTTTCCCCTCGGGCGCTTCGGGCTTCCCGCCTCTTCGGATGCGGGTGCGACCTCGTTCGAGAGCGGACGCACGTCGTTTCTGTTCGAGGTGGGCGACGGCTTTCGTCGCCTCAAGGTTCGCTTCACGAGCTTCGACGGCAACGACGATCTGGCCTTCGAGGCCGTGCTCGACGAGGAGCCTCGCGATTCGGCCGTGGTCAGCACCTTGACGGGGGAGGATTCCCTCGCGTTTCGCTACAGCCGAAAGACCTTCGCCATGCGGGTGCGGGGCAGTTTGAAAAAAGGGCTGCTTGTGCACGGGTTCTGCCCCGATAACTCGTTTGGGGCGCTGGACTGGGGTCGCGGCGCGTGGTCGCGCTGGGGCGATTGGCGCTGGGCCGCTGCCCAGGGGTGGCAGGAGGGCCGTCGCTTCGGATTGAGCTTGGGATGCGGTCCCGGCGGCGCGTCGGCGGTTTCCGAGAGCGCGGCGTTCGTCGACGGCGCGGCGCACAGGCTTTCCGGCGTCGATTTCGCCATTCCGGAGAGGACGGGGGGCGCGCGTGCGAGGCGGTTGTCCGACCGCTATCAGCTTATGCGGCCGTGGCGTTTGGGCGATGCCGAGGGGCGCCTCGACCTTGTGTTCACGCCGCTGCTCGATTGCGCCGGCCATGCGGGCTTCGATCCGCTCGGCGTCGACCGGTGCCAGGCGTTCGGGCGCTTCGACGGCTCGGTCGCGCTCGACGACGGCGAGCGCTTCTCGGTGGAGGCCCTTCTCGGCTTTGCCGAGGTTGCGCGCGCCGCGCGCTGACTGAGATCGGTATCTGCCGGCGTTTGCGGGAAAGGCGGGGCTGGCGGGTGGTGGCGGCTTTCCGAGTTTGGACGGCAAGAGCGCAGCAGGCCCCTCTTCTCCGTGCGCGCGAATCGGTTGTTTTTGGCCACGAAACCGCGTTCTGGCACGAAAACTCTTCTTTCGCGTTGCCGGTGCGGCGCTTCCGTCGGCAAAACGCCTGTTCAGCGTTTTCGGTGTCCCTCGCAGTCGTGCCGTCTCGTGCCAGAACGCGGTTTCGTGGCCAAAAACGAGGGCTTCGCGTGCATGCCGCACTCCTCGCAGACGCAAGGCGCGCGACGGCCCCGCATCCGCTTGCTCCTGCGGGGATGCGAAGGGGCGAGAACCCGCGACCTCGTGCGCGCCTCCGCGCGGGAAAGGGGCAGCCTCGGGCCTCCATAGCCCTGCTTCTCTTTTTGCGTGCGACGCCTCTCCGGTCTGCGCTCTCATGCGGCGCTTCCCGCCCGCCTTCCCGGAGGCGCTTCCCTTCCCGTTTTCCGGTGCGCGCATTGTAAACGGTTCGCAAGGCTCTCTGTAAGGGGACGGTAAAGCCTTGTCATGCTTCGGTCAGGCATGCGTGCCCGTCCGCACACCGCGCCCGTCGGCGCGTATGATCGTCCGCGCACAGGATGCAAGACGAACGAACGGGCGGACGGTCCCGCCCCTTTCGAAGGGAGATGCTCATGCAAGGTCAACTCATCAGCCGTCGCAGCTTCATCGGCGCCGCCGCGGGCGCGGCCATGGCGTTCGCCGGCCTCGGCCTGGTCGGCTGCGGCAGTAGCGGCAGCGGCAACAGCGGCGATGCCGCATCCGGCTCCGCGGGCGCTGCGCTCTCCGGCACGGTGACGGCGGTGGGCTCCACGGCGCTTCAGCCTCTGTGCGAGGCGGCGGCCGAGCAGTTCATGGCCGAGAACGCCGGCGTGCAGATCACGGTGCAGGGCGGCGGCTCGGGCCAGGGCATCACGCAGATCGCCCAGGGCGCCGTGCAGATCGGCAACTCCGACGTGTTCGCCGAGACGAAGCTCGAGAACGCTTCCGACCTCGACAAGATCAAGGACAACCGCGTGTGCGTCGTGGGCATGGGCCCCATCGTGAACAGCGACGTGACCATCGACGACATCTCGCTCGAGGACCTCAAGGGCATCTTCACCGGCAAGATCACCAACTGGAAAGAGGTGGGCGGCAACGACGAGGACATCGTCGTCATCAACCGCGCCTCCGGCTCCGGCACGCGCGCCACGTTCGAGGCCGCGGTGCTCGCCGGCGAGGAGGCTCCGTTTGACTTCAAGCCGCAGGAGCAGGATTCCTCCGGCACCGTCACCAAGATGGTGTCCACCACCCCGGGCGCCATCTCCTACGTGGCGTTCTCCTACTACGACGAGTCCTTCAAGGCGCTCAAGGTGGACGGCGTGGACCCCGCGCCCGAGAACGTGGAGGACAACTCCTGGACCATCTGGGCCTACGAGCACATGTACACCGTCGCCGAGCCCGACGAGGCCACGCAGGCGTTCATCGACTACATGATGAGCGACGAAGTGCAGTCCTCGCTCGTGGAAGCGCAGGGCTACATCCCCGTGTCCGGCATGAAGGTGGAGAAGGACGCGGACGGAAACGTCACCACCCTCTAGCAGCGAAAGGAGACGCGCAGCGATGGCGAAGCACGTGCCAAAGCGCCGCGTCGAGCTTGTCGGCAAGGGCGTCACGGGCGCATGCATCGCGCTCGTGGCGCTCCTCGTCGTGACGCTCGTCGCCATGGTCGCGCAGCGTGGCATTTCCACGTTCGCGGTCGACGGCATCAACCTCTTCGATTTCCTCACGGGCACCACGTGGAACCCGCACCAGGACGACGCGAACGGCATGCCCACCGTCGGGGCCTTGCCCATGATCGTCGGGTCGTTCTCGGTGACCATCCTCTCCACGCTGGTGGCCCTGCCCATCGCCGTCGGGTCGGCCATCTTCGTGGTGGAGGTGGCGCCCGGATTCGGCAGACGGGTGTTCCAGCCGCTCATCGAGCTTTTGGTGGGCATCCCGTCGGTCGTGTACGGCCTGATCGGCCTCACGGTCATCGTGGCGTGGACGCGCGATGTGGGCGGCATGCTCGGGCAGAACATCACCGGCTACGGCATCTTCTCAAGCTCCATCGTGCTGGCCGTGATGATTCTGCCCACAGTCACCTCGCTTTCCATCGACGCTCTGGCCGCCGTGCCCAACGAGTATCGCGAGGGTTCCTACGCGCTCGGCTGCACGCGCTGGCAGACGGTGTGGAACGTGGTGCTGCGAAGCGCCCTGCCCTCGCTCATGACCGCGGTCATCCTGGGGATGACGCGCGCCTTCGGCGAGGCGCTGGCGGTGCAGATGGTCATCGGCAACGCCGCCCAGATCCCCTCGTCGCTGTTCACGCCGGCGTCCACGCTCACGTCGGTGCTCACCATGGGCATGGGCAACGAGGCCATGGGGACGGTCTACAACGACGTGCTCTGGTCGCTCGCGCTTCTGCTGATGGCGATGTCGCTCGTGTTCATCCTCATCATCCACCTCATCGGGCGAAAGGGGGCGAGAAAGCATGGCTAAGGGAAGCGGCAACGCCGCGCCCGCGCCCGCCTCGGCATCCGCTGCGCGCGGGTTCGACATGGCGGCCCATGTGCGCCGCATCAACGCGCAGGACAAGGCGGCCACCGTCGTTCTGACGCTCATCGTGGGGTTCGTGCTGCTCATCTTGGCCGCCATCGTGGTGTACGTGCTGGCGTCGGGCGCGGGCAAGCTGTTCGACCTCGGCTTTCTGACGGGCAAGCCCCAGCAGTTCAAAGAGGGCGGCGGCATCGGCCCGCAGCTGTTCAACTCGTTCTACCTGCTCGTGCTGACGCTTCTCATCTCGGTGCCCATCTCGCTGGGCGCGGCGATCTTTTTGGCCGAGTACGCGCCGGACAACCGGGCCACCGCCATCGCGAAGACCCTCATCGAGACGTTGTCGTCTCTGCCGTCCATCGTGGTGGGCCTGTTCGGGTTTCTGTTCTTCGTGCTGTATCTGGGATGGGGCTTCTCCATCATCGCGGGCGCGGTGGCGCTCACCATGTTCAACGTGCCCATCCTCGTGCGCGTGATCCAGCAGGCGCTCGAGAACGTGCCGCGCACGCAGCGCGACGCGGCGCTGGCCATGGGCCTGACCCGGTGGGAGACGACCATCCACGTGCTTCTGCCCGTGGCCATGCCCGCCATCGTCACCGGCATCGTGCTGTCCGCGGGCCGCGTGTTCGGCGAGGCGGCGGCCCTCATCTTCACGGCAGGGCAGTCGGCGCCCATGCTCGACTTCACGAACTTCGACCTGTCGAGCCCCGCGTGTCCGTGGAACGTGTTCCGTCCGGCCGAGACGCTGGCCGTGCACATCTGGAAGATCAACAGCGAGGGCGTGGTGCCCGACCTCGAGGCCGTGTCCAACGGCACCGCCGCCGTGCTGCTCGTGTGCATCTTGGCCTTCAACCTGCTGGCCCGCTTGGTGGGCAAGCTTCTCGAAAGGAGGATGACGAGCGAATGATCGAGACACGCGACCTGACCGTCTCCTACGGCGGCGTCGAAGCCCTGCACGCCACCTCGCTCGAATTCCAGGCGGGCCAGGTGACCGCGCTCATCGGGCCTTCGGGCTGCGGCAAGTCCACCTTCCTGCGCTGTTTGAACCTCATGAACCGCGAGATCCCCGGATGCTGCGTGGGCGGGAGCATCCTCTACCACGGGCGCGACGTCAACACGGCGAAGGAGAACCTGTTCGAGCTGCGCAAATCCATCGGCATGGTGTTCCAGCAGCCCACGCCGTTTCGCAAGTCCATCCGCGAGAACATCCTGTTCGCGCCCAAGCGCCATGGCCTTGTGGCCGGCAGGGAGCAGGAGGACGCGCTCGTGGAGGAATCGCTGCGGGCGGGCGCTTTGTGGGATGAGGTGAAGGACAAGCTCGACAAGAGCGCGTGCGCCCTGTCCGGCGGCCAGCAGCAGCGCCTGTGCATCGCGCGCACGCTCGCCATGCGCCCTGACGTGGTGCTGTTCGACGAGCCGTGCTCGGCGCTCGACCCCATCTCCACCTACACCATCGAGGAAACGATCCGCGCGATCGCCGAGCGCGGCATCTGCGCGATCATCGTGACGCACAACATGGAGCAGGCCGCGCGCGTGTCCGACCGCACCGCGTTCTTCTACCTGGGCGACATGGTGGAGACGGGCGACACCAAGCAGATCTTCTCGGCGCCGCGCGACGCGCGCCTCGCCGACTACCTGACGGGGAGGTTCGGCTGATGATTTCGGTAGAGAACTTCAAACTGTGGTACGGCGACTTCCAAGCGCTCAAGGGCATCACGCTCGAGGTGCCGAAGAACCAAGTGACTGCGTTCATCGGCCCTTCGGGTTGCGGCAAGTCCACGCTTTTGCGTGCGATGAACCGCATGTGCGACTTCGTGGGGGGCGTGCGCCACGAGGGCTCGATCGCCATCGACGGGCGCGACGTGTTCGCCTCCGACCCGAACGAGCTGCGCGTGGCCGTGGGCATGGTGTTCCAGCACCCCAACCCGTTCCCCCTGAGCATTCGCGACAACATCCTGTACGGGCCGCGGCGCATGCGCCGCATCTCGAAGGCCGAGGGCGACGAGATCGTGGAGTGCAGCCTACGCGACGCGGGCCTGTTCGACGAGGTGAAGGACAAGCTCGACCAAAGCGGTCTGGGGATATCCGGCGGCCAGCAGCAGCGCCTGTGCATCGCGCGCGCCCTGGCGGTGGATCCGCAGGTTTTGCTGATGGACGAGCCCACGAGCGCCCTCGACCCCATCTCCACGGGGCTGGTGGAGGAGCTCATGCTCTCCCTCGCGCGCGAGCGCACCGTGGTGGTGGTCACCCACAACATGCAGCAGGCGACGCGCGTGGCGGATCGCACCGCGTTCTTCTACCTGGGGGAATTGGTGGAGGAGGGCCCCACCAAGCGCCTGTTCTCCGACCCGCGCGAGCAGCGCACCCAAGAATACCTGACAGGGAGGTTTGGCTAATGCAATCTCGAAGCAAGTACATCAAGCAGCTCGACGACCTCGAGGCGCACGTCCAGCGGCTTGGCGACCACGTGGTGGCCGACATCCGCGCCGCAGGTCTGGCGCTCGCCGGAGACGAGGGTTCGGCCGAGGGCGTGCTGCAGGGACGCAAGGCCGAGCGGCGGCTGCAGCACGCCATCGAGAGCGGTTGCTTGGACGCGCTGCTGCTTCAGCAGCCGCTGGTGGCGGGCGATCTGCGGTTCGTGTCCGGTGTGTTCCGCATCGTGTCCGACCTGTCGCACATCGGGTCGATGACGCGCGACATCGCGTTTCTATCTCAGAGCGTTCCCGGTGAGATCGTCGCGCGGGTGGGAGAGAACCTCGCCGCCTCCTGCGAGAAGACGGCCGACATGGTGGCCTTGGCGGTGGGCGCGTTCAAGGACGCCGACGAAGAGGCGGCGCGGCGCGTGTTCGCCCTGGACAACGAGGTGGACGAGCTGTACAAGCGCTCCCAGGACGTCATCGTCGAGATGATCCGCACGACCACGTCCGACCCCGAGCACCTGCCGGAACTGCTCATGGTGGCCAAGTACTTCGAACGCATCGGCGACGACGCGCAGCGCATCGCCGGATGGGCGCTGTTCCGCGTGACCGGGCACCATGAGGTATACTACAAGGCGCACGACGGGGAAGGCGCGAACGAAGCCTTCCCGAGCTGATGACGGAGGGATTCGGAGGTCGGACGCGCGTGGTCTACTACGTTGAGGACGACAACAACATTCGCGAGCTCGCCGTGTACGCGCTGTCGCGCGCGGGCATCGAGGTGGAGGGCGTCGCCGACGACGCGGAGTTCCGCGCGGCGTGCGCCCGCCGTCTTCCCGACGTAGTCATACTCGACATCATGCTGCCCGGCGTGGACGGCTTGGACATGCTGCGGCGCATCAGGCAGACGCCGGGGATGTCCCGCGTGCCGGTGATGATGGTGACGGCGAAGAGCACCGAGCTTGACATCGTGACCGCGTTGGACAACGGGGCCGACGAGTACATGACCAAGCCCTACGGCATGATGGAGCTGGTCAGCCGCACGCGCGCGCTGTTGCGGCGCGCGCCGGAGTGGTCGGCGCGCCAGGTGGAGCGAGCGCTTGAGGTCGGGCCGCTCTCGGTGTCGCTCGACCGCCGCGAGGCGACGTGCGACGGCGCGCCGCTCGATTTGACGGCGCGCGAGTTCGACCTGCTCGTGCACTTCATGCAGAATCCCGGCGTAGTGTTCACGCGCGAGACGCTTCTGCAGCATGTGTGGGGGTGGGACTTCGGCGGGGGCAGCAGAACGGTCGACACGCACGTGCTGACCCTGCGCCGGAAACTGGGCGATCACGCCGGATTGCTGGAGACGGTACGCGGCGTGGGGTATCGGTTGCGCAAGGAGTAAGGGCGTGCGGGTGGCGAATGCGACGGCGAGGAGCGTCGCGGCGTTCGGGATCGTCCCGCCGCGCGGCCAGGCTCGTCTCGCGCGCGGTGGCGCCTCGCAGCGGCGGCCTGCCTTTCTGTTCGGCGAAACGAAGGAACCTTCATGATCTACTACGTTGAAGACGACACCAACATCCGCGACCTGACGGTGTACGCGCTGCGTCAGGCCGGGTTCGAGGCGCAGGGATTCCCGGCGGCAGAGGAGTTCTTCGTCGCATGCAGGGAGCGGCTGCCCGAGCTCGTGCTGCTCGACATCATGCTGCCCGAGGTGGACGGGCTCGAGATACTCCACGTCCTGCGTGACGATCCGGCGACGAAAAGCTTGCCGGTCATGATGCTCACGGCCAAGGGCACCGAGTTCGACACCGTGTGCGGCCTCGATGCCGGTGCCGACGACTACCTGGCCAAGCCCTTCGGCATGATGGAGCTGGTCAGCCGCGTGAACGCGCTGCTGCGCCGCGCGGGCGCGCCCGCTGCCGCGCGTGACGAACTTACTTGCGGCCCGGTCGTGCTGACGGTGTCGGCCCATACGGTGAGCGTGGGCGGTCAGCCCGTCGCGCTCACGCTCAAGGAGTTCGACCTTCTGCGCGCCCTCATGCAAAACGAAGGGCGCGTGCTCTCGCGTCGCCAGCTGCTCGAGGACGTGTGGGGCGTCACCTACGTGGGCGAGACGCGCACGGTGGACGTGCACGTGCAGACGCTGCGCCAGAAACTTGCCGCCGCGTCCGATGGGGCCGATGCGCTCATCCAGACGGTGCGTGGCGTGGGTTACTGCGTCAAGAGCCCCGCCTGAGAGGGGGGCGTCTCGTGAGCCCCACCCATTTCAAGGTGAAGAGCCTCTCCGGCAAGATATTCACGAGCGTGCTCGCGTTCACGCTCGGCGTCATCGTGGCGTTTTCCGTGGCGATGACCACCATCTACTACCTGTCCTACGAGCGCGACGCCGAAGCCGAGCTGGCGGCCAGCGCCCAGGACGCGGCGCGCTACTTGAACGCTACGCCCTCGTCCGACAACGCACCCGCGCTCGAAGAGCAGTTCTCGGGCACGACGCGCTACACGCTCATCGCCGCCGACGGCACGGTGCTGTTCGACAGCGCCGCCGATGCGGGCACCCTTGGCAACCACGCCGATCGCTCTGAAGTGCAGGAAGCCGCCGTGTCCGGCGAAGCCGTCACCATGCGCCATTCCGACACGCTCGATACTGACACCTTGTACGCGGCCGTGAAGCTGGACGACGGTTCCATCGTGCGCCTGTCCGAGACGCGCCATTCGTTGCTGTCGTTTCTCGGCGACATGCTCGTGCCCGTGCTCGTGGCGCTCGTGGCGGCCGTGGCGCTCGTGTTCGTCCTTTCGAAGGCGCTCACGCGCCGCATCATGAGGCCCATCGACGCGCTCGACTTCGCCAACCCCCTCGACAACGAGATCTACGAGGAGATGGACCCGCTGCTCATCCGCATCGACGAGCAGCAGCGCCAGCTGAAGCAGCAAAACGCCGAGCTGGCCGAGGCCGAGAACATGCGGCGCGACTTCTCGAGCAACGTGAGCCACGAGATGAAGACACCCCTGCAGGTGATCAGCGGATACGCCGAGCTGATGAAAAACGACATGGTGCAGCCCGCCGACCGTCAGAAATTCGCCGCGCTCATCTACGACGAGGCCCAGGCCATGCGCTCGCTCATCAACGATGTGCTGACGCTCTCGAAGCTCGACGAAACCGCGTTCGAGAGCGAGGGCGCCGCGCCCGTCGACCTGCACGACGTGGCGCAGCGCGTGGCGGGCCGTCTGGCCAGCTTCGCGGACGGCCAGGGCGTCGAGGTGCGTATCGAAGGCGCTTCGGCGCGCATCGCCGGCAGCGAGACGCTTGCGGAGGAGATGCTGTACAACCTCATCGAGAACGGCATCCGCTACAATCACGAAGGCGGCAGCGTCGTCATGCGCGTGCGGGCCGACGCGGCGGCGGGGCAAGCGACGGTGACGGTGAGCGACACGGGCCCCGGCATCCCCGAGGAGCTGCACGACAAGGTGTTCGAGCGCTTCTTCCGCGTGGACAAGAGCCGTTCGAAGGAAACGGGCGGCACGGGCCTCGGGCTTGCCATCGTCAAGCACGCGGTGCTCCAACATCGCGGGACCATCGAGGTGAAGAGCGCCCTCGGCGAGGGAACCACCTTCGTGCTGCGCTTCCCGCTGGCCGACTGACGGGCGGCGGGGTGGCGAGCGGGGGGGGTGCTGCCGCGCCGACGGACTGGTTTTTCTCGTAAAAGTTGCTGCCGATGGGATGGGCGCTCAGGGTGCGCTTTCCTGCGTGCCCCGCAGCGTTTTCCCGGGTCGTTGGTTGATCGCTGCGATCGATGCGGTTCTGGGAGCGAAAAGCCTTGCAAACTCTTCGCTGCTGGCAGCAATCTGGTGAATTCCGCGTCAAACGGCCTTCGTCAGCTGCAAAACCACCATCGGCGCAGCGCCTTTCTCAGATGAGCGAAGCGGGTGCTTCGCTCTACGGCGCGACCGTCGAGAAGACGTCGGGAAAATTTCGCCATGGGGATTGCGGGCTAAGCGAAGGACACGACTCTGGGTGGCAAGGAGTGGCAAAAGCGTGGGGAAAGGGTGTGACGAAAGGGCGGGGATATCGTCGGAAAGTGACAAGAGGAAAGTGACAAGAGGACGGGGATGATGCCACATGCGGGGAGGCTCGCCTCGGGGTTGAGGCGGGCGCGACGGCGGGTCGGGCGAGCCGGACAGGGCGGTGTCCGCATGCGCGAAAAAGGCCCGAAAATGGCCACGGAACCGCGTTCTGGCACGGATCGGCCCCCTCGGGCGCGCGTCCGGAACTCGCGACCTGGCCTTTTGCCGGGAGCGCCCTCCGAAGAGGCTCCCGAACCCCGTCTTTTCGTGCCAGAACTCGGTTCCGTGGCCATTTTCGGACCGAAATCCTGCACGGCGACCCGCGGCGTGACAAAAACGCGACGAAAGAGCGTGACAAAAGGACGGGGATACTGTCACGCGGCGGGGTCGGAAGCGGGTTGACGGGCTTGAGGCGGTGCGGATGGCGCTCAAAAGACGACCTAGGAGGGCGCGGGCGCTGCGGGGATGCGTCTTCGGCGAAGGAAAAGAGTCGAAGACGCCCAAAAAAGTTCCGCCCCCGGCCAGGAGGATGAACCCACCTCAAAAGGTGGGTGCCCGCAGCTCGTTTCCTGGCTTTCGCATCAACGGATGCGAATCTCCATTCCGCTCGCTCTCTTGGGCTCCCTCATGTTCTAGCATCGGTCCATCGCAAAGTATGGCTTCGAGGGCGGAACCTATCTTCGAGTATAGGGGCCGGCATCGCAAAATAAAGACTTGACATCTGCTTTATTGAATGGTTCGCCGCGAAGGCGAAGCGTCCTCCTCAATGTGTGCTACTCTGACCGAGGGGCCTCCTCGCAACAGGGCCTCTTCAGCGTTCGTTTCGGGATCGTGGATCGGAAAGAGGTGGGAAGGGTGATCCGTCTTTTCGACGTGTTGTCTTTTTTGTTTGACGTACCAGATTCAAAGGAAGTGAAGAAGATGGGCGAGGACATGAGGGCTGCGCACGAAAAAGGAGACGGACGGAGGATGATCATAGTCGCCCTGACGGCTCTCATGAGCTTTGCGCTCTCGATTCTGGGCGTGATCATACTGGTCTTTCTCTGACGCAGGGGAACGAGTGCGTGACAAGGAACGGATGCCATATCCATCCGTTTCCCCATCGCAGGTTGGACGACAGCGGCTCTCTTTGGCGTGGCCCTTGGCAAGCGAGTCCCTTCTGGATTCTGGAATTGTTTCCGAAACCATTGAGTGATTTCCACAAACCCCGTATAGGCAAACAAGCGTTCGCATGATACCATACCGCTCATGGATACGTTGTTCACAGACATGGAGAACGAGCGGAAGTCGGAGGTGGCGCCGCTCGCCGTGCGGATGCGTCCGCGCTCGCTCGAGGAGGTCGTCGGCCAAAAGGAGGCGGTCGGCCCCGGTAGCTGGCTGCGCGCCGCCATCGAGCAGGACCGGTTGAGCTCGGTCATCTTGTTCGGTCCGGCGGGCACGGGGAAGACCTCGCTCGCGCACGTCATCGCCGAAAGCACGAAAGCCGCGTTCGTGGAGGTGTCGGCTATCGGCGGCACGGTGTCCGACCTGCGGCGTGAGATCGACGCGGCCGAAAAGCGCCTGACGGGGTTCGGGCTGCGCACCATCCTGTTCGTCGACGAGATCCACCGCTTCAACCGCAGCCAGCAGGACGCGCTTTTGCATGCGGTGGAGGATCGCGTGCTCGTGCTGGTGGGCGCCACGACGGAGAATCCGTTCTTCGAGGTGAATTCGGCCCTCATCAGCCGCTCGCGCGTGGTGGAGCTGCACGGGCTCTCGGATGCGGACATCTCGCTTCTCATCGACCGCGCGCTCGACGACGCGCGCGGGCTGGATGGCCGCTACGCGCTCGACGACAAGGCGCGCGACGCCATCGTGCTTCTGGCCGGGGGCGACGGCCGCGGCGCGCTCACCACGCTGGAGTTGGCGGCCGGCATGGTCGAACCTGGCACGCGCTCGAAGCCCGCGTGCATATCCGAGGAGGCCGTGCGCGCCGCCACGCCGCACCGCAACCTGCCCTACGACAAGAACAAGGATATGCACTACGACGTGATATCGGCGTTCATCAAGTCGATGCGCGGCAGCGACCCGGACGCGGCGCTGTACTGGCTGGCCCGCATGATCGACGGGGGCGAGGATCCGAAGTTCATCGCGCGGCGGATGTTCATCGCCGCGTCGGAGGATATCGGCAACGCCGACCCGCAAGCGCTGCTCGTGGCCGAGGCGGCGTTCAAGTCGGCCGAGGTCATCGGCTATCCCGAATGCCGCATCAACCTCGCGCAGGCCGCCATCTACCTCGCGCTCGCGCCGAAGAGCAACGCGGCGGAGGCTGGCATCGACGCCGCGCTGGCCGAGGTACGCCACGGCCCTGCGCGCAAGGTGCCCGACCATCTGCGTGATCGGCACCGCCCCGGCTCGGAGAACTATGGGAAGTACAAGTACCCTCACAGCTACCCCGGCGGCTGGGTGGAGCAGCGCTATTTGCCCGAGGGCTTGGAGCGCGGCTGCTTCTACCATCCCAGCGAGCGCGGTTGGGAGGCCTACCGAGCCGACGCGGCGGCCCGTGATCGCGCCGACATGGCGGCGACGGCGGGTGCCCGGACGGGGCGCGCACATTCGAACGGGGCGCCAGCATCGGATGCGAAGCCGCGCGGGATGGCGAGCGCGGCGTCGGGCCCGCGAACGTCGAAGGCCGCGAACGTGCCGGCGCGCGACAGGGCGGCGGGACGCCGGGCTGATGCGCCGGTGTCCGCGCGCCCGCGCGAGGTTGCAGACGCGGCGTCGGGCTCGAGCACGAGCGGGGCGGCATCCGCGCCTGGACGCGATGGCGGCAAGGCGGTGGGGCGCCGGCGCGCGCATGCGACATCCTGCCGCCCCGCGGACGGCGAGCCCGCCTCCGGCGGCAAAGCGGAAGGGGATCGTGAAAACCCCATGTCGCAAGGAAGGTAACCGATTTCAAACTCCTGTGGAAGCAGGGTGAAAACGAACGTCGACCCCTATAGAATCAAAACGTGGTCGTGCTATAGTGATTGTTTCGGGATACAGGAGGCGCAATGGATATCAGCGAAGTTCTCGGCGTGGCATTGCCGGTGGTGTACGTCGTCGTCGGCGTGGCTTTGGTCTGGCTTGCCATCGAGCTTGTCATGACGGTGCGCAAGGCCCGCAAGACGGTGGACGACCTGCAGAAGCGGGTGGAGCCGACGCTGGCCAGCGTCGAGCGCATCACGGCTTCGCTCGAACCCGCAGCGTCGAAGGTCGATCCGCTCGTCGACCGCGTGTCGCTTACGGTGGACGCCGCGAACCTCGAGATCATGCGGGTCGACCAGATCCTCGAGGACGTGGGCGGGATCACCGATTCCGTGTCGTCGACCGTCGAGGCCGTCGATTCGGTGACAAGCGCCCCTCTGGAGCTGGTGAACAGCGTGACGTCGCGCGTACGCAACGCCTTCAAGCAGCGCCGCGCCAGCGACGAGTCCGTCGCCTTGGGTCAGGCGAGGGCCGAGCGCGACGAGGCGGCAGACAGCGAAGAGCCCGCCAGTCGTCCTGCGTCCGCGCGCGTGGAGGAAGTCCCCGCCAAGCCTGCTTCCGCTCCTGTGCCCGCGTGCGTCCCCGAGGCCGCGCCCGTGCGCGCCCCTGAGGACGTGCCCGCGCCCGACGCTCCCGAGGAGGCTCCGGCTCCTGACGCCTCTGCCCCGGGCTATTTCACGTACGGCGGCACGACCCCTTCGGCTTAGCGGGGCGTTTTCGTGGAGAGCACCCGATCCGAATCCGACAGAACCGAGAGGGCGAAGCGCGGCTTTCTGACCGTTTGGACCATCGTGGGCGCCATTTTGCTCACCGGCGTCCTCGTGTACCTCTTCAACATCCTCAGCGTGCCGGTGGGCATCGTCATCTGGACGGTCGTCATCGTGTTCTGCTTGCGCGGCCCCGTGAACAAGCTCGAGAAGCTCGGGGTTCCGCGCGTGGTGGGCACCGCCCTCGCCTACGTCCTCATGTTCGCCGTGCTCGCGCTCGTCGGGCTGCTGCTGTTCTCTCCGGTGTTCGGCGCGGGAGATCAGTTCACGAACCTCATCGAGAGCATCCCCGGCTACGTGCAAACCATCGTCGGCTGGGGCAACGACCTCTACGCGCGCTATGCCGACGTGCTGTCAAACAGCACGGTGCAGGAGTACCTTTCCCAAGCCCTCAAGGCGCTGGGGGATTGGGCCTCGTCGTTCGTGCGCGACGGCACCACGGGCGTTGTGGCCATCGGCGCGGGCGTGGTGAACAGCTTCGTGGCCATCGGCTTCGCGCTCGTCGTGGCGTTTTGGATGCTCATGGAGCTGCCCGCGCTCGGCCCCGAATGCAAGCGCCTCGTCGGCCCGAAGCGGGCTGACGACTTGGAAATGCTCCACGTCACGTTCACGCGCGTGATGGGCGGCTACATCAAGGGCACGCTTTTGCAGTGCGCCATCATCGGCATCGGCTGCGGCGTGCTGTTCGCCCTCGTCGGCGTGCCGAACTACGCGGCGCTCGGCGGCATCGCCGGACTGCTCAACATCGTCCCCATCGTGGGCCCGTGGCTCGGCGGCGCGCTTGCGGCCATTGTGGGCGTGTTCGTAAGCCCTTGGGTCGCTGTGATCGCGCTTCTCGGCACCATCGCCATCCAGCAGGTGGTCTACACGTTCGTTTCGCCGAAGATCATGGCGAGCTCGGTGGACGTGCATCCTGCGCTCACTCTTATCGCCTTGATGGCGGGGTCGGCCATCGGCGGTGCGATGAACGGCTTCATGGGCTCGCTTGTGGGCATGCTCGCATCCATTCCGGCTGTCGCCGTCGCGAAGGCCGTTTTCGTGTATTATTTCGAGAAGCGCACGGGCCGGCAGCTCGTGAGCCAAGACGGAGTGTTCTTCCAGGGAACTCCGTCCGCGGGTGACAAGGTCGACCCCATCGCCGACGCGACGTCGCCGCACCCCGACATCTCGGCCGCCTTCGAACGCGTCGGGCAGCGTCGGGCCGAGGCCGACGAGAAGGCGCGTCATCGTCGAGGGCGCTAAGGGCGCTGCGGGCGCTCGTGCCATAGCGTGAGCGATGGGCGGTGCCAACAGAGGGAACAGCGGGTCGCGCGGCGGCCCCCGAGGAGACGGAAAGAAAGCGAACATGGAATATATGACCAGTGCGGAGATCCGCGAGAAGTACCTGAGCTTCTTCGAGGAGAAGGGCTGCAAGCGCATGCCCTCGTCCTCCCTCATTCCCGACGACCCGTCGCTTCTGCTCACGAGCGCGGGCATGGTGCAGTTCAAGCCCTACTTCCTGCAGCAGAAGCACCTCGAGGCGCCCTACATCGGCACCACCACGGTGCAGAAGTGCGTGCGCACGAACGACATCGACATCATCGGCACGACGGGCCGCCACTTAAGCTTCTTCGAAATGCTCGGCAACTTCAGCTTCGGCGAGTACTTCAAGGAGGAGATGTGCGCGTGGGCGTACGAGTTCTCCACCGAGGTGCTGGGGCTTCCGGCCGAGCGGCTGTACTTCACCGTGTTCGAGGACGACGACGAGACGATCGAGATCTGGAAGAAGCTCGGCGTGCCCGACAGCCACATCTCGCGCCTCGGCGAGGATGACAACTTCTGGCGCGCCGGCCCCACCGGTCCGTGCGGCCCCTGCTCGGAGTTGTACTACGACCAGGGTCCCGAGTTCGGCTGCGGCAGCCCCGACTGCGCGCCGGGCTGCGACTGCGACCGCTTCCTCGAATACTGGAACTGCGTGTTCACCCAGTACGACGGGCAGGAGGACGGCACGCTCAAGCCCCTGCCGAAGAAGAACATCGACACCGGCATGGGCCTCGAGCGCATCGCGGCCATCCTGCAGGGCGTGCAGTCGAACTACGAGACGGACGTGCTGCGCAGCCTCGTGGCGGTGGGCGAGCGCCTTGCCGGCGTGGAGTACGGCGCCGACAAGGATGCCGACCTGTCCCTGCGCATCATGGCCGACCACAGCCGTGCGGTGACGTTCATGATCGCCGACGGCATCCTACCGTCGAACGAGGGCCGCGGCTACGTGCTGCGCCGCCTGCTGCGCCGCGCCGTGATGAAGGGGCACCTGCTGGGCCTCGACAAGCCGTTCCTCAACGACTACGTGGACGAGATCGTGCGCCTCATGGGGCATGTGTATCCCGAGATCGTGGAGAACCGCGAGCTGGCGCGTCGCGTGATCCTGTCCGAGGAGGAGCGCTTCGGCGCCACGCTGCGGCAGGGCCGCGCGTTTCTGGACGAGGCGCTGGCCGCCCTTTCCGGCACCACGCTGTCTGGCGAGCAGGCGTTCGCGCTGCATGACACGTATGGCTTCCCCGTGGAGGTGACCCGCGAGCTGTGCGAGGAGCGCGGCATCGCGGTGGACATGGACGGCTTCGCGCGCTGCATGGACGAGCAGCGCGAGCGCGCCCGCGCCGCGAACACGAAGGACGCCGAGGCCGCGTGGAGCACCTACGGCGGCGTGCACGCCGAGCTTTTGGAGGAGCTGGGTCCCACGGCGTTCGTGGGCTACGACAAGCTGGAATCCGAGGCGCGCGTGACGGCCATCGTGAAGGACGGCGCGCGCGTGCAGACGCTTTCCGCGGGCGAGGCGGGCGAGGTCGTTTTGGACACGACGCCGTTCTATGCCGAGATGGGCGGCGAGGTGGGCGACACCGGCACGCTGCGCTCCGCTGGGGCCGTCGCCGAAGTGCGCGACACCCAGGCACCCGAGAAGGGCCTTGTGGCGCACAAGGTGGCGATGACGGAAGGCGCGCTTTCCGTGGGCGATGCGGTGACGGCGACGGTGGACGCCGAGCGCCGCGCGCGCATCACGCGCAATCACACGGCCACGCATATCCTGCACGCGGCGCTGCGCCAGGTGCTGGGCGACCACGTGAAGCAGGCGGGCAGCTACGTGGGGCCCGACCGGCT
The DNA here is from genome assembly GCF_002899695.1 of Rubneribacter badeniensis. GTDB lineage: Bacteria > Actinomycetota > Coriobacteriia > Coriobacteriales > Eggerthellaceae > Rubneribacter > Rubneribacter badeniensis. Next base: position 21,530 of record NZ_PPEL01000010.1, read on the forward strand.
GCGCTTCGACTTCACGCACTTCGAGGCCGTGAGCCCCGAGCAGCTGGCCGAGGTGGAGCGCGTGGCGAACGAGCACATCATGAAGGCCGTTCCCACCGCCATCTACGAGACGTCGCTTGACGCCGCCCGCGAAGCGGGCGTGACGGCGCTGTTCGGCGAGAAGTACGGCGATGTGGTGCGCGTGGTAGAGGCGGGCGACTTCTCGCGCGAGCTGTGCGGCGGCTGCCATGTGGGCAACACGGCCGAGATCGGCTTCGCGAAGATCGTGAGCGAATCGAGCGTGGGCGCGAACCTGCGCCGCATCGAGGCGGTGACCAGCTACGGCGCGTTGGAGTACGTGAACAGCCGCGAAGCCGAGCTGAAGGCGGCGGCTGCGACGCTGAAGTGCCGCCCGCTGGAGGTGGCCGACCGTGCGGCGGCGAACCTGAAGGCGTACAAGGATCTGCAGGCCAAGAGCAAGCGCAGCGCGCAGGTGGCTGCGGGCGACGGCATGGAGGCGCTTCTGGCGGGTGCCGTCACGGCGAAGGCGGGCTATCCCGTCGTCATCGGGCGCATGGGCGAGGCCGACGCGGGGCAGATGCGCAACGCGTGGGATGTCCTGCGCGCGCGCCTCGGCGCACCCGGCGCGGCGGTGCTCGCGGCGCAGAAGGACGACAAGCCGGTGCTTTTGGCCGCCGGCGCGCCGGAGGCCGTGGAGGCCGGGTTCGACGCGGGTGCCGTCATCAAGGCCATCGCGCCTTGCGTGAAGGGCGGCGGCGGCGGCAAGCCCGCGATGGCGCAGGCCGGCGGCAAGGACGCCGCAGGCATCGACGCCGCGCTCGACGCGGCGCGGGAGATGCTGCTATAAGTTCCGCCGTTCTGCCGAACGGCGGACCGGTCGACGCTGCGAGGCTCCGATGCGCCCCGCCTCGCCCCTTTTCCGCTTACCCTTGCGCGCCCCGCGCAGGCGAGCTGCGCGGGGCGCGCCCGCTCGGGCGCATGGTGGGGGAGCGAACAAGCCACTGGCTTGTTCGCCAGCCGCGGAACGGGGCGATGCGGGGCGCATCGGCGCCTCTCGCTGATGTTTGACGGAAAAGTGAGGGAGATAAAGTAGGAATGCGCATTCTCGCGCTCGACATAGGACAGGCGCGCGTGGGCATCGCGGTGAGCGATCCGGGGGAGCGGGTGGCCTCGCCGGTGTGCGTGCTGCCAGCCTCGGAGGTGCTTGGCAACGCGAAGCCGTTTCGACGTGTGCTGGAGGATTGGGAGCCGGAGCTTTTGCTATGCGGCTTGCCGTACACGATGGCGGGCGAGGAGGGCCCTCAAGCCGCGCGCATACGGGCGGTGGCGCAGAAGATATCCGCTGCCTGCGGCCTTCCGTGCGAGTTTGCGGACGAGCGTTTGAGCTCGCGGGAGGCCAAACGGAGTTTGCGTGAAAAGGGCCTGAGCGAAAGGGAGATGCGGGGCAAAATCGATATGATAGCCGCGAGTTTGTTTTTGCAGGCGTGGCTCGACGCGCGCCGCGAGCGGGAGGAATGAAGGAAGCCTATGCCCTCACGGAGAAAGCAGGTCACGTATTCGCAGCGGCCGAACCATGCGGCGCGCTCCGCTCATGCGCGCGGCGAGCGCCAGTTCCGCACGTACGACACGAGCTACATCCGTCCGAAACAGAGCAAAGCTCCCATCATCGTGTCCATCGTGCTTCTCGTCGTGGTGCTCGGCGGCCTTGCGTGGGGAGGGGTCACGCTGTTCAACAGCTGCTCCGGTCCGGCGGTCGAGCTGCTTGGCGAGGGCGAGGAGGCCACGGTCGAGGTGGCCGAAGGGGCGGGCGCGCAGGCCATCGGCCAGCAGCTCGTCGAGAAGCGCCTCGTGGCCAGCGCGTCGGAATTCACGCGCCGCGTGAACGACCTGGGTGTGGACAGCCAGCTCAAGCCCGGCACCTACACGTTCGCGGGCGGCACGGGCCTCGACGGCATCATCCGTGCGCTTCAGGCCGGTCCGGAGACGAACGCGCTCACCATCCCCGAAGGCTACCGGCTCTGGGAGATCGCCGATGCCGTGGCCGACCACACCGAGGGCCGCATCTCGGCTGAGGACTTCTCCGCAGCTGCTTCCGATGCGAGCGCCTACGCGGGCGACTACGCCTTCCTCGAAAGCGCGGGGTCGAACAGCCTCGAGGGCTTTTTGTTCCCCAAAACCTACGACATCGCCGACGACGCCACGGCCGATTCCGTGATCCGCGCGATGCTCGACCAGTTCCAGGCCGAGACGGCATCCCTCGATTGGTCGTATGCCGAAAGCCAGGGGCTCAGCATCTACGACGCCGTGAACCTCGCCTCTATCGTGGAGAAAGAGGCGAGCGGGAACGAGCTGATCCGCGCGCAGGTGGCAGCCGTGTTCTACAACCGTTTGGCAACCGATGACTATCCGAGCTACGGCTACCTGCAAAGCGACGCCACGACCGCCTACGAGCTGCGTCGCGACCCGACCGGCGACGAGGTGCACGCCGAGACGCCGTACAGCACGTACGCGAACCAGGGTCTGCCGCCCACGCCCATCTGCTCGCCGGGCCTCGACTGCCTGACAGCCGTGTGCGCGCCCGACCAGGAGGCACTCGGGAAGTACTTCTACTTCTACTTCGAAGGGGAGAACTATTACTTCAGCGAGACGTACGAAGAGCATCAGAGCACGTTCTCGTAGGCGGCGGTTCCCACCATGGCGTTTCTCGAGCCCGATCGTTACTTCGCGCGCTTGTCGCGCATCGACATCGACCGCGATTTGATCGAGCGGGGCTTTCGCAACGTCCTTCTGGACGTGGACAACACCATCCTCACGCGCGACACGCACGAGGTTCCGCGGGACGTGGGCGTGTGGCTCGCGCGGGCGCGGGATGCGGGCATCGCGTTCTGCCTCGTGTCGAACAATTGGCACGAGGGCGTGTATCGGCTGGCCAACCGGTTGTCGCTTCCCATCGTGGCGAAGGCTGTGAAGCCTTTGCCGCCGGCGTTTCTGGCGGCGCTCGGCAAGATCGGCGCGAAGCGATCCGAGACGGTGGTGGTGGGAGATCAGCTGGTCACCGACGTCATGGGCGCGCACTTCCTCGGCATGCAGGCGTATTTGCTCGCGCCGCTTGTGGAGCAGGACTTGCCCCACACGCTGCTGCTGCGCAATTTCGAGCGCGTTGTCATGGCGGGCCGCCAACCGGAGGGCGCAGGGGTTCCGTCGGCTGCGCAGCCGGTGGAGGCCAGCGCCGCCCCGGCAGACCGCGAGGGGGCCGAGGCGTGCGGATCTGCGAAAACGGAGGGAACCTCATGAGCGAACACCTTTACTTGCTGGGACATCCCGTTGTGCACTCGAAGTCGCCAGCGATGTACAACGCCGTGTACGAGCGCCTTGGCTTGCCGTGGCGCTACGAGTTGGCGGACCTCGCCTCCGAGGACGAGGCGCGCGCCTTTCTGGCTGCAGGGGATTTCCTGTCCGTGAACATCACCACGCCCTACAAGCCGCTGGCGTTCGAAGCCGCCGCGCATACGGCCGCTTCGGCGAAGCTCGCCCGGGGGGCGAACGTGCTCGTGCGCAAGAAGGATGCGCTCATCGGGTTCAACACCGACGGCCAGGGCTGCGCGGCGTACCTCGAGCGCACGGGGTTCAGCTTCGCGGGCAAGCGCGTGGCCGTGTGCGGCACGGGCCCCACGGCGCTCTCCATCCTGCATGCGAGCGCGGTGGCAGGCGCGGACGTGTGCTTGCTCGTCGGACGCGACAAGGAGCGGACGCGCGGCGTGCTCGAGGGCTACGTCGAACGCTTCGGCCTTTTGGCGAACGCCACCATCGATCTGCCGGCCGCGTCGCCCCACCACCGCAGCTTCCGCACCGCCTACGAACGGCCCACATTCAAGTTCGGCAGCTACGCGACGTCGTCGAAGGCGCTTGGATCGGCCGACCTCGTGGTGAACGCGACGCCGCTCGGCATGTGCGCGGACGATCCCGCGCCGTTCGACACGTCGCTTTTGCGTCCTGGCCAGACGGTGTTCGACGCGGTGTACGGCCACGGCGAGACGGCGCTTGTGCGCGGCGCTCGCGAGGCGGGCTGCACGGCTTTCGACGGAGCGGGCATGCTCGTGGGCCAGGCGGTCGCCACGGTGGGCATCGTGTGCGACCTGGCCGAGGTGGAAGTTTCGGCCTCGCATGACGAGCTGTTCTCCCTCATGGCCGAGGCGGCTGGCTTCGACCTGCCGTAAGGGCGGCAATCGGAAGCTGCCGGGCGCGCAGCCGGCTTCGTCGATTTCGCACAGCCCGCGGCAAGGCTCTTCCGCGGGCTTCGCGCGGTTTGGGGTACAATACGACGCGAACGTCATCCGAAAGCGCGGAAAGCGACGAAGCTATGCGATACCTCACAGCGGGCGAAAGCCACGGCTCCTGCCTCACAGCCATCGTGGAGGGCGTGCCGGCGGGCCTTAAAATATCGGAATCCCAGATCAACACCGACCTTGCGCGGCGGCAATCCGGATATGGCCGCGGCGGTCGGCAGAAGATCGAGCATGATGTCGTGCAGGTCGTGTCCGGCGTGCGCTTCGGGCGCACGACCGGCGCGCCGGTGGCGCTTATCGTGCGCAACCGCGACTGGGAGAACTGGGAGGAGCGCATGGCGCCGTTCGGCGGGCCTCCGAGCGACCTCAAGCGCGAGGTCACGCCGCGTCCCGGCCACGCCGACCTCGTGGGCGCGCTCAAGACCGACACCGACGACTGCCGCAACATTTTGGAGCGTGCGAGCGCCCGCGAGACGGCGGCGCGCGTGGCGGCCGCCGGCATCGCCCGCGAGTTCCTCGCCGACCTTGGCGTGGAGGTGTTCTCGTACGTGACCTCCATCGGCGACGCGCGCTTCGAAGAGGACGATCCGCTCATGCGCGCGCCCGACTACAAGCCGCTCGCCATCGAGACGAGCGAGGTGCGCTGCCCGGACGAGGCGGCCACCGAGGCCATGAAGGCGGCCATCGACCGGGCCAAAGAGGCGGGGGAGAGCTTGGGCGGGACGTTTCGCGTCGTGGCGACGGGCCTTGTTCCGGGCGTGGGAGGCTACGCCACGGCGGGCGACCGGCTCACCTCGCGCATCGGCGGCGCGCTGTTCTCCATCCCTGCCGTCAAGGGCGTTGAGTTCGGCCTGGGCTTCGAGGCGGCCCGCCGCCCCGGCTCCCGCGTGCACGATCCCATCGGACTCGATCCCCAGGCCGGATTCGTGCGCGCATCCAACAACGCCGGGGGCCTCGAGGGCGGCATGACCACGGGCATGCCGCTCATCGTGACGGTGGCCATGAAGCCCATTCCCACGCTCATGACGCCGCTTTCCACGGTGAACCTCGACACGCTCGAGGCAGAGGAGGCCTCCAAGGAGCGCAGCGACACCTGCGCCGTGCCCGCCTGTGCCGTCGTGGCCGAGAGCGAAGTGGCGTTTGTGCTGGCCGAGGCGTATCTGGAGAAGTTCGGACGCGACGCCATGGTCGATATCAAAGCCGCGCTGCGCGCCTATCGGCAACGGCTCAAGACGATGGCGCGCTAAGGCGGCGGGAAGACGAGCTGCCGACGCGATAGCGCGTCGCCGCGCCCGGACAGCGCGACGACGAGGAAAGGAGCGAACGTGAACGAAACGAACGGATCCGCAGACGAGGAGGAAGTGCTTTCAAAGCCGACGTTGTCGGTGGTGGCGCCCGAGGAATCCGCCTCGGTCGTCATCGCGCCCGTGCTGGAGCGGCCTGAGCGTCCGCAGTGCGAGCTGACGGCCCCCGTGTTCTTCGTCGGTTTCATGGTGGCGGGCAAGACCTCCACTTCGCGCAAGCTGGCGCGCACCTGCGGCGTTGCGTCGGTCGATCTTGACGCCTACGTGGAGCGGCGCGAAGGCAAGACCATCAACCAGATATTCTCGGAGGTGGGCGAGGAGGGGTTCCGCGCCATGGAGACTGAGGTCCTGCGTGATTTCTCTCAGCGCGACCCTTTGCTTGTCTCGTGCGGTGGCGGCGTGGTGCTCAAATCCGAGAACCGCGAGATCCTCAAACGGTCCGGTTTCGTGGTGTACCTGAAGGTGACGGCTGAGCAAGCGTATGCGCGCGTCAAAGACGTGTCGTCCCGACCGCTGTTCCGCGATTTGGAGACGGCTCGCAAAACCATCGACGGTCGTCTGCCTCTGTACGAGGAGGTGGCCGATGCCTCCGTGGACACGGTGGACAAAACGGTTGCCCAGGTGGCCCGCGAGGTTCGACGCATCCTTGAGAAGGAGGGCATCCTGTGCCAGCAACGAAGGTAGTGGTCAACGTTCCCGGCGAGGATGCCTACGACGTGCGCATCGGCGCGGGCATCCTCGATAGCCTCGGGGCGCATCTTCGCCGTGTGCCGGCGCTCGAGCGGACGGAGCGCGCGCTGGTCGTGACGGACGCGAACGTCGCGCCGCTTTACCGGGACGCTGCGAAGGCGTCCCTCGCCGAAGGGGGCTTCCGCGCAAGCGACGTCGTCGTGTGCGCGGGCGAGGATGCGAAGTCGGTGGCGGTGGCCGCCGAGATATGGGATGCGATGGCGCAGCTTTCCCTCGGGCGCGACTGCGTCGTGGTGGCGCTCGGCGGCGGCGTGGTGGGCGACCTGGCCGGATTCGTCGCGTCTGCCTACATGCGCGGCGTGCCGGTGGTGCAGGTTCCCACGACGCTTCTGTCCATGGTGGACTCGTCGGTGGGCGGCAAGACCGGCGTGAACCTTGAAGCGGGCAAGAACCTCGTGGGAGCGTTCAAGCAGCCGGCCTACGTGTGCGCCGACACCGCGACGCTCGCCACGCTCGACGAGCGCGAGTGGGCGTGCGGCTGCGCCGAGATCGCGAAGGCGTCGGTCATCGATTCCGACGAGTTCTTCTTCTGGCTGGTCGATGCGGCAGACGCGCTCGCCGCGCGCGACGAGGCCGTGGTGTCCGAGGCCATCGCACGCTCGGTGGTGTTCAAAGCCGACGTGGTGGCCGCCGACAAGACCGAGAGCAAGGGCGTGCGCGAGTGCTTGAACTACGGCCACACGCTCGGCCATGCGGTCGAGGCGCTTGCGGGCTACGGCACGTTCTCGCACGGCGCGGCCGTGGCCGAAGGCATGCGGTTCGCCGCGCGGTTGGGCGCGGCGCTCGTGGACACGCCGCTCGATCTGGTGGAGGCGCAAGACGCGCTGCTCGATGCGCTCGGACTGCCGGCGCTTTCCTGGTCGGCCGAGCCGGAGGCGATGCTTGCCGCCATGAAGCGCGACAAGAAGGCCCGTCGCGGGCAGGTGCGCTTCGTGCTGCCGCGCGATGTGGGCGATTGGCAGCTTGTGGACGTGGACGACGACACGCTGCTTTCGCACGTGGACGCATGGGCGCGCTCGAAGGGATAGGGTGCCGGGCATGAAGAAGATCCTGCTGATGAACGGTCCCAACCTCAACCTGCTCGGCGTGCGCGAGCCCGATGTGTACGGCACGGTGACGCTTGCCGACATCGAGCGGGAGGTGCGCGCATACGCCGCCGAGCGCGGCGCGGAGGTGGACTGCTTCCAGTCGAACCACGAAGGCGCGCTCATCGACCGGCTGCACGAAGCGCGCGGCGTCTACGACGGCATCGTGTACAACCCCGGCGCGCACACGCACTACTCCTACGCGCTGCGCGACGCCGTGTCGTCCATCGATGTGCCCACGGTGGAGGTCCATCTGTCCGACATCGAGGCGCGCGAGAAGTTCCGCCGCGTGTCCGTCATCGCCCCGGTGTGCGTCGCCCAGATCAAGGGCAAGGGCAAGGAAGGCTACAAGGAGGCCGTCGATGTCCTGCTCGCCCTCTGATCTCGCGCCCGCCCTCGCCGCCCCGCGCCTCGCGCGTCTGCGCGCGGCGTGCGCGGACGCGGGCGTCGACGCCTTCCTCGTGCGCGACACCTCGAACGTCGCGTGGCTCACCGCCTTCGATGGCGTCTTCGACGACGAGGCCGCCCACGCGCTGCTCGTCACGTCGCGCGATGCCGTGCTCCACACCGATTCGCGCTACGCCGAAGCGGCCCGTGTCGCCGCGGCGCGCGAGGGTGCCGTGGCGGTGGACGACTCCCGCTCCACCCATGCCGCGTTCGCCGAGGCGACGCTGCGCAGGGGCGGCGATCCTTCGGGCGAGGGGGCGGTGCGGTGCGGAGCGCTCGGCATCGAGGATTCCATCGCGCTCGCCGAGTACCGTCGCCTCGAGGTGGCGTTCGCGGGCGACGGCGTCCGCTGCGAGCTGCGCGAGACGTCCGGCCTCGTGCGCCGCTTGCGCGCGGTGAAGGAGCCGTCCGAGATCGCGCGTTTGCGTGCGGCCCAAGCCGTCACCGACGCCGCCTTCGCGCACGTCGTCGGCTTCATGCGCCCCGGCCTCACCGAGCGCGAGGTGCAGATCGAGCTGGAGGACTTCATGCGCCGCCACGGCGCGGAGGGCCTTGCGTTCCCCTCTATCGTGGCCGCCGGCGCGAACGCGGCCAGTCCCCATGCCGTGCCCGGCGATGCGAAGCTCGAGGCGGGCCAGTGCGTCGTGCTGGATTTCGGCGCGCGGGCGCACGGCTATTGCTCCGACATGACGCGCACGGTGTTCCTCGGCGCGCCCAGCGATCGGATGCGCGCGGCCTACGAGGCGGTCCGAGCCGCGAACGAGCGGGCAGAGGCCCTGCTGAGGCCCGGCATCACCGGCAAGGAGGCTCATGAGCTGGCCGAAGCCGTGCTGGCCGAGCACGGCTTCGGCGGCGCGATGGGCCACAGCCTGGGCCACGGCGTCGGCATCGACATCCATGAGGAGCCCAACCTCTCGCCGCGCAACGACGAGCCGCTTGCGGTCGGCAACGTGGTGACGGTCGAACCGGGCGTGTACCTTCCCGGCGAGTTCGGCATGCGCCTTGAGGACTTCGGTGTCGTCGTCGAGGGCGGCTTCGAGGTCTTCACCCGCTCCCCGCACGACATGGTGGTGCTGTAGGCTTTTCGCGGCGCGCGCAGGCGGCTATACTGGGTTCGGGGCGAAACGGCCCCGCAAGACGAGAGGCGTCAAGACGGGAAATATCGAAAGAAGGGGCGATCATGGAATTGAAGGGCAGCCAGACCGAGAAGAACCTGATGTATGCATTTGCGGGTGAATCGCAGGCGCACACGAAGTACCAGTACTACGCCAGCCAAGCCAAGAAGGACGGCTACGTGCAGATCCAGAACATCTTCCTGGAGACGGCGAAGAACGAGAAGGAGCACGCCAAGCTGTGGTTCAAGGCGCTGCACGACGGCGGCATCCCCGACACGCTGACGAACCTCGCCGACGCGGCTGCGTGCGAGAACGAGGAGTGGGCCGAGATGTACGCCGAGTTCGCCAAGACGGCGCGCGAAGAGGGCTTCGACACTCTGGCCGAGCTGTTCGACGGCGTGGGCGCGGTGGAGAAGGAGCATGAGGAGCGCTACCGCAAGCTGATCGAGCGCATCAACGCCGGCGAGGTGTTCAAGCGCGGCGACGTGTGCGTGTGGAAGTGCAACAACTGCGGCCACATCCACATCGGCAAGGAGGCGCCCGAGGTGTGCCCGGTGTGCGCGCACGGCCGCGAGCACTTCGAGCTGCGCGCCGAGAACTACTAGGATTTTCGCGGCGCTATGGCGGCGCGGGGCGCAAGCGGGTATAATAAACGGGTTTGAAATCTTGCGCCGCGCCGCAGACGGCGTGGGCGAATGCGAAAGGAAAGCGAAGCAATGGCCATCTCTACCGCCGATTTCAAGAACGGCATGTGCATCGAGTACAACGGCAAGCTGTGCACCATCGTCGAATTCCAGCACGTCAAGCCTGGCAAGGGCGGCGCGTTCGTCCGCACGAAGCTCAAGGACATCAAGACGGGCCGCGTGGTGGACTACACCTTCAACTCCGGCACGAAGTTCGACACCGTGCGCCTTGAGACGAAGAAGATGCAGTACCTCTACAACGACGGCGCCGACTTCAACTTCATGGACAACGACACCTTCGAGCAGTTGGCCATCTCGGCCGAGATGGTGGGCGACGCGGCGAAGTGGCTCAAGGAGAACGACGAGGCCACGCTTCTGTACGCCGGCGAAGAGCTCATCAGCATCGAGCCGCAGATGTTCGTGGAGCTCGAGGTCGCGCACACCGAGCCGGGCTTCAAGGGCGACACGGCCACCAACACCACCAAGCCCGCGACCCTTGAGACGGGCGTCGAGTTGCAGGTTCCCACGTTCGTCGAAATCGGCGACGTCTTGCAGATCGACACGCGCGACGGTCGCTTCATCAAGCGCGTGTGACGCGCTATCGGAATCGCTGAGGAGCGGGCGGCGTCCCAAAGGGCGCCGCTTTTCGTTGAGGCGAAGGTCGCTTCGCTGAAGCAGGCTGGATTCGGAGTCCGCGAGCAGGGCTCGCACCATGCTCCGTGAGAGAAGAAGGGGATGGCCGGCTGTTGGGGAGGGATGCCGGCCATCCCTTCATACGCCCGCGTTTGAACGGGGCGAGGGTCGGTTCGCGTCACATCGCTACGACCAAGGTCCTTCGGCGGCTGCGTTTTCGCCAGCCATGCGCGGTTTCATGTGACAGTATCTCCGTCCTTTTGTCACGCTTTTTCCACGCTCAGGGGCGTGCGTGACCGTCGGGCGGGAGGGGATAGTCCCTCGGGTGGAACGCGCACAGGTCGACGAGCTCTCCGGGGCTGATGTCGAGCGCCCGTGCGAGCTCGGCGATATGCGACAGCCGCGGGTCGGCCTTCGAGCGCTCGAAATCGCTGATCCGCGAGTACCTGGTGTTCAGCATGTAGCCCAACCGGTCTTGGGTGAGGTGCTGGCTCGTGCGCGCGGCGCGCAGGTTCTGGGCGAACTCATCCACAAGGCGCCGCCCGAGCGGATCTTTGATAGTCTTGTGCTTTTTCTTCGCCTGTCCCATACGGTAAGCGTAACCGCGTTGATACACTTCGTTGTAATCCATTGATTACAAAAAGGGAATTTCATTGAGCGAATCGCTGAGCGAAAAAGTCCGCGCTTTCGGGGTGTCTTGGCGTTGCGCCCGCTTCCGCGATTCTCGCCGGGGTGCCTGTCGGGGTATCTGTCTGCGGGAGGCTGTCGGTGGGGCCTCTGGGGCGCGACTTCGCGGGGCGCTCCCGAAGCCCCCTTTGCCGCGGCCCGCTGTCGCGAGCCCTCGCGCATGGAGCCTTCCGGCTCCGTTATTCTGTTCCTTACCGGTGATTTTTTCCGGAGGGCGTCCGCACGGCTCCCCCTTACTCTATAATTTGTGTTTCGATCTTTGACTAACTGCAAACCGAAGGGGGTGTGAGTTCATGCCAAGGCTTCAGATCATGGATACCACCATCCGTGACGGCCAGCAAAGCCTGTGGGCCACGCGCATGCCGATCGGCGATATGCTGCCGATCTTGCCGAAAATGGACCGCGTCGGATACTGGGCCATCGAGGCGTGGGGCGGCGCGACGTTCGACACGTGCATGCGCTTCCTCGATGAGAACCCGTGGGAGCGGCTTCGATCCATCAAGGCTCAGACGCCGAACACGCCGCTCGCCATGCTCTCCCGTGGGCAGAACCTGGTAGGCTACAAGCATTACTCGCGCGAGATCTGCCACCGCTTCATCAAGGCTGCCAAGCGCAACGGCATCCACGTGTTCCGCGTGTTCGACGCGCTCAACGACATCCGCAACGTCGTGGACAACGCGGAGGCCATCAACGAGTGCGGCGGGCATTTCGAGGGGGCCATCTCCTACACGATGTCGCCGGTGCACACGCTGGACAGCTACCTGGACTACGGCCAGAAGCTCAAGGACCTCGGTGCGGACTCCATCTGCATCAAGGACATGGCCGGCATGCTCACGCCCTACCGCACCGAGCGCATGGTGAAAGCGTTCAACGCCGAGATCGGCTTGCCGCTGCATATTCACTGCCACTACGTCGGCGGCATGGCGCCCGCCAACATCCTCAAGGCTGCCGAGGCCGGCGCGGCCATCGCCGACACGGCCCATGCGCCGCTGGCTTTCGGCAACTCGCATCCCGCGGTCGAGATGATCGTGGCCGCTTTGCAGGAGAGCCGCTACGACACGGGCCTCGATCTCGATCTCCTGTTCGAAATCGCCGAGTATTGGGAAGAGGTGCGCAAGCGCGGGCACTACAAGCGCGGCGTGTCGTCCCTTATCCATATGCAGGTGTACTCCCATCAGGTGCCGGGCGGCATGATGTCGAATCTGCTCTCGCAGCTCGAGGTGCAAAACGCGAGCGACCGTCTGCCCGAGGTGATGAAGGAGATCCCGAAGGTTCGCGCCGAGGTGGGCTATCCGCCGCTCGTCACGCCGATGTCGCAGATCGTGGGCACGCAGGCCGTGTTCAACGTGCTGACCGGCAAGCGCTGGGGCGTGGTGTCCAAGGAGATGAAGGACTACATCTGCGGCTACTATGGCAAGGCGCCGGGGCGCATGGACAAGGACATCGTGGCGAAGGTGGTGGGCAACTCCGAGATGTTGCCGCCCGACGTGGCGCCCGGCTCGCTCGTCACCACCACGTACGCCCAGGTTGAAGAGGAGATCGGCGACCTCGCGAAGAGCGAGGAGGACGTGCTCATGTACGCCTTGTTCCCGAACGAGGCGCGCACGTATCTGAGCAAGCACCGCACATCGGAGAAGGTCGACTTCCTCATGGAGCAGGAGTCGAGCCACACCAAGGAGGACGATTACGTGGACATCAATCAGATTCGCGAGCTGGTTCGCGTTGCCGAGGAGAGCGGCGTCGGCGAGATCGTAGTGGAGGAGGAGGGCACACGCATCGCCGTGCGCATGCCGGGCATCGCGGGCGCCGAGGCGGTCGCGGCCGCCGCTGCCGCAGCGGCGGCTCCGGTGGCCGCCGTGGCCCCGGCCCCTGCCGCCGCGGCTCCCGCTGCGGCTTCGGCTGGCGACGGCGTGGAGCGCCCCTCGAACTGGTATGCCGTGACCGCGCCCATGGTGGGCACGTTCTACACGTCCCCCGCGCCCGGCGAGCCGCCGTTCGTCAAGGTGGGAGACGAGGTTGCCGCCAAGCAGACGCTGTGCATCGTCGAGGCCATGAAGCTCATGAACGAGATCACGGCCGAGGAGATGGGCACGGTGCGCGAGGTGTGCCTCGAGGACGCCACGCCGGTGGAGTTCGGCACGGTGCTGTTCTACATCGAGCCGCACGGTGCGGCCGATCCTGCTGCGGAGACGGCATGATGTTCAACAAGATACTCATAGCCAACCGCGGCGAGGTGGCGCTGCGCGTCATGCGCGCGGCCAAGGAGCTGGGCGTGAAGACGGTGGCGGTGTACTCCACGGAGGACGCCGACACCTATCCGGTGCGCTACGCCGACGAGGCCGTGTGCATCGGCCCTGCGCAGGCGAACAAGAGCTACCTCGTGATGTCCAACATCATCGCGGCGGCGAAGAATACCGGCGCCGAGGCCATCCATCCCGGCTACGGCTTTCTCGCCGAGAACGCCGACTTCGCGCGCGCATGCGCCGACAACGACCTCGTGTTCATCGGTCCCTCTGCAGAGTGCATCGAGCGCATGGGCGACAAGTCGTCCGCGCGCGAGACGATGAAGGGCTGCGGCGTTCCCACGGTGCCCGGTTCGGACGGCTGCATCGATACGGCTGCCGAGGCCAAGGCGTTCGCCGACAGCGTGGGCTACCCCGTGCTCATCAAGGCCACGGCTGGCGGCGGCGGCAAGGGCATGCGCGAGGTGCACGACCCCTCCGAACTGGAGGCGCAGTACCAAGCGGCCCGCACCGAGGCCGGCGCGGCGTTCGGCAACGACGGCGTGTACCTGGAGAAGCTCGTGCTGCGTCCGCGCCATGTGGAGGTGCAGGTGCTGGCCGACGACTTCGGCAACCACATTGCGCTCTGCGAGCGCGACTGCTCGGTGCAGCGCCGCCACCAGAAGCTCATCGAGGAGGCTCCCTCGCCGGCGCTCGACGACGAATTGCGTCGTGCGATGGGCGTGGCGGCCATCAAGGCGGTGCGCGCCGTGGATTACCGCAACGCCGGCACCATCGAATTTCTGCTCGACGAGCGCGGCCACTTCTACTTCATGGAGATGAACACGCGCGTGCAGGTGGAGCATCCCGTCACCGAGGAGATCACCGGCACCGACATCATCAAGGAGCAGTTGCGCATCGCCGCCGGCGAGCCCATGAGCTGCGCCGCCCGCGCGCCGTTCTCGCCGGCGGGCCACGCCGTCGAGTTCCGCATCAACGCGGAGGATCCGGCGCACGGGTTCCGTCCGTGCCCCGGCACCATCACGCGTTTCGAGCCTCCGGCGGGCCCCGGCGTGCGCGTGGAGAGCTACGTGCGCACCGGCTCGCGCATCTCGCCGTACTACGATTCGCTCGTGGCGAAGCTCATCGTGCACGGTCAGGATCGCGCCGAGGCGCTTGCGCGCGGGCGCCGCGCGCTCGACGAGTTTACGATCGAGGGCATCCAGACCACCATCCCGTTCCATCGCCGCGTGCTGGACAACGCCGTGTTCTGCGCGGGAGATGCGACGACGGACTTCATCGAGACCCAGATGGGAGACGTGCTATGACCGATTTGAACGTTGAAGGCATGGCGCTTGCGCCGGGAGTCGTCGAAACGATCGTATCCATCGCCGTGGGCGAGGTGGAGGGCGTGGCCTCGGTGGGGCCCTCCTCCGCGAGCGGTTTGCGCTCGGTGTTCGCGAGCAAGCCCGCCACGCAGGGCATCGACGTCACGCTCGATGAGGAAGAGAAACTGCATGTGTCGGTGCGCGTCGACGTGTACTACGGCTATGCGTTGCCCGACCTCGCCGCCAACGTGCGCAAAGCCGTCGCCGATGCGGTGGCCAGCCAGGTGGGCGCGTCGGTCGGCGCCGTGGACGTGTACGTCGACGGCATCCAGTTCGCCCGCTAGACCACCGCGAGATCGCAAAGAACAGAAAGACATCCATGGCTGCAAAACGACACGAACGAACGCGCGCCCGTCGTGAGGCGCTTCAGGTGCTGTACACAAGCGAGATAACGGAGGAGTCCCCTGCGGCCATCGCCGAGGGCCCGACCCGTCTGGCTGAAGACGGGCCGCTGCCGGAGTACGCGCTTGCGCTCGTTCGAGGCGTGGAGGCGCATCGCTGCGCCATCGACGGCCACCTGTCGGCCACGTCGGAGAACTGGTCGCTCGTGCGCATGCCCATCGTCGACCGCTCCATCCTGCGTCTGGCCACCTACGAGATGATGTACGTGGAGGACGTGCCCACGTCGGTCGCCATCAACGAGGCCGTGGAGCTGGCGAAGGACTTCGGCGGCGCGGACGACTCGCCGCGGTTCGTGAACGGCGTGCTCGGTCGCATCGCGAGGCGCCTGGAAGAGGGGGCTCCTTCCCCCGCCCTCTTCGCGACTGACGAGAGCGTGTCCGCTTTGGCGGGCGAGCCGTCGGAGGGAGGGTCTACCCATGGCGCTTGAGGGGTACGACAGCTTCGAGGCGGTGAAGTCCCGGCTTGACGAGATCGTCGATGCCGTGGGCGACGACGACCTTCCGCTTGACGACGCGCTCGCCCTGTACGAGGAGGCCGTGGCGCTCGGCCTGCGTGCGAGCGACCTGCTCGAGGAGGGCATCGAGGCGCGGCAGGAGGCCGAGCGCGCAAGCGCCGACGCGGGCGCAGGCGCGCCCGGCGACGCCGTCGCGGACGGCGTTCAGGCTGCCGGCGACGCTGCCGATCCGGCTTCCGACGGGCCAGATCCGGCCCGATCCTGAAAGGCGCGAGCATGAACGAACGCATTCTCGACATGGTGTCGTCTCCGGCAGACCTCAAGGTGCTCACGAACGAGGAGCTATCGATCCTCGCCCAAGAGATCCGCGAGGAGATCATCACGGTGGCATCTGAAACGGGCGGGCACGTGGCCTCGTCGCTGGGCGCGGTGGAGATCATCCTCGCCGCGCATAGCATGCTCGACTGCCCTCACGACAAGCTCGTGTTCGACGTGGGGCACCAGGCGTACGCGCACAAGCTGGTCACCGGGCGCCTCGACGAGTTCAAGACCCTGCGCTCCTACGGCGGCCTGTCCGGGTTCACGAAGCCCGACGAGAGCCCCTACGACGTGCACCCGTCCGGCCACGCGTCCGACTCGCTGTCCGTGGCGCTCGGCTTGGCGCAGGCGCGCGAGCTGTCCGGCGGCGACGAGAAGATCGTGGCCGTCATCGGCGATGCGGCGCTGTCCGGCGGCATGGCGTTCGAGGCGCTCAACCACATGGGCCAGACGCAGACCCCCATGGTCATCATCCTCAACGACAACGAGATGTCCATCTCGCGCAACGTCGGGGCGCTTATGAAGCACCTCGGCTACATGCGCGCCTCCACGCAGTACCGCGAGACGCGCGACTTCGTGCAGGAGAAGATGGAGAAGAGCGGCCCCTTCGGCACCGCGCTTGCCAACTTCGGCCGCAACATGAAAGAATCGCTCAAGCAGTTCATCATCCCGCGCTCGATGATCTTCGAGCAGCTGGGCATCCTCTGCACCGCGCCCATCGACGGGCACGACATCGGGCTTCTCAGGGAGACGCTTGCGGCCGTGCTCGACACGGACGGCCCCGTGCTCATCCACGTGGTCACGCGCAAGGGCGCCGGATACGCGCCCGCGGTGGCCGATCCGGAGAAGTTCCACGGCATCGCGCCGTTTCACATCGCCACCGGCGAGGTGAAGAAGAAGCCCGCGTCCGCACCGACGTACACGAGCGTGTTCGGCAAGGCGCTTGTGGCCGAGGCGCGTCGCGACGAGCGCATCGTGGCCATCACGGCGGCCATGCGCGGGGGCACCGGGCTCGATGCGTTCTTCGAGGAGTTCCCCGACCGCTTCGTCGATGCGGGCATCGCCGAGGAGCATGCGGTGGGCCTGGCCAGCGGGCTTGCGTTTGGCGGTAAGAAGCCGGTCGTGGCCATCTATTCGACGTTTCTGCAGCGCGCCATCGACCAGATCGTCATCGACAGCGCGCTGCCGAACCTCGACGTGGTGTTCGCCATCGACCGCGCCGGCGTCGTCGGCGAGGACGGCCCCACCCACCACGGCATGTTCGACATCGCCTATATGCGTATGATTCCCCATATGCGCGTGCTCGCTCCCTCGGACGAGGCCGAGCTTGTGCATGCGCTGCACACGGCCCTCGCCTTGGGCGGGCCGTTCGCCATCCGCTATCCGCGCGGGGCGGCTGAGGGCGCGCCCGTGCCCGACGAGCCCGAAGTGCTTGAAGAGGGCCGCGCGCGCGTCGTGCGCGACGGCGGCGACGTGGCCGTGCTCGCGTTCGGGCGCATGGTGTCCCGCGCACTCGGGGCCGCCGACATCTTGGCGCAGCGCGGTATCGACGCGCGTGTCGTGGACATGCGCTGGGTGAAGCCGCTCGACGCTGAGGAGATCGCACGCGCCGCCCAGACCAAGCTCGTGGTCACCGTGGAGGGCGGCGTCGTGGCCGGTGGAGCGGGCGAGGGCGTGCTGGGCGAGATGGCTCGCCAGGGTCTGTGCGCGCCGACGCTCAACTTGGGCATCCAAGATCGGTACGTGCCGCAGGGAAAGGTCGATCTTCTTCTGCGCGATCTGGGCCTCGACGCGGAAGGCATCGCCTCTTCTGTCGAGAAGCGGTTGGCGCGGCTGGGCGGCTGAGGGAGGGGCGCGGCGAAAGCGCTTGCGGACGATGCCGTCCGAGGCATCGCCTCCGCGTTTTGCGCTTCTCACCTCGGATTTTACATGAACTTGATCTTCACTTTACAAAGTTCTGACAGCATGTCTCTATCATTGCTCCGAGCGTTTTATTCTTGAAGTCCGAAAGGGGACGGGAGTGGGATACGATCTTGCGGCGTTCGCGACGGCCTTCGTCAGCGATCCCGTGCTCGCGGTCATCGTGGTGCTGACGTTGGGCGCCACTATCGTCAACGGCGCCACCGATGCCCCGAACGCCATCGCGACGGTGGTGGGCACGAAGGCCATGCGCCCCGGCCCCGCCATCGCCATGGCGGCGGTGTGCAACTTCGTGGGCCTGGCGGGCATCACGATGGTGTCGTCTGCCGTGGCGCTCACCATCTTCAAAATGGTCGACTTCGGCGGCAACAACCATGCGGCGCTCGTGGCGCTTGCCGCGGCCATGGTGGCCATCATCATGTGGGGGGTTGTCGCATGGTACTTCGGCATCCCCACATCGCAAAGCCATTCGCTCATCGCAGGCATCACGGGTGCGGCCATCGCGCTGCAGGGCGGTCTTGCCGGCGTGAACGGCGCCGAGTGGATGAAGGTGCTCTACGGCCTGGTTGTCTCCACCTTTCTGGGATTCGGAACGGGATGGCTGTTCACGCGTCTCATCCGCGTGTTCTGTTGGCGTGCGCAGCGTTCGCGCGCCAACGCGTTTTTCAAGTGGGCGCAGATCATCTCGGGTGCGGGCGTCGCCGTGCTGCATGGAGCGCAGGACGGGCAGAAGTTTTTGTCCCTGTGCATGCTCGGCATCATGATCGCCATGTCGGGCACGGTGGACGGCAACGTGACGTTTCCATTTTGGCTCATCTTGCTTGTGTCGGCGGTCATGTCGCTTGGCACTGCGTTGGGAGGCAAGAAGATCATCAAATCGGTGGGCATGAACATGGTGAAGATGGAGCAGTACCAGGGTTTCGCCGCGTGCTTGTCGGCGTGCTTCTGCATCGGACTCGCCACGTTCACCGGCATGCCCGTGTCCACCACGCACACCAAGACCACCGCCATCATGGGCGTCGGCGCCGAGAAGAGCATCCGCAACGTGAAGTGGGGTCTTGCCGGTCGCATGGTGCTCACCTGGGTGCTCACCTTCCCCGGCTGCGGTTTGCTGGCGTTCGTGTTCACGCACCTGTTCCTCATGTGGTTCTAGCCTCGGTTTCGCGGAGGGTGCGGTTGGGGCTGGGCAAATGCGGTAGGCGTTTCCCATCCGTTGCCGCACGGCAATGTTCTCTGCCGTAGTGCTGAAGTGGTTCGGTTGCTTTGGCGAACCCCCTTGGGGCTTTTTGGCCCGCAGGTGCGCATCGGAATCCATATCGGTCGAGATGCCTGTGAAAAGCCCCCTCTCATCTGCGATGAAAGGGGGCTGCTTCAATTTCGGCCTCGTATGTGAAAGAGGCTAATCCTCTTCCACGACCTCGGCATCGGGGGCGTTCTTCTTCACGCTTTCAATGCCCTTTTTGCACGAGTCTTTCGACTTGTACACCTGCGATGTGGCGATGATCTCGCCGTTGTCGGCCTTCAGCACGAAGTGGCATCCGGCATCCGTGGACTTGATCACGAACTTTCCCATGTGACTGCACCTTTCTCGACCGTTGAGCGGACGTGTCGATCATACACCGCTCACCGAGTGCGTTTCGGCTGACTCAGGTGATTAAACCTCAGGTTGGAGATACCCTCTTTTTTGTTCGGGACGTGCGCGTTTGCGTTTTCGAGGGAACGAGAATCACCGCTGTGGAGGGTTTTGGGCGCAGCTGAACCGCTCAATTGGTTGGCGCGTTTCCGTTGCAGCGGCCTTTCTCCTGGTCGCGGAGAAAGGCATAGCAGTTTGCGAATTGAAATCGCTCTGCAACGGCGGCGGTTTTCGCGGTTTTCGGCGGGCGCGCACGGCAGACGGGGGATTTCCGTGCGGTGGCGAAGGGGCCTACGGCGCCAACGGCTCGATCCGCTTCTCCATGATGTAGTCGTCCATGATAAATCCGTTGCCGATGTCGGTCTCCACGGCGTCGATCGTGCGGAATCCGGTGCCCAGGTAAGCTCGGATGCCCAGTTCGTTGCCTTTGTTCACGGTGAGGTACATCGCTTCGAGGTTGCGCTCGCGGCACAGGCCCTCGTAGAAGCGGACAGTCTCCTTGGCGAAACCGCGACCGCGCTCTTCGGCCAGCAGGTAGATCTTCGATATGAAGAAGCGGTTCGTCTGCACCTCGACGTGGCCGCCTGTGTAGCCGACGATGCGCCCGTCGTCTTCGGCTTGCAGAAACCAGTACTCGTAGGCGTGTTCGGCCATATCCCGTTCGATGGCCGCGAGGCTTTGGAACCGCTCGACCATGTAGTCGGTCTGGGCTTCTCCGATGAGGGCGGGCCAGTACTCGTGCCAGATCTCGTCGGCGAGCGCGGCGAGGCGCGCGCGGTCGTCGGGGGTTTCCACCGGGGTGAATGCGGTCGTCATGATGCTGCCTTCCCGTCGTGTTTGGCTGCGTGTTTCCGTATTGTAACGCGTGCGTTTCCAGTTCGTTGCGAGCGTTTTCCAAGCGCGTTAATTCCGGCGCATCGCGCACCGCATCGCCTCGAATGCTGGCATGATCGAATCCGTCACGGAAGCACTGCGAGAGAAGGAGGCAGAAGGCATGTTCGATACAGGCACGACGGGCTTCATGCTGGTGTGCGCGGCGCTCGTCTTCGTGATGACGCCAGGGCTGGCGTTTTTCTACGGAGGCTTGAGCCGGCGCAAGAACGTGGTCAACACGATGGCCATGGTGTTCGCGTCCATCGGCATCGTGGGCGTCACGTGGACGGTGTGCGGATGGTCGTTCGCGTACGGAGGGGACGGCTCGAGCCCCTTCTTCGGCGGGTTCGACCAGCTCGGGCTCCTCGGCAGCGCGCAGGGAATATTCGGCGAGGCTGCGGGCGAAACCGTCGACGCGACGTACCCCGGAATCGTGGACGTGGCGTTTCAGATGGCGTTCTGCATGATCACGACGGCCATCGTCACGGGCGCGGTGGCCGGGCGCGTGAAGTTCGGCGCGGTGTGCGCGTTTCTGGCGGCGTGGACCGTGCTCGTGTACCCGCCGCTCGCGCACATGGTGTGGGGAGGCGAGGGAAGCCTGATAGGCGATGTGATCGGCGCGCTCGACTTCGCGGGAGGCGACGTCGTGCACATCTCGTCCGGCCTCACGGGCCTCGTGCTGTGCTTGCTTGCGGGCAGGCGGAAGGGTTTCGGCGTGATGAGCTACCGTCCCCACAACGTGCCGTTCGTGGCGTTGGGCGCGGCCATTCTGTGGTTCGGATGGTTCGGGTTCAACGCGGGCTCGGCGTTCGCTGCAGACGGGGTGGCCGCCCTCGCGCTCGTCAACACCGCGGTGGCGTCCGGCGCGGGGCTCGCGTCGTGGATGCTCGTGGAGCGCGTGCGCGCGGGGAAGCCCACGCTCGTGGGCGCGGCGACCGGGCTGGTGGCGGGGCTTGTCGCCATCACGCCGGCTGCCGGGTTCGTGGAGCCGTGGGCGGCAGTGGTCATGGGGCTGGTCGTGTCACCGGTGTGCTATCTTTCGATTTCGGCGCTCAAGAGGCGGCTCGGCTACGACGACGCGCTCGACGCGTTCGGCTGCCACGCTGTCGGCGGCGTGACGGGCGGTCTTCTGACCGGCCTGTTCTGTGTGCCGGAGCTTTCATGGACCGATGCGGGCGGGCTCTTCTACACGGGCGACCCTTCGCTTCTGGCAAGCCAGGCCGTGGGGATTCTGGTCACCGTCGCGTTCGTGGGCGTCGCCGACATCGTGCTCGCCTTCGTTGTGAAGGCGGCGTTCAAGGGCAGTTTGCGCGTGAGCGATCAGGAGGAGGCCCAGGGGCTCGACGTGGCGGCGCATGGCGAGAGCGCGTATCCGGCTTATGTGGGGCTTGACTAGAAAGGTGCGAATATGAAGAGGATCACGGCCATTGTGCGGCCCGAGAAGCTTGAGCCGGTCAAGGAGGCGCTGTTCGCTGCGCGGGTGTCGGGCATGACCGTCTCCCAGGTGCAGGGGTGCGGCAACCAGCACGGCTGGAAGGAGTTCTACCGGGGAACTGAAGTGCTGCTGAACATGATTCCCAAGGTGAAATTCGAGCTCGTGGTGGACGACGGGGAGGTGGACGGCCTGGTGGCGCTCATTGCCGACACGGCCCGCACCGGCGAGGTGGGAGACGGCAAGATATTCGTCTCCCCGGTGGAGGGCGTCGTGCGCGTCCGCACGGGCGAGACGGGGCCGGCTGCCGTGTAGCCGCCTTGCCGTGTGCTCTGCGCAAGGTGCGTTGCGCTGCGGATCGCGATCGGGGCGCGCTTCGATCGCGATCCGCGCTTGCAGGGAGCGTTCGGGTGGATTTGTGGACGTTCGCCGCAGAAGGCATGCTCGAGAGCGTCGTGTGCGTCCTCTTTTTGCTAATGATATATAATCCTATTTAATGTATCCTCTGGCTAGCAACGCACGTGACGGGGTCATTATGGTTACGACGACTGCGGACAAGCATGATCGCGCGACAACGCGCAACACCATCCAGCGAGCGCTCGTCCTCGAGGCGGTGAGGACGTTGCGCGACCATCCCACTTCGGCCGATGTGTACGAGGCGGTGCGCGAGCATCATCCGAGCATATCGCGCGCGACGGTGTATCGGAATCTCGGCGTGCTGGCGAGCCGCGGAGAGGTGACCCGCGTCGAGGTGCCGAACGGCGCGGACCGCTACGACTTCCGCACGACCCCCCATTGCCATGCCCTCTGTCGCACGTGCGGCGGCGTGTTCGATATCGAGATGCCGCAGGTGGACATGGCGTCGCAGGTGACCGATGCGCACGGTTTCTCCATCGAACGCTGCGAGATTGTCTTCGAGGGCGTTTGCGCGCAGTGCCAAAGCCGCGGCGAGGCGCATGTCGAAAAGGATTGCGGCTCGTGCCATAGCGCCTGATCGTTTCGGATGCGGCCTCTTGGACGAGGCTCCCTGGCTCCTTTCCGTGGTTGCGCGTCGTTCGAGGGCTCCCTCTTTGCGCGTGCAGGAGCGCGTGGCCCGCGAAGGGCGAGGTGAGGACGCATGCGGCGCGGTGTCTCTTCGCGTTCGAGGACTCCTTGCCGAGCTTTCATCCGGCTGCTTGCGCATGGCCGGTGCCCGCCTTGCTCCGCGGGCGGCCAAATGGGCGCTTCCATTCGATTCTTTCCGTGCGTTCGCGAAGGCGTGCGCGGTTCGCAAGAAATCGACCGCGCACGAAAACGAGGGTAGGGGCTTCCACTCGGCGTATGAGGCTTTCCTTTGCCTCCCTTCCCGGAGCTTCGCGCCCGCCAGGGTGTGCGGCTTGCGAGAAACGTGCGGGCGCAACGGGCGAGGGGCGCGGCGCTCTTCGCCCTTTCCCGTCGCACTCCCTTTGCTTCGCCCCCCCCCCTCCCTCGAATTCCCCGTTTGCGACCTGCTCTGTTCTTGATCCCATTCAAGAAACGGTTGAACCATTCCATCGTGACTTCCCATAGATGATTCTTTCGTCATACTAATTATTTTGCAGCAGGGCGGTCGCCCTGCGTCACACGATGGGGACAACGTTTTGGATAGGAGGAGCCCTGTGAGGAATGAGAGGGCGCGGGCGCTCGCCGCCTCGCGCGCGTTCGCGGCAATCGCCCTGCTCGTTGCGTTCATCGCAGCGGCGGTGGGGCTGGCCGGTCTGTCCGGCTGCACTGCCACCGATAGCCAGCAGGAGGGCGGCACGCTGCGCGTCGGCGTGCGCAGCGATATCGTGAACTTCGGATACCTGAACGAGCGGACGGGCAAGTACTACGGTCTGGAGATCGACATCGCCGAGGAGATGGCGCGGCGCATGGGCTATGCGGACGTGGAGTTCGTCACGGTGACGCCCGACACGCGCAAGGAGATGCTGATGAACGGCGAGGTGGACTGCCTCGCGGCGTGCTATTCCATCTCCGACACGCGCTTGGAGAACTTCGACTTCTCCCCGGCCTACTACACCGACGACGCCGTGATCATGGTGGAGAACAGCACGCGCATCACCGACATCGTCGAGCTGGCAGAATGCACGTTCGGCGCCATGTCCGGGTCGAACACCGCGCCGCAGCTGGTGCTCAAGCTGACCGACTTGGGCTTCACCTCGGGCGCCGACGACATCATGGACTTGGGCGACGACAACCAGTTCGACACCTTCAGGCTCGTGCAGATGCCCTCGTACGAGGAGCTTTCGCTCGCGCTTGAGGAGGGCCGCATCGACGCCGCCTGCATGGACGGTGCCATCGCCCAAACGTACATGAACGAGGATCGCTCCCTGCTCGATTTCAGCATATCCGAGCAGGAGTACGGTGTGGCCACGCAGAAGGGCTCGGCGCTCAGCCAACCGGTGGCCGACGCGATCCAGGCGATGCTCGACGACGGCACCATCGCCGGCATGATCGACAAGTGGAACTAGGAAGGAGGCCGTCCATGTCCCGTGCATTCAAGATCAAGGCGGTCGTCCTCGCCGCGTTCGCCGTGGCGAGCGTCGTCTTGATGGGCGTCATCCTCTCGTCGATGCAGGACAAGCTGTCCGTCGACGACTGCACCTCCGACATCCGCTACGAGATGGAGAGCCTCCCCGGCCTGCTTGCGGCGGCTGACGAGGAGACGGCGCAGAACACCGAGACGTTCGATGCGGTGTATCAGTCCAAGGCCGAAAGCGTGGCCTTCATGGCGAACAACAACGTGGGTTTCGCGGCCACCGACGCCAAGATGGCCGAGTACCGGGATCTGCTCGGCGTGGGCAACGTGATGGTGGTCGATCGCGGCGGCGCCGTGGTGGCCCGCGCCCAGGACACGCGCGCCGATTTCTCTTACGAGCGCTACAACCAGCTGCGCACCGTGTTCGACACGGGCGAGCCTTCCGAGGCGGTGGAGGTGGAGTTCGACGACGGCGCGACCCGTCTGCGCTACTACGCCGCCCGCATCGATGATAGCCTCATGGTGGTGATCGAGCAGGATCCCGCCGAGCTGTACCAGCTCGTGGAGGAGACGGGCTCGCTCGACAGCGTGCTCGGCAACGTGAGCGTGGGCCAGGGCGGCTACGTGTTCGCCGTGTCCTCGCGCGACTACCTCGTGGCCTATCATCCCGACGAGGCCCTCGTGGGCGCCGACGCGCTCGATCTGGGCATCGACGTGGCCGACCTCGAGGACGGCGCCTTCTCGTGGATGACGGTGAACGGCGAGAGCCTGTACTGCGGCGTGTCGAAGATCGACGACACGTATTATCTGAGCGTCGTTCCCGAAAGCGAGCTGGCCTCCTCGCGCAACCTCACCGTGGGCGTGATCCTGTTCGTGTTCTTCTCGGTGCTGGCCGTGGTCATCCTCTACGGCCTGTTCGTCATGCGCGAGGACGAGAAACGCGGCCACAATCCCGAGGACTACGCGAACCTCGGCCCGGTGCGCTTCAACAAGCCGGTGGGCCGAAAGGCCATCGTGCTGTCGTTCGTGGGCTTTCTGGCCGTGCTCGTGGCCACGTTCTACATGCAGACGCTGTTCTCGCTATCCACCGTGTCCATGAACGCGCAGGAGCGGGCGGCGACCATCGAGGAGGGCATGGCGCGCACCAACGAGCAGGCGGCCGCGCTGACGGAGCAGTACAACGAGCGCTACCTGAGCAAGGCCGAGGTGGCCTCCTATGTGCTTGACCGCAACGCCGAGCTCAAGGACAAGGACAAGCTCCAAGAGTTGGCCGACGTGCTGCAGGTGCAGTACCTCTACGTGTTCGACGGCGAGGGCGTGCTGGAGTCCACGAACTCCTCCTACACGAACTTCGTGCTGAGCGAGGATCCGGCCGAGCAGAGCTACGAGTTCCGCAAGCTGCTGCAGGGCGTGGACTTTGTGATCCAGGAGCCGCAGCCCGACGAGGTGTCGGGCGATCTGCGCCAGTACATCGGCGTGACGCTGCATGACGCGCAGGGCAACGCCGACGGCTTCGTGCAGCTGGGCATCCGCCCGCAGCGCCTTGCCACGCTGCTTGAGAGCGTGCAGATCGACAGCATCCTCGACGGCGTGAAGATCGGCGCGGAGGGCTTCGCCTTCGCAGTGGACAAGACGGCCGGCACGTTCGCCTACCATCCGAACGCCGAGCTGGTGGGCCGTGCGGCCACGAGCTACGGCATGACCGACGCGCAGCTGAAGAACGGCTACAGCGATTATCTGACCGTGGACGGCAAGACCTACTACGCCTCGTCGTTCGAGACGGACGACTACTACGTTTACGTGGCGCAGCCCGAGGGCGAGCTTATGACCGAGCGCGTTCCCCTCACGGTGGCCACCGGCGTGAGCGGGCTTGTGTGCCAGATCATCGTGTTTCTGCTCGTGGCGTTCGAAGTGCGCCCGCGCGGCAGGGCCGTGGCAGACGCTGCCGCGGTCGGGGGCGCGTCCGGCGACGGCGAGGGCAAGCGCGTCGTGGACGTGACCATGCCCGACGGGCGCACCGCCAAGACCGAGTCGGCGGCGAGCCGCTGGATCTACCGGTCGCTCGGATGGGGCGACAAGACCGCCGAGCAGCGCGTGCTCACCGTGATCAAGGTGCTCGTGTCCATCTTCGCGCTGGCCGTGTGCGTCGCGGTGCTGTTCAAGGACGCGGTGTTCCCGCCCGATTCGGTGTTCGCCCACATCCTGGGCGGCAACTGGGAGCGCGGTCTGAACGTGTTCGCCATCACGGCGTGCCTCATGATCGCGTGCGTGGTCATGGTGATCACCATGCTCGTCCAGCAGCTGCTGCGCTTGCTGGCAAGCGTGTTCGGCGCGCGCGGCGAGACGATGTGCCGTTTGTTCAGCAGCTTCATCAAGTACGTGTCCATCATCGGCATGGTGTACTACTGCCTGATGGTGATCGGCATCGACACGACGACGCTTCTGGCGTCCGCGGGCATCCTGTCCATCGCCATCAGCTTCGGCGCGAAGGACCTCGTGGGCGACCTTATCAGCGGTCTGTTCATCATCTTCGAGGGTGACTTCCGCGTGGGCGACATCATCCAGGTGGGCGGCCGCACGGGCACGGTGGTGGAGATCGGCGTGCGCACCACGAAGATCAACGACGGCTCGGGCAACATCATCATCCTGCGCAACAGCGAGGTGAGCGATGTGGTGAACATGACCAAGGAGCTGTCGTACGCCACCTGCGAGGTGGGCATCGAGTACGGTGAATCGCTCGAGCGCGTGGAGAACATCCTGGAGAAGGAGTTCCCCAACATTCGCCGTCGCCTGCCCGCCATCGAGGACGGCCCGTTCTACAAGGGCATCGTGGCGCTGGCCGACAACAGCGTGAACATCCGCATCGTCGCGCAGTGCCTGGAGAAGAACCGCGGGCAGCTTGAGCGCGACCTGCGCCGCGAGATGAAGCTCATCTTCGACGAGTACGACATCTCCATTCCGTTCCCGCAGGTGGTGGTGAACCAGCCGAAGGAGTTCTTGGAGGCGACGCTCGCCGAGCAGATGCGGGCCGACCGCTTCAACGCGCAGCAGAAGGAAGCCTCGCGCGACATCGGAAACGAGGAGGAGGACGAGCGCTAAGGTCGCTCAGGTCGCAAGCGCGATTCGTGTTTGACGAGCGCCCGCCGCCTTCTTAGAGGGCGGCGGGCGCTCTGCTTTGCAGGGAGGGAGGGCGACGGCTTCCACCGTCCCCCTGCCACGCCCCTGCCGCACTTACGCTCTCGTCGCGCGCACTGTCGCCCCGAAGGCACGGTTTTCATCCGCAAACCGTGCCTTCGGGGCGACAGTGCCGTCCGCAAGACGGCGCGACGGCAGTGGCGATTCGCAGGCGCGTTCGCGGCCCTTCTGCTTTCGTTGAGAGAAAATCTCGCGTGCGGGGCGAAAAGGGTCATGCGCTTCGCGGCGGCTGTGCTATACTAATACGGCTTGTAGGGCGAGCCCTGCAAGTGAACGGTATTGTAGGCCCCCGAGACATGTTTGTTGCACTGCTGGACGGCAAGTTTCTTGCACGAAGCGAACATGGTACGAGCAATCAATCATGACGAAGGGTCCCCGACGAGAAGGAACTGAAAGGGGTCCGTTTTGACCGAGATCAAGAACACGTCTGTCATCGACTTCGAGGACATCTCCGATGCTGACATGAACGCGATGATCGACGGCACGCTGACCGAGTTCGACGAGGGCGACCTGGTCGACGGCACGGTCGTCAAGATCGAGCACGACGAGGTGCTCGTGGACATCGGGTTCAAGAGCGAGGGCGTCATCCCCTCCCGCGAGCTGTCCATCCGCAAGGACGCCGACCCGTCCGACATCGTGGAGCTGGGCGAGAAGATCGAAGCTCTCGTGCTCCAGAAGGAAGACAAGGACGGTCGTCTGATCCTGTCCAAGAAGCGCGCCGAGTACGAGCGTGCATGGATTCGCGTCGAAGAGAAGTTCAAGGCCGGCGAAGTGGTCACCGGCGAGGTCATCGAGGTGGTCAAGGGCGGCCTCATCCTCGACATCGGTCTGCGCGGCTTCCTGCCGGCGTCGTTGGTGGACCTTCGTCGCGTCAAGGATCTCGACATGTACCTCAACACCGAGATCGAGGCCCGCGTCATCGAGATGGATCGCAACCGCAACAACGTCGTGCTGTCCCGCCGCGTGCTGCTCGAGGAGGGCCGCAAGAACGAGCGCGCCGAGATCCTCGCGAAGCTGTCGAAGGGCATGCGCCTCAAGGGCACCGTCTCCTCGATCGTCGACTTCGGCGCGTTCGTCGACCTCGGCGGTATCGACGGCCTGGTGCATATCTCCGAGCTGTCGTGGAACCACGTCAACCATCCCTCCGAGGTCGTCAAGGTGGGCGACGAGGTGGAGGTCGAGGTGCTCGACGTCGACCTGCAGCGCGAGCGCATCTCGCTCGGCCTCAAGCAGACGACGGAGGATCCGTGGATCAAGCTCGTCGAGAGCTATCCGGTGGGCTCCATCGTGGACGGCAAGGTGACCAAGATCGTGCCGTTCGGCGCGTTCATCGAGCTGGGCCAGTCCATCGAGGGTCTTGTGCACATCTCCGAGATGGCCATGCGCCACATCGACACCCCGGCTCAGGTCGTGAAGGCCGGCCAGGAGGTCAAGGTGAAGGTCATGGAGATCAACCCCGATCGTCGCCGCATCTCGCTGTCCATGAAGGCCGCTGCGGCCGAGCTGGGCTTCGAGATCGAGGTGGACGAGTCCATCCAGGCCGAGGAGAAGCCGGCCAAGAAGAAGGACGCTCCTGCCGAGGAGCAGGCTGCGGAGTAACCTCTCGCGCAGGGTGAGCGAAGCGGGGCCGACCTCTGTCGGCCCCGCTTTTTCGTTCGGGAGCCAATTGAAAGGAGGGCGGCCATGGCGCGCGAAGGCCGCATCGCGCTCGGGATGAGCGGTGGCGTGGACAGCGCGGTGTCGGCGGCGCTGCTCATGCGCGCCGGATACGAGGTGGTGGGGGTGACCTGCCGCTTCCATGACGACGAGGCATCTGCCGCTGCCGCTTCCGACGCCGCCGCCGTATGCGGGCGGCTCGGCATCGCGCATGTGGAGCGCGACTGCACGGGAGCGTTCGAGCGCCAGGTGGTCGCGCCGTTCGTCGACGCGTACGGGCGCGGCCTCACGCCGAGCCCCTGCGTCGGGTGCAACGCCGCCTGCAAGCTGCCGGCGCTCGTGGCGGTTGCGGACGATCTGGGCTGTGCGCGCGTGGCCACCGGTCATTACGCGCGCATCGCGCAGCTTCGGGAGACCGGGCGCTTCGTGGTGAAGACCGCTCTCGATGCGCGCAAGGATCAAAGCTACATGCTCGCGCTGCTCTCGCAAGAGCAGCTTGCGCGCCTGACGCTCCCGCTCGGTGCCATGACGAAGCCTGAGGTGCGCGTCTTGGCTGCCGACCTGGGCCTCTCTGTGGCCGAGAAGCCCGAGAGCCAGGACGTCTGCTTCATCGAGGGCGACTACCGCGATTTTTTGCGGGCACGGGGTGCGGCGGGCGAACCGGGCGACATCGTGGATCGCTCGGGAAGGGTGCTCGGGCGGCATGCGGGGCTGCCCGGCTACACGGTGGGGCAGCGCAAGGGCATCGGCATCGCCGCCGCCGCGCCGTACTACGTGGTGGAGAAGCGCGCGGACTCCAACGAGCTGGTGGTGGGGTTCGCCGAGGAGGCGCTTGCGAAAGCGGTGCGCACGGGGCGCATGAACTGGCAGGCGTTCGCCACGCTGGACGGTCCGCGCGCCGCGATGGCGAAACTGCGCTACCGAAGCCGCGCGACACCGTGTATCATAGAACCGCAAAACGGACAAGGCGTGCGTATCGCGATGCGAACGCCGCAGCCGACGACGGCACCGGGCCAGTATGCCGTTCTGTACGAGGGCGACACCGTGCTCGGGGGCGGCATGATCGAGGAGGTAGAGCAAGCATGAAGAAGCTGTTCATCATCGGCGGCATGGGCGCCGGCAAGTCGACCGCGCGCAAGGCGCTCGTCGACCAGGGCCTTCCCCATATCGATCTTGACCAGGTGGGGCACGACGTGCTTTTGTGGGACACGGTGAAAGGGGAGCTGGTCGAGACGTTCGGCGCGGACATCCTGGGTCCCGACGGCGAGATCGTCCGCAGCGCGCTTGCGGCCAAGGCGTTCGTGAACCCGGCTGAGACCCGCAAGCTCAACCGCATCACGCTTCCGCGCATCGAGGAGGCGTTCACCGATCGCGTGGCCGAGCTTGAGAGCGAGGGGCATGTGGCCGTGGTGGTGGAGCATTCCGTGTTCAAGAACCGGCAGACGTCGCTTGCCTACGACGCGGACGTGGTCATGGCGGTGCTCGCGCCGCTCGACATGCGCATCGAGCGCGCGGTGAAGGCGGGCTGGGAGGAGGCCGACGTGCGCCGCCGTATCGCGCAGCAGATCACCGACGCGGACCGCATCGAGGCGGCCGACGTGGTGTTCAACAACGACGGCACTCCCGACGAGCTGCGCAACCAGGTGCTGGCCTGGTGGGCCGAGTACTCGAAAGGGCTGTGAGGAAGCGAAGGCCCCGGCAGTGCCGGGGCCTTCTTCTATGCGGCGACAATGTGACAACGGGGCGGAGATAATGTCACATCCCCTACGACCTCATCATGTGACAACGGTGTGACAATGGGACGGGGATGTTGTCACATCTCCTGTGACAACGGGGCGGGATGCCGCCACATCTCCTGCGACCTCACCACAGTCCGAGCGCGTGCTGCATTCCCAAGCTGACGGCGGTGATGGCAACCCAGCAGGCGAACCCCATGAGGATGGGCTTGCCGCCCGACTTCACGAGGTGCACGACGTCGGTGTTCAGGCCGATGGCTGCCATGGCCATGACGATGAAGAACTTCGACAGCGTCTTGAGCGGCTCGAACAGCGCCGGATCGGCTCCGGCTGACGCGGCGGCGGTGGTGATGACAGAGGCCGCCAAAAACAGCACGATGAACAGGGGAAGCGCGCGCCGCAAACTGAAGTTGCCCAGCTTGCCCGCAGGTTTGGCCGCGCTGTTCTCGCGAGCTTCCGACGCGAGGGGATCGCGGCTCTCCTGCCGTGCCATCCAGATGCCCAGCACGAGCGTGATGGGGATGATGGCGAGCGTGCGCGTGAGCTTCACGATGGTGGCGTAGTCGAGCGCGTTCGACCCCGGGTGCATACCGTCCCAGGCCGCCGCGGCGGCCGTCACCGACGAGGTGTCGTTCACCGCGGTGCCGGCGAACAGGCCGAAGCCGTCGTTGGACATGCCGAGCGCCCCGCCGAGCGAGGGGAAGACGAGCGCGGCCAGCACGTTGAACAGGAAGATGACCGAAATGGCCTGGGCCACGTCCTCGTCCTTGGCCTTGATGACCTGCGCGGTGGCCGCGATGGCCGAGCCGCCGCAGATGGACGAGCCCACGCCCACGAGCGTCGATATGCCCGTGGGCATGCGCAGCAGCTTGTGCAGCACGTAGGCCGTGACGAGGGCCGTGGCGATGGTGGAGCAGATGATGGGCAGCGACGTCAAGCCCACCTGGGCGATCTGCGCGAGGTTCAATCCGAAGCCCAGCAGCACGACAGCTGCCTGGAGCACTTTCTTGCCGGTGAACGCGATGCCGGGTTGCGTGCGGCGGCGCGTGGGCTGCTTCCATACCGCGGCGATGGCCATGCCCGCCAAAATGGCGAACACCGGCCCTCCGACAAGGGGAAACAGCTGTCCGACGATCCAACACGGCACGGCGATGGCAAGGCAGACGGCCAAGCCGGGGAGGTTCTTCGCCAAGGTGGTCACATTCGTCCCTTCCGACGAGCTGCGCTCGGGCAAGGCGGGCGTCGCCGCCTCCCGATGCAGCGTTTCACAACGAGGTCAGAGTATACCACGCTGCCGACGCGGTCTGCCCGCGCAGATGGCGACGCGGCACGGCGGGGCGCGGTGCCGCGGATGTAGCCGCTGTCGCTCCTTGTGGCACGGCGGGACGAGGTGCCGCAGATCTTGTCGCCGGGTCTTTGCGGCACGGCGGGGTGCGGTGCGCCGCCGTCGAAGGCGCCGTCCCTCCTCGCGTTGCGAGGCTCGCCTTCGCTTTGCGGAAGCGAAGATGTGGTTTGTGCGGAGGTTTCAAAGCTGGGACTGGGGCGAATGCGCGGTTTCCGGGTGTTTATCGGGGCGGGGAAGGAGCTGTTTGAGCGTTCGCCTTCGGGCGGTCGGGGCCTCGAATCCGGAGATTTCGCCCGCATGGGCGTGCGGCCTCCTCGGCGTGATCGGCGAAACCCCTGATCGAAGAATGCGAGCCGTGCTTTTTCCGAGTTCCGGGGGTGCGGACGTTTTTCCGGACGGCCTAGGCGGCCAGCCCCAGCCGCCTCCTGCGGCCGGCTATCGTATCGTACACCTTGCGCCCTCCCTCGTCGAACGCCTTCAGCCTCCCCTCCCGGTACCA